>CBFDBC010000043.1:0-20769 GCA_965602945.1 uncultured bacterium | reverse complement strand
ATATCCTGGAGCCCGACGGCTTCCAGGTCTCGGGCACCGAGGTTTTTGTCCTGGAGGGGGCCACCGTCTATGTTTTCGACCTCGGCTCCCTGAGCCTGAAAAGGCGTTTTGGCCGGGAGGGTCAGGGGCCTGGGGAGGTGGAGATAACGCCCTGGCTGTCCAATACGCTCCGTATCACACAAGCGCAAGCGATCATCGACAGCGCCAACAAGCTGGTTGTGTATGCCAGGAGCGGAGAGCTGATCCGGGAAAAAATCCGCCAGCCTCATTTCACCCAGATCTCACCTTGGGGCGAAGGTTATGCCGTACGTTTGCGTATCGGGGGCGATACGGATGACACGACGCAGCATTCCTCGATCCAGTTCCTGGACGGCGAGACCGACGAGCTCCGTGAGCTGTACCGCCAGCCTTTTGCGGGGCAGCGCGATCAGCTGGACATGATCCCGGATTCCATACATTTTCAGGTGTATAAGAACAACCTGTTCGTGGAGAGGAGCCCTGAGGGATTCGTGATCGATGTGTACGGCACGGACGGGAGAAAGATCCGGGAAATCCGCAGAGAATACACCAAGAAGCCCGTGACCCGCGCCGATCGCCGGTTCTACGAACAGCTCTTGAAAGAAGATCCCATGATGAACATCCAGGAGGAAAACTGGGAGCAGTTCAAGACCCGAACCCGGCTGAAGTATCCGGATTCATTTCCGGCCATCCGGGACTTGGTGATCGCCGGCGACAGGATCTATGTCAAGACCTTCGAGGGCAGGGAAGCCCGTGATGAGTTCCTGGTCCTGGATCTGAAAGGGGAACTGCTCACCAGGGCCTACCTGCCCCAGGTACGGGAGCCGGGTTTTACGGAGCAGATGATGGGATCCGGAGTGCGCCTCTACTGCATAGATAAGGGACGGTATTACTATCTGAAGGAACTGGACGAGGGGTGCGAACTGCACGTTGAGCTTATCTCCGATCAAACACCACGCACATGGACTCGAAATTGATGGTCATTCTCTGGAACATCCGGACCAGGTCCTGGCCCAGGTTCCCGTAGAAGAAGCGGCTGTTTTCGGTGGTGTATTCGGTGAAGACCGGGATCCTGGGAAAAGTGACCTCTTTGCCGGAGACTTGAAGAACGAGATTCCTGAGGCTGTAGGCCTGGACCTCCCTCCGGCTGCCCGCGCCGCGAAACCGTTCCGTCCGCAGCTCGCCCAGGTCCTTTACTTCGTCCCTGAAGGCGGAGAAAAAGGGCGGCCACAGGTCTGACCGGTTGGCTCCCGTGTCCAGGACAAAGGTAAGCCGCTTCCCGGCATAGTGCCCCTCGATGAGCGGCTTGAAACCGTCCAGGGCAAGATTCTGCTCGCCCCGTGCCCGAGGTGATGCCGGGATGATGAGCTCTCCCTCCCGAGAGAAGGTCACTTCCCGCATGGCCGCCAGCACAGGGAATCCCAGCACACCCCGGATCTGGCGTTTCATCTCCGGGATATAGAAGTACTCGTCCTTCATCACAAGGAAAAGGGCATGCCGCACGGTCATATTTCCGATCCTTACCTCTGCCGCCACCCCGACGCTGGCATCGATCTTTTCTCCCGTGATGGTCCCCACCTTGATCGGGACGTCGATGACCCTCACTCCGAATTTCTCTGCCAGGGAGGCGATCAGGACGGAGAGATCTGCACCCGTATCATAGGTGAGAGCGATCTCGAACCCGTTGATCGTCATGGGGACCTGCGATCCCTGCATGCGCACGGCCGTGTCGCCGGCAAAATCGGCGGATTGGGCCGGGATGTCTTTCAGAGCATCCCAGAGCCGGAACTCGTTTTCGTGATCGGCTTTGTCTTCTTCGTCCAGCTCGTTCCGGAACAGGAAGAGAATCTTTTCGTTGATCTCGGCGGCGCGCTCGTACTGGAACGACTTGCGGTAGCTGTCGGCCAGGAGTTTGTAACACTCCCTGACCTGAGCAGCCGGTTGTGAGCCCCCTGTCTTCTCCAGATAACTCAGGAGGTGGGTGATAGACGAGGGAAGCCGATTGAAGATGTTGTCGACCGCGCCTCGATAAAAACTGAGCTCGGGGGAGTTCTCGCCCTCCATCTCCAAAAGAGTGTCTCTCAGCTCGAAAAACCGTTTGGCCGAGTAGAGCCTGTTTAGCTCCGTGTACGGATTCTGAGCGAAGGCCTGGGAGAACGATAAAAGGAGGACCAGGGTACCTAAGGGCAGCGCGGCCCCGATCCATCTTCTTCGTGCTCTGCGGGCAGCCGACATTCCGTTTCCCTGCCGCTATGATATGAAAAAAAGGGGAAAGAAACAATTTAAGAACGGGACAGTCCCATTAAATTGTCCCTTTCTTTCACTCGTACTTGATCGCCCGCACGGGGTCGGAGAGGGCGGCCCGGATGGACTGGAAGCTGACCGTGAGCAGGGCGATCGCCATGGCTGCCAGCCCCGTAAGGAGGAAGATCCAGGGGGCGATCCCCACACGGTAGGCAAAGTTCTGCATCCATTTGTTCATGGCGAAGTAGGCGAGGGGCCAGGCTACCAGGTTGGCGATCAGGACCAGCTTGACGAAATCGCGGGCAAGCAGGGCCACGACTCCGGGAATCGAGGCCCCCAACACCTTCCGGATCCCGATCTCCTTGGTGCGCCGTTCCGCCATGTACGAGGCCATGCCGAAGAGGCCGAGGCAGGCGATGAAGATCGCGAATACCGTGAAGGACGAAAAGATTCCGCTCAGCCGTTCCTCTGCCTGGTACTGCGCGTCGAAGGACTCATCCAGGAAAAAGTAATCCAGCGGCCGGCCCGGGTCGATGGTTCCCCACAGGTCCTTGAGCCGGCCCAGCGTGGCGGAGGTGTTCTCGGGACTCAGCTTAAGAGAAAGGCTCCCTCCGGGACTGTTTTCCACGATCAGGGGTGCGATCACCGTGTGCAGCGATGCCAGGTGAAAATCCGCGATGACTCCTACGACAGTGCGTGATGCGAACACCATCTCGTTCTCAGAGTTGATGTCGTCGGGGACACGGATGGTCTTGCCGATAGGGTCCTCCCAGCCGAACTTCTGTGCAGCGGTCTGGTTGATGATGACCGACTGTTCCGGGTCCGTGCTGAACTCCTTGGAGAAGTTGCGCCCCTGCACGACCTCGATTCCCAGGGTCGGAAAAAAATCTTCATCGACCCGAAACTGCTCCATGATCTGGGTCTCGTCGTCTGCGAATCCTTCGGGCCGGAAGACACTGATGTTCGGCTGCCCGCCCGGGACGATGGACGAGGATGTCACGGCCAGCACGCCGGGGACCTGTTTGAGCTGGGCCTTGATGGAATCCAGGGCCTGGAGCATCTCCCGGCCCCGGACCTGGGTTACCAGGACATGGGATTTGTCGAATCCCAACTCCTTTTTTTTCATGTAACGGAGCTGATTGAGGACGAGGGAGGTCCCGATGATGAGCGCGATGGAGACGATGAACTGGCCGACGACCAGGATACCGCGGAAGCGGGAGCCGGCCTTTCCTGGCTTGAAGGATCCTTTCAGTACCGTGGCCGGTTCGAACGATGAGAGATATAGGGCCGGATAGCTCCCGGCGGCCAAGCCTACGAAGAGGATCAAGCCGAAAAACGTGGGGATCAGCCAGGGAAGGAGCTCGGGCCGGATCTTCATCTCGATGCCGGAGATGGCACTGAAATAGGGGAGGGCCTGCCACACCAGCACCAGCGCGATCCCTAGTGCGATCAGGCTGAACAGAACCGTCTCCCCCAGGAACTGGGCGATCAAGGCGCCCTTGTGTGCTCCGGCCACCTTGCGCATACTGACCTCACGGGCCCGTGTGGCCGAGCGGGCCGTGGCCAGGTTCATGAAGTTGATGCAGGCGATGATCAGGATGAACAGGGCTATAGCCGCGAATATATAGACATAGAGGATGTTCCCGTTCCCCTCGAGTTCGCCCTCCAGGTGGGAGTGGAGGTAGATGTCCCTCAAGGGTTGGAGATAGAATCCGATGGTCCCCCCGATGGCCTTGAGATCTTTGCCCATGTACTGCTCGACCAGGGCCGGGAACTTGGCCTCCAGAGAGGCCGGATCCGTGTCTTCTCTGAGGAGGAGATAGACGTAATTGTTGAAATTGAGCCAGATGTCGGCCATCCGCCGGTTCTGTGCCAGCAGGGTCTCGAAGGAGGCCAGCATGTCGAAATGGAAGTGGGAGTTCTGGGGAGCATCCCGGCACACGCCGGTCACCGTGTAGTCTACCTGGTTGTTGACCTTCAGCACCTTGCCCATAGGGTCTTCCATCCCGAAATATTTTCCGGCCGCACTCTCCGTGATCACCATGGAGTTGGCCGTCAGGAGCGCCGTCTCCGCGTCACCCCGGATCAGGGGGAAGCTGAACACGGAGAAGAAGGACTGGTCGGCATAGAAGATCCTGTCCTCATAGAACTGGAGCCCTTGATAGGTCAGGGAGGTCCGGGCCCTCCAGGAATTGAGGCGGACCGCGTTTTCGACCTCCGGGTAGTCCCTGACCAGGGTCGGACCCGCAGGATTGTTGCTCACCGGCATGTTGATGATCCGCTCCCCGAGAGTGGCGTCGATCGCCAGCCGGTAGATCCGGTCGGCCTTGGTGTGGAACTTGTCGTAGCTCATCTCCGTCATGATGAAGATGATGATCAGGATGCAGCAGGCCATGCCGATGGCCAGGCCGGCGATGTTGATGAAGGAATATCCCTTGTGTTTCCGGATGTTCCTCAGCGCTGTCAGGAAATAGTTTTTGAACATACCTCTCTCCTCTCTCTTTCCGGTTTCGACTGTATAAACGAGACCAGCCATCAAAAAGTTCGTTTTACTTCCCCTGCCCGGAGTGTAAACCGACAAAAATATAAGAAGGAAGAAAACAACCTCGACCCTTTATTGGATGAGGCCCAGGGGCGGTCCGCTCAAACACGGGACCGCCCCCTTTCTTTCCCCATTCCACCCCGGCCTGGATTGCCTAAAGAACGGTCATCTGCTATTGTTGATAGGTTAAAACGGAAACCCGGCGTCACACGTATACAAAGGTGAACCATGAAAATCACAACCAAATCCATCCTCTGTTTTTTGGCACTGCTTACCCTTTCTTCCTCTCTGACATTCCTGCAGACCGAGGACAAGTTGACCCCACGCCTTCTGGATCGTCTCTTTGTCCAGGGAGAAGAAAGCCCGCAGACGGTCTGGATCTTCTTTACGGATAAAGGGCCGGGTGAGCCCTGGAGGCTGGCGGAGGCGGAAGCCTCGCTCCGGCCTCGGGCCCGTCAACGCAGGCTGCGTCACCGCGGGCCGGACGACCTGGTGGATACTTACGACATCCCGGTCTACGAGCCCTATGTGGAGACTCTGCGCCCCTATGTCCGCCGCATCCGGCACCGCTCCCGCTGGTTTAATGCAGTATCCGCGGAGGCCAGGGGCACGAACCTGGTCGAGTTGGCTGTCCTGCCGTTCGTCCGCCGGGTCGATGTGGTGAGATCCTCCACCTGGCGGGAGCCTCCCCCGGAACCGCTGCCTCCATCGATCCCCCGGATCAGCACCCAGGCCCTCCATGCCCTCGATTACGGTGAATCGCTCAACCAGGTGGAACTCCTCAATGTCCCGGCCATGCACGACATGGGCTACAGCGGCCAGGGTGTGCTGATCTGCATGCTGGACAACGGATTCAACACTCTCGATCACGAGGCGCTGGATCACCTGGACATCGTGGCCAGATGGGATTTCGTCAACAACGATCCCGTCGTGGCGGATGAGGAAGACCAGATGGGGAACGGCGACCACGGGACAGCCACACTCAGCACGCTGGCCGGCTATTACCCCGGAAAGCTGATCGGACCGGCCTACAGCGCCAGCTTCATGTTGGGGAAGACGGAGAACACGGATTGGGAGCGCCACCTCGAGGAAGACCACTGGGTGGCAGGGGCCGAGTGGGCCGACGAGTACGGCGCGGACATCATCAGCAGCTCCGTGGGCTACTTCTACACGTTTACGCACGACGAGGAAGGCTACACCTGGGAAGACATGGACGGTGAAACGACCATCGTCGCTCAGGGAGCCAACATCGCTGCGGCCCGGGGAATCCTGATCCTGAATTCCGCCGGGAACGAGGGAGACCGGCCGTATCCCGGCAATTCCCTGGTCTCGCCGGCGGACAGCGCGTTTGTGCTGGCCGTGGGCGCGACCAATTTCGCAGGGACTCGAGTGGATTTCAGTTCTGTCGGCCCTTCCTTCGACGGCCGCATCAAGCCGGATGTGATGGCCCAGGGCTACCGGGTCGTTTCCGCGCTGCATGATGCCGTGGATTCGTACGGCCTGGTGCAGGGGACCTCTTTCTCCTGTCCCCTGGCTGCCGGCGCCGCAGCCCTCATCCTCCAGGCCCGGCCGGAATGGACCAACCTGGAGATTATGCAGGCCATGAGACAGACGGGCAGCCGGGCCGACAATCCCGACACCAAGAATGGCTATGGGTTGGTGAACGCGGCGGAGGCCATATCCCATGAGCCCATCGCATTCTATCCGCCGGAAAACTTCCGGACAAACCGCCTCCAGAACTTTTACATCTTCTTCTACCAGTACGTGGACCGGCTGGAATGGGACAAAAATCCCCTCAACACCATCCTGGTCACAGGCTACCGGATCTACCAGCGCCCTGTCGGCGGCCCGAACCTGGCGTTCGAGCTGCTGGCGGAAGTGGGCCCCGGTACATTCATCTACGAGAGGCGGGGGCTGGAACCCCAGGAGTCATACGGGTACAAGATCACCGCGGTGGATGAAGAGGGCAACGAAAGTGTGCCGGCATTCACCACCAAACAATAGGGGACGATAATGAAGAGAGCAACACTCGCTGTTCTGCTGATAGTGATCGCGGCCGGGAGCGCGGCGGCCCAAGTCCAGCTGGGGCTGCGCACGGGCCAGCATTCGATCTTTGATTCTACCGTGCGGGACGTGTACGGCAACGGTTGGATCTTCGTACCCTACGTCCGCATAACCTCTGAGCGAACCCAGCTGGCAGTGGAGTTTTCCTACGAGGGAGGCTACAACCAGAGCGCTCCGATCGGGATCTACGAAGAGATGAGCACGCTGAAGATGTATGGACTGGAGATGTCCGCCTACGGGTGGTACCGGTTCGGAATCGTGGTCCCCTACCTGAAGATGGGCATCGGGTACTATTTCTACAATCAGCAGATCGACAGCGAATTCGTCGACAAGAAGGTGCAGGGAAGCGACCAGAGGCTGCTCTTCGCCGCAGGGCTGGACATCAATCTTCCCAAGGGCTTTTACCTGACCGGCGAGGTCAAGGTCGTTCCCTGGCTGGTGGCGCCGTACGGCATCGATGTCGAGCTGGGAGGCATGCGCTATATGTTTGGAATAGGCTACGGCTTCGACCTCAGCTTCAAGAAAAACGTGAAGGATATCGAATAATCCACTCCGGGTGAGCCATCCGGGCTCAAGCGGGAAGGGGAACTTGGATGAGGAGTGTGTCGCGCCGGCGGTTCCTGGGCTCTGTCGGTAGGGCCGCCCTGGGGCTCGCGGTCTTCCGTCCCCGGCTTTCTTCTGCCGCGGTTTCCGGCGGGATGCGGCCCCAGGAACCGGAGATGGGATTCGGGCCGCTGGCCGGAGACGCACAGGGCATCATCGATCTCCCCAGAGGCTTTTCTTACCGGATCATATCCCGGGCCCGCGAGGCCATGAGCGATGGTTTCAAGGTTCCGGGGAACCCCGACGGGATGGCAGCCTTCCCCGGCCCGGACGGACTGACCCTCATCCTCCGGAACCATGAGGTATGGCCCGGATACCCTCCTGACCGGGGCGCCTTCGGGGATGCGAACGAGCTGCTGAGACGCGTACGCAGGAACCAGATGTACGACCGTGTGCGAAGCGGCGCCCAGTGCCTGGGGGGAGTGACGACCCTGGTGTTCGACACCCGAATCCAGGAGCTCCGGAGCCAGTTCTTGAGCCTGTGCGGGACCCTGGCCAACTGCTCCGGCGGGTCGACCCCATGGGGCACCTGGATATCCTGCGAAGAGGAGTTCCGGGACCGGGGCTATCATTATTCCCAACGCCATGGATATGCTTTCGAAGTGGCGGCCGGCGCCGAACAGGGAATTCAGAAACCCAGGCCGCTTAAGGCCATGGGCCGCTTCATCCACGAGGGCGCGGCTTTGGATCCCCGCAGCAATGCCGTGTATCTAACCGAGGACCAGAACGATTCCATGCTGTACCGGTTCCTGCCCGATACGGCCGGTGACCTGGCCGCAGGCGGCCGGCTCCAGTGTCTGGCGGTTCGCGGCAAACCGGGCTTCGACACCCGGAACTGGCGCGGACATCTCTTCCCTCCCGGATCCGGCATGCCGGTGGAATGGATCGACCTGGACGATGTGGACGGGAAAAAGAATGACCTCCGCCTGCAGGGATATGAAAAAGGAGGCGCCCGGTTTGCCAATGGAGAAGGGTGCGCCTTCGGGAACGGGGCCGTGTATTTCGCCTGTACCTACGGCGGCCGCACCAAGACCGGGCAGGTCTGGCGCTATGTCCCCAGCCCGGAAGAGGGATTGGAGGGCGAAAAAGACACGCCCGGCCGACTCCAGCTTTTTGTCCAGCCCGACGACGGCCGGATCCTCTTCAACCCCGATCAGATGACGGTCTCTCCCTGGGGAGACCTGCTTGTTTGTGAGGACAATCCCCGGCGGCAGTACCTGATGGGCATCACGCCGCAGGGGGACATCTATACCTTCGCCCGCAACATAAAGGATGACTCCGAACTGGCAGGTGTGTGCTTCTCACCGGACCGGACGACCATGTTCCTGAACATGCAGAATATCGGTTATACCCTGGCCATCACCGGCCCCTGGAAGAGCGTGACGAGAACCCCAGGTTGATATTCATGTCCGGCGGGCAGATCTCCCGCAGATAAGCCGCCTGAAGCAGCGGGAGGCATTCGCTCCTGACCGGTCCCTTGATCTGCAGCTGCACGATGCTGTCGGGATCGAGCCGGGCGACGGAGCGGCGGAGGGAAAGATCGAGGGCCCGGCTGTCCATGGCCTCTGCCTGGACGCGAAGGCGGACCATAGGGCGGGCGGGCAGATCCTCGAATCGCCAATCCAGGGAGGGAGGAGACCCCCCGCCGCCGTTCCCTATCGTCAGGAGCAGGTATCCCTTGGTCTCTTTTTTTTCGGCAAAGGACGTGCGCTCGATCGAACCGGGATAGAGGACGGGCGTCCTCAGGGGGCGGTCGCTGAGATCCCGGGTCAGGGCCTGTCGCCGGTGGATATGGCCGGACAGGACCGCATGGAACCCGGAAGGGACATCTTGAAGGCGGATGACGTCTTCGGCATCCCGGAATTTATAATCCGAGGGGCCCACGGTCGCTCCCTCGAAACAATGGTGCACGCACAGGAGCACCGCCTCGCAGCCCGCCCTGGTATCCCGCCAGCCCGTGGCCTCGAGCACCTCCGGGAAACGCCGGCGTATGTTCCCTCTCTCGTAGGGAAAGCCGGCCAGCGCCAGTTTGGCTCCGTCGATATCCAGTTGAAAGGTGCGGGGGAAGTCAAAAATGTGAAGACGGGGATGTATGCCCAGGAGGCGGAAGGGGAGGCGGGAGCGCTCATGGTTCCCCGGCACGATGAAAACGGGCACTCCGCGGTCTGCCAGCTCTTTCAGAGGGGTGAGCCGGGCCGGGACGCGGCTGCGGAACAGGAGGTCGCCCCCGTGGATCACGGCGTCCACCCGGCCCATGGATGCCGGCTGCAGCGCGCGCCTGAAGTTGGCGAAGAAGTCCTCTCCTCGCCTGCGGCGCCGGATCCGGGATTGGAAGGGATAGTCGAAACCCAGATGGGTGTCCGAGAGGAACAGGAGCCTGATCAGACCCATGGAAGCATCTTCCTTAGCTGAGGTTGGGTGAACCGGACCGCAGGATGGAGGCGGAGCTCGACCACGCGTCCCTCGGAACAGAGCCGCCGGATCTCGGTCGTGAACACCCGCAGGCGGTCATAGGCGGCGACGTCGAATCCCGCCTGTCGTTCTCTCAGGGGCCGGCCGTTCCCGGCCGGGATCGGGGCCTCCGACCCTCCGGGGATCGGGACGGGGAAACAGGGCCGGCCGTTTTCGAGGATCACCACATGTGTCAATCCGGGATCAGCCCCATCCCTCCAGGCAAGGCTGGACTCGTGCAGCCGGAGGAGCCAGCGTGCCCGCCGGATCTGATAGGTCCCGGTGCGGACGATGCCTCTAAGCGTCTTGACTATGCGTTCCGGTGTCCAGGTCCCGCGTTCGAGCTCCAACTCTCCCTTTTCTTCGCCCGCATCTTCCGGCAGTTCATCTGACGGGCCTCCGGTGTCGCCCTCCCCCTGAGCAGCCTTTTTCTCCAGCTTGTCCTTCCAGAAACGCGCGCCCAGAGCCATGAGTGCGGGGAGGTCCACCTCCTGCGGGATCAGTTCCCCATACACTTCAAAAAAAGCCTGAATGCCCAGCCGGAAGGTGTGACGGTCGGGGAAGTATTCCCCCGGGATGTCCAGGATCTGTTCCATGGTCCGGGCGCTGATGCGCGGCTTCTTGAGGCTGAGGAGACCGGCAAGCGGCCCCAGGGGAGAGACCAGGGAGGGTGTAGTCAGTGGCCCGACCGTGTGTTTCCGGTCGGGGCCTGTCGAACGGAACGAAAGCAGGTCGCGGGAGGCATAGGAGATCCTTCGTCCATTTTTCTGCAGGGCCCGGTTGTAGAGCGGTGCCAGCCGCTTGATCTCATCCGCCTCCATCAGCCCGGCTTCCAGGGCTGTGCCCGTAGTTGTGAAAGTCAGGTCCTTCGCCTGACTGAGCATTTCGAGGATGTGTTCGGCATGGCGGCCCTGAGGCTGGAAATAGCTGTTTACACGGCGCTTGAGGGACCCAGCCTTTCCCACGTAGAGTATGTCGCCGTTCAGGCGGTACATGCGGTACAGGCCCGGCTGCTCCGGGAGTCCCGTGCGAAGTTTCTTTTCCATGGGATAGACGCGCCTTCCGGCTTTTGACACAGGAACTCCCAGGGATTGAGACAGCCACTCCTTGAGATCGGAAAGATCGGTCAAATCCTGCTCGGCTTCCAGGATCTGAACCAGGTGCCGCCAGATCAGGGACGTGGCCTTGACATGCTGGCGGCCGCGCCGCAGCTCAGGCATTGCACAGCCGAAAAATCCGGCCGCCGCCCGCAGGCCCTTCCGTGGGAGCCCGGGGTAGAGGCGGCTCATGATCTGGTGCGTACAGATGATCTCCAGGGGGAACGTCCCATCTCCGTCCTCATCCGCGTGCATCTGTCTCAGGAAAGGCTCCTCGTAGCGGTGGAAATGGATCACGGTGGGGCAGAGCCGGCTGCCGTTCCTTGCCGCCGTCTCCCCGACGGAACGGCGGAAACGCTCCCAGATCTCACGGCCGGTCGGGGCCTTCTTGAGCTCTTCCTTCCGGATGCCCGTGATCTTCATGACCTGGGGGGGGATCCGGGCTCCTCGGGGGAGACGGAAAAGAGAAGCCTCCGCTGCAGATTCGATCTGTTCTTCCGGTACGAGATCGGCGGCGCAGGTCTGCACCCATGCGAGTTCCAGGAGGAAACCCGATCCGGGCCGTCCGACGGTCGCCTGGCAGTCCACGGCCAGCACTTCCAGGTCCCTGAGTGTGCTCCGCTGACCCGGCGCCGTCATGCAGTCCCTCCCTGTTTCGTTTCCTGCCAGAAACTCCGGAGATGCCGGATCGTTTCATCCGGATCCCTGAAGGTGTGGACCTCCCACTCCCGGGGAAACAGCTCGAAATACTGGGGGCGGCAGTACCGGGGGTCGACCAGGAGCACGGCTCCCTGATCGTTTTCCGATCGAATGACCCGTCCGGCGGCCTGGAGAACGCGGATCATTCCCGGGTAGAGGTATGCGAATTCGAAGCCGGCGGTATCTTCCCGGTCAAAGTGTTCGCGGATGAGCTCCCTTTCCGGAGATATGCCCGGCATCCCCACTCCCACGATCACGGCACCGGATAACCGGTCACCCATGAGATCGATGCCCTCGCCGAAGATCCCGCCCATGACCACGAAACCGACCAGCGTGCGTGCGTTTTCGTAAGCGAACCGGCTCAGGAAGGCGGCCCGCTCGTCTTCGCTCATACGCGGCCTCTGGATGAGGATGTCTTGCAGAGGAAACGCCTGAACGTAAAGGGGGTGGATCATCTGCATGTAGGCATAGGAGGGGAAGAACACCATGAAATTGCCCGATCTGGACTCGGTCACGGCTCCGATGGTCCTAACCAGGGCCGCCCGAGTCGCGGTCCTGTGCCGGTAATAAGTCGACACCGAGGCCGTCGTTGCCATGCTCAGGTTTTCGGGAGGGAAAGGGGAAGGGAGGGTGATCTGATCCGCTTCTTCCGCCAGTCCCAGCATCCGGGCGAAATAGGGCATGGGAGTCAGTGTCGCGGAGTAGAGGATCGCGGAACGCGTCCGTTCGAAGGCTGTCCGCAGCTGGGCCGAAGGGTCGACACAGAAGAGTTTGACCGTCAGGTCCCGATCAAAAGCCTGGGTGAATGTGACGTAGTATGTTTCGTCGAAAAATTCGGCCACGCGCTGGAACCAGAGCGCTTCGAAATAACGCTCCTGGAACACGGTGCGCAGGTCCGCGAACCTGGGCAGGGCCAAACCCCGTTCCAGGGCCGCACAGAACCGGCGCAGCAGGGGAAGGAGCTCATCCGGCCGCTCCCGCTCCCGCAGCAGGGATTCGGGTGCCATCTCCTTCTTCCTGGCCAGCAGCTGGGCGTTGATCTCTCCCGCCAGCCGGTAGATCTCGGAGCTTTTGTCTTTCAGGAGGCGGCGGAGTTCGAGGAAGCGGGATTTTCGGAGGACGGCCGAGAACATCTCCCGGGCCCTGTCCACCAGGTTGTGGGCCTCGTCCACGAGAAACGCACAATTCACACGATTATCCAGGAAGAAACGCTTCAGATAGACGCGGGGATCGAAGGCGTAGTTATAGTCGCAGATGATGACATCCATCCACAGGGCCAGGTCCAACGACAGCTCGAATGGACAAACCCGGTGCTGTGCGGCCAGGGCGGCGATCCCCTCCCGGGTGAAGGAGTCCTGCGTGAACAGCACCTCCCGGGCTTCCGGCATCCTGTCGTAATATCCCCGGGCGTAGTCACACTCTTCGCTGCTGCAGGTTTTCTCCTCTTTGAAGCAGATCTTTTCCTTGGCCGTGAGTGTGAGGGACTTGATGTTAAACCCGCTCGACCGCATCTCGTCCAGGGTTTTTTCCGCGATGGCTCGTCCGGTAGTACGTGCCGTAAGATAAAATAGCAGTTCGATGTGATCTTCAGCCAGGGTTTTGAGGGCCGGGGATAAGGCGGCAACGGTTTTTCCGATGCCGGTGGGGGCCTGGATCAGGGCTTGTGCCTGCGCCTCGATGGCTGTTTTGACCTGTTCCATCATCAGGGACTGCCCGGTTCTCAACTCAGGATACGGAAAACCAGCGGCCCCGATCGACTGGTTGCGCAGCCCCTTCCAAGCTTCGATCCTGCTCACCCACTGCACATATCGTTCGATCAGTTCATGCAGAAATGCGCTCAGGTCTACGGCCCGCTCGTCACGGAAAAAAGTGCGGATCTCACCGCTGTCCACCTGCCAGTAGGTGAGCTGAAGTGTCAGTTCTTCCTTCTTCTTTTCAGAGGCGAAAAGGGCGCCGTACACTCTCAGCTGTGCCCAGTGGAGCCCTTCGTTCTGCTCGATGAATGGATCAAGGTCTCGTTGAGTGGTCTTGATCTCTTCCAGGACTACCTTTCCTTTCCGCTCATACACCCCGTCGATGCGGCCCCGGATCTCAAGCGTAAAGGTCTCGGACTCTGCGGAAGTGCCGATCGGGACCTCCCGGGTGTAGGAGGGAGGCCGGGATTTCTGGAGCCGTTGATGACCGCGAATACCTGCCAGGCCGTTGGGCCGCGATGGCCCGTCAAAGCCGGAGGCGAGATCCCCCCCGCGCATAAGGTGTTCCACCAGGGCGCGTACCGAGATCCGGATATGTGCGCTCAATTGTTCACCATTTTGTACACCCTAACTCAAATTATCCCACCTTGTCAACATCCTGGACTATTCATAAAGAATGTCGAGTTTCTGACTCAATAGTCCCAAAATCTATTTGTCGACATTCTTTACCCTACGGGCGGACCGATCTCACAACATCGACTTCGTCGTGGCCCAATCGGAGTAGTACACTACACCTCATGAGCCACTTCCTTGGCGCTGCCGCAATCTCGGTCCGTGAACTCGCCCAGGTGCCTGCATTATTCATGAGGGATGTCGACATTAGCAAATGATGGTGATATGATTTATGCGCTTCGCCGCAGCGGCGGGCAGAGAGCACGCGGGAGGGAACCGTCATGATCAAAGCCGTGACCTTTGACTGCTGGAACACGCTCATCGTGGATGATGACCAGCGGGCCGAGAAGATGAGGGCCTACTTCCTGTCTATCTTCGAAGAGAACAAGATATCGCTGAGCGAAGAGGATATAAATACCATTCTTTCCGACGAGCTGGTCCTGTTCGAGAACCACGTGTTCTGTCACCGGAGAACCCCCAACGCCCGTGGCCGAGCCGAGACGGTGTTCCGGCTGGCCGGCATCGAACTCCCGGAAGAACAACTCCTGCGGGTGGCCTACGACTGTGACCATATGGCCCTGGAGGCCCGCCCCCCGCTGGTCCCGGGAGTAAAGGAGACGCTCGAGAGCCTGGCCGAGTCTTTGGCCCTGGGCGTGATCTGCAACACGGGATTCCATGGGGCATCCACGCTCCGGGAGATACTCTCGGGACATGGGATCACCCCCTTTTTCCGGCAGCTCACCTTCTCGGACGAGGCCGGAGTGGCCAAGCCCCATGAGCGCATCTTCCACCTGACCCTGGAAAAGTTGGGTGTACGCCCGGATGAAGCCGTCCATGTGGGAGATTCGGAGCCGGCCGATATCGCGGGCGGCAAACTCGCCGGCTTGCGTACCGTTCTGTTCACCGGGGTTAACGGACGATTCTCCGAAGAAAACACGGCCCACGCCGTCATCGATTCATATGCCGATCTGGCCGCCGCCCTGAAGTCGCTGGACACACAGTAAATCACCCCTGATATCACCCTTGGAGGCGATTGCCGTCTGTGCGGGCCGGTCTTATAATACGCAGTGCTGAAGCGGCAGTTACCAGGGGTACGCCTTGACAATCCAAGGCTTTCCCATTAGACTGTCCGGTTCACGAATCGGTGTAGAATATGAGTCACATGCGACACTTGTACAGAGCCACGGCTTTTTTACTTTTTCTGCTCCTTCTGCTGCCGGCCGCCGCCTCGGTAGCCAAAAAGGAGCTCGTCGTGGCCGCCCACTATGCTCCCTGGTACCGGGGAGGCGGCCCCGATGGCAGCTGGAGTTTCCCGATGGGGAACCGGAGTATCCGGACCGCCTACAAGCCGCTCCTCGGCTACTACAACAACCTCAACCCCTCTGTGCTCAACCAGCACATCACCTGGGCCAAGAAATTCGGTGTCAACACCTTCATGATCGAGTGGAACGGCCAGGATACGTACGAGTTCTACAGCCCGCTGGACGTCTCCATGCAGTCGTTCGTGCAGAACCCGAATTTCAAGGAGATAGACTTCTTCCTTGTATATTCCATGATCTCGGGGCTGAAACGGCCCAACGATCCGCCCTTCACACCGGTGGATCTCAACAAGTCCTGGGTCTTGAACAAGCTGGTCTCGGATTTCCGCTATGCCAGCCGCTATTACATGAAGCGAGGACACTATCTGAAGATACACAATCGGCCCGTGGTCTATCTCTGGTCCGTAACCCTGACCAAGGGCAGCCTGAAGAAAGCCGTTAAACGGCTCCGGAACGTCATCAAGGCCGAAACCGGCAAGAACCCCTATATCATCGCCGATGTGGTCTCCATGTACACCGATCCGGACCCGAACATGACCAAACACTTCGATGCGGTCATGCCGTATTTGATGCTGGAGGTCAACGGCCATCCCCCGCAAAACTACAAGCTCAAGGATTCCCTCGATATGGTGGCCGAAAGATACCGCTATTTCTACTATGTCTGCCAGGACCTGGAGACGGACTTCGTGCCGGCGGTCTTCCCCGGGTTCGACGCCGTGGGCGCACCCTGGTGTTACGAAGGGAACAACAACCTGACCACTCCCACGGTCAAGCGCTCGACCTCGAGCTTCAGGGATCTGGTCACCCGGGCCAAGTCCTTTATCGACAATAACAACAACATGCTCTATGTCACGTCCTGGAGCGAGTGGAACGAAGGCACCAACATCGAGCCTTCCGAGCAGTTCCAGTACAAATACCTCAACGCTCTCAAAGACGGCCTGGAGGGTGAGGCCGCTGAGAAGCCTGCGCGCAACCGGCTGAAATTCAGGTTCAAGAAGGTAGTGGATCTTCCAGGCGGTGACAACCGCAAGTTGGGAGCGTCCTTCCAGTTGGTCGAATTCCTGGATGCGGACCTGAATCCTGTGCTGACGCTCGACATCGGTACGGACGAGGTCCGCAAATCCATGGGCTGGGGGTGGTACGGCAACGAGTACGATCCCTCATATCAGGCCACCTTCAGCTGGGCAGGGAAAAAGGAGAGATTGGCCACGCTGTACATAAATGTGCCGGCGGACGCCAAATATCTCAAACTCATCATGAGCGGGGTTCAGGACCAGGTGACCACGATCCACCTCGACGACCTCTGGCTCACGAACATCAAGACCAGCTTCCCCTTCCGCTGGACCCAGCACATCTTCCCCGTCAACTAGATTTGAGATTTGGGGACGGACCATGAAATCTGTTGAAATCATTGAACTTATGCTGAGAAATCTCTGATTTTGGCCCCTAAAAGTCCTCTTTTTGGGTCCAAAATACGAACTGTAAGGAATTGGAAACGAATGGATAAAGTTTATGTGGTGCGTTGTCCCGAATATTCCCAGGCAGGTGAAAAGACCACCGCGCTGATCGATCGGATGGGGGGGATAGGCAGATTCACCTCAAGAGGAGAGAAAATCGTCCTCAAACCCAACCTGTTGGCCGCCGCCGAACCGGAAAAGGCCGTGACCACTCACCCCTCGGTTTTGACGGCCGTGGCCCTGCTGGCCAAAAGTGCCGGCGCGGACGTCCTGATCGCTGACAGCCCCGGTTCCGGATATCCCTACACCGAAAAAGCCCTGCAGCGCACCTACCGTGTGACCGGATTGGACGGTGCCGCGGAAGAAGCGGACGTTCCGCTTAATTTCGACACGTCGCATGAAGTCGTCTCTTACCCTGAGGGAGAGCGCTTCAAGCGGTTCGAGATCATCACCCCGGTGGTGCGGGCCGATGCTGTGTTCAACCTGTGCAAGCTCAAGACGCACAGTTTCATGCACATGACCTGTGCGGTCAAGAACATCTTCGGCGTGATCGCCGGGCTGACCAAGCCGGGTTATCATGCCAAGCTCAAGGAGAAGGCCCATTTCGCCAACATGCTCCTGGATCTGGCTGCCTGCGTTTCCCGGGTTTCAAATTCCCTTCGACCGTCCCCGAGGTGTCTGACCGGTTCTTCTCACTGCTCTACCCGGTCTTCAAGAACGGTTTCTCTGTCAAACCCCGCATTCTTGACAAGAAGTGCGTCTCTTGCGGGGCATGCCGGGATGCCTGCCCCGTGCATGTCATCACGATTGCCGGCAAAGAAACCCCTGCCGTTATCGAAGACAAGGACTGTATCCGCTGCTACTGCTGCCACGAGATGTGCCCGCATGATGCCATCGAGCTCCACTCCGGCTTCCTGTACCGTATTTTCAACCGGAGCTAGTCCTAGACTCCGGATGGTCAGGGCCGGGCCCGGACTATCTTTCGGAATCCGGGAGGGGACCGGAGATTCCACCCATGTAGATAGATCAGTCGAAAAGAGCCCGGAAGCGGGGGTCCTTGCGGATGTACTGGAATGCGGGAAAGATGTGAAGATAATAAGGATCGGAATATCCTGATGCGAGAACCTCACTCAGCGTCTCCAGGGCCTTCTCCGGCTGATCGGTGAGGGCATAGATCTCGGCCAGGTACACTTTGGCCCCGGTGTCGAGCGGGCCATGGGAAAACGACTCCTTGAGAAGGCGATCGACATTCCCTCCGTTGCCGCCGGCAAGCTCGAGCTTGGCCGTCATGAGAGGCACCCAGGCCTGCCCGGTGACATTCTCCGTCTTTGCCTCAAGGTCTTTCAGCCCTGCTTCAGCCGCCGCTCGGGCGGCCTCGGCATCTCCCGACAGCAGGAAGGCGAGGGCCAAATCGAAGCTCGCGATGGGGAGGTACCCCCGCAGCTGGCCCTCCCGAGTGAGCTCGTGGATGTTTTGGTAAAGAGGGACAGCCTCGCCGGGATTCCCCATGGCCAAGAGGACATGGGCCAGGTTGGGGAGGCCGTAGGGGTGACGGGACTCGATCTCCACACATTTTTTGTAGGCCGCCGCTGCCTCATCGAACCGGCCCTGCGCGGCCAGGGCATAGCCCAGCATGTGCTGGAAGATCGCGGTCTCGGGCCCCAGGTTCACAACCTGGCGTGCGGCGACCTCAGCGGCTTGAGGGTCTTTTCGGAAAAACAGATGGGTCCAGAAAAGGTTCGACAGGGGGACGGTGTTGTGGGGGGCGATTGCGGCGGACTTCTCGTACATTACCACGGCCTCGTCCACCCGGCCGAGGGATCTCAGGATCATCCCCGAATTGTTGTAGGCCTGCATGGTGTCGGGGAAGAGCTCTGTTACCATCCGGTATTCGGCCAGCGCCGCTTCGGGATCCTCTTCGACAAACTCCTTGTTCACGGCTCTTATCAAGAGCTGTTCTCTCTGGGTCGTGTCCTCAGCATCCGCCAGGGCCTGCTTGAGCATCTCCTTTCCTCTTTCTTTCTGGTCAAGCCATTGGTAGAGGAGCAGGCCCAGCGAACTCCTGGCCGAGGCAAAATGGGGATCCTTGTCAAGGGCGAGCTCAAAAAAGGCCGCCGCATCTTTGTGTTTCGCCTCATGCCATTTTTGTTGACCCAGGGAGAGGTACTGGAGGGCTTCCCAGGATGAGGTGGTGACCTTGGCTACCGTCTTGTCCGCCTCCTGGATGGACGCCAGCGACTCCCCCAGTTGGGACCGCAGCCGGCTCGACAGGGTGTCGATGGCTTTGAGCAGCACCTCCTCCCGGCTCTGCGCTCTGACCCGTATGCGGTCCACGTGCCGCTCCCTGCCGGGATCGATGATAACGGCATGCAGCTCGTAGGCTTCGCCGGCGGCAAGGATCCGGGGGAGGATGAGCGCCTTGATCCCAGCGAATCGGCAGATCTCAAAGCCGAGCTGCTCGTCGATGTGCGACGAGGGATTCATCTTCATCAGGCGCAGGGTGTCCGCGACCTGGCCTCTGTCAAAGACCCGGGCGTAGGGGGACTGCTGCAGGTCCGTCTCTATAGCTGTCTTCAGAGCTAGGTCGAACACCTCGTCTCCGGTCTGGTTGTCCACGTCGGCGACCAGAAGGCTGTCGCTCTCGTTGAATGCCAGGCCCGGGCGGGTGAGCGTCCAGGCGAGCAGCAGCAGGGCAAAAAGCACCATCCCGGCGGTCACGCCCGCCAGCACGTATTTTACGGTCCTGCGCTTCCTCTGGCGGATCGTTTCGACCGGAACTCCGGAACTCAGCTGGAGCTGCACCTGCCCGACGGCCTCTGCCAACTCGACGGCTGAGGCGTACCTTTTTTCCGGGTTCTTCTCCAACGCCTTCTTGACGATCTCTTCGAGCTCGAATGGGAGCCTCGTCGGGCCGGCATCCAGGGGTACGGGCTTCTCGTTCAGGATCGAATAGACGATGGCCGTTTCCTTGTCACCGCGGAAGGGAAGCTCCCCGGTCAGCATCTCGTAGAGGACCACCCCCAGGGACCAAACGTCGGTTCTCTGGTCGACCTCGTCGCCTCTAGCCTGTTCCGGCGACATATAGGCCGCCGTACCCATGGTGGTGCCGGAACGCGTGATCCGGGTCTGGTCCGCGAGCTTCGCCAGCCCGAAGTCGACGATCTTCACCGTGTCGTCTTCCGTGATCAGGATGTTGGCGGGCTTGATGTCGCGGTGGACGATGCCCATGGCGTGAGCCTTGGCCAGCCCGTCGGATGCCTGACGAAAGTATCCCACCGCCCTGTCGAGCGGGATCGGGCCGTGGCGGATCTTGATCTTGAGACTTTCTCCATGATAGCAGGCCATTGCGATGAACATGCGGTCCAGGTCTTCCCCGATCTCGTGGACCGTGCATATATTGGCATGGTCGAGCTGGGAAGCGGCCTGTGCCTCGTGCTCGAAGCGCTCTCTGGCCTCGCGGTCACGGGTCAGCTCCTGAGGCAGGAACTTGAGGGCTACACTGCGCTTGAGCCGTGTGTCCTCGGCTTCATAGACGACGCCCATGCCGCCCCGGCCCAGCTCACGGACGAGCTTGTATTTGTCCGCGATAATCCGCTGGGGAATGGCCCTCTCCGTCATCACGGTCTTGGTAAGGTGTTCGTCTTTCGGGTGTGCCAGCTTGCCGCCGCATTTGCCGCAGAAAAAGGTCTCGTCCGGGTTATGGTGCTGGCAGTGTGGGCATCTCATCTCCGTCTCCCCATGTGAGCGTGCTGTCCTAAAATAATACCCAGGTCGCCGGAAGTCAACCTCCGGGATGCTGCGGCAATCGTGTCCATAAAGTAAGCGTTTCCAAAACCGTGCAAAAGAAACAGTCAGGCAAGCTGAAACGTCGGCCCGGCAACTTTCCCCAGCGAGGAAACTTGCCTTATT
>CBFDBC010000042.1:0-20802 GCA_965602945.1 uncultured bacterium | reverse complement strand
TATCCCGGGGAACAGCACCAGGCATAGAATGCAGAAGAAACATGAAGCCGTAATTTTTCTTACCATGATCCCTCCTGACTTTGAGTCTTACAGGACCTTACGTTAATACCCTTGAGTGGATGTGTCAATCTCCCTCTGCATTGCGATCCCACAGAGAGCAGGAATAACTCTATCATGAGGGATTCCGTATGAATCCGGGACGCCCAAAATGAGAAAATCAGCCCTTGTTTTCATCCTGCCGGTCCTCATCCTGGCTACTAATTCGCCGAGCCTGTCTCAATCAGGCGGATACGTCTATCAAACCCCCAGGCAGCTGAGCGACGGGTGGGAAACGGCATCGCAATAGACAAGGGATCTGTCAGGAGTGTCGATGCCAGGCTGCACGAACTCCTCCCGCAGTACGCCGAGCACTTCAAAGATCCCGAGAAGAAAAAGGTCGCGCTCAAACACATCATGTCCATGACGTCAGGGATCGATTGGAACGAGCAGGTATCTTACAACGATCCCCGAAACTCGGAGTGGCGGATGGGAGAGGCAGGACTTACGCCTTCAACTGGATGACCGGGACGCGGGTCGCCAACGGGAGACGGTTTGACTACATCGCGTCCTTCGGGTATGGAGGGCAGAACCTTTACATCGTTCCGGAATACGACCTGATAGTCGTGTTCACGTGCGAGCTTTCGGGTGAAAACTCAGGCGTTAACACCCTGGTCCACAGGACCTTCGAAGCCATTATCCATTAGGGATCGACAGGCTGGCCGGACTATTTGCATTTCGAGAGCGCCTGTGCGATCTTTGCGGCCAGCTCGGGATTGGGCTGGCATCCCGCCTCATTCATTGCATTGAGAAGCGACTTCAATTCCGTACAGTAGGCCTCGACTTCGTTCTGGCAGAAATTTTCCGGGGTAGGATTCGCAAAATCGGGCCTTCCTTCTTGTCCATCCTGATTGTAACACTGCTGCATGTGTTCGCGCTCGTGGAGGACTATGGCATCGGCCACGGCTGAACTTTTCCCGTTCTTCATCAAATAGTCCTTGAATTCCTGGAACGAGACACCTGATTTTCCATTCACGACCAGCTCGCAGGTATCCATACGGACACCGGCAGTGACCTCGAAATCGGCCCCTTCGTCGACATTTTTCTCGGCCTCCGTCACATCCTGTGCCTTCGAGCAGCTCTCCGCGGCATGCCTTTCCAGCCAAGCTATCGCGTTTTTGATGGCATTTTCCAGGTTGTCGCACTCGTTATTTTCCGCCGGGCGGCCCGAATCCCCCAGGCGTTGGCTGGCCGCGTTCCCTGGAACCGGGTCTGAGGCAGGATCAAAGGTCAGTGAGCCCGAGTGGGTGCATAAGGTACGCGAAACCGCATCCATCCAGGCCTTTTTCACGAGCTCAAGGGAGTCTATGGTCCTTCCTCTCCATTCTGTGTCGTTCTTTTGGGCCGCCTCGGATATGGCCTGCGCATAGTGGGCCAGGTTCATTAGCTCATCCCTCTGGCTTTGAGATTGCTGCGGTGCTTCGGAAAGATCTCCCGTGATTTCCAGGCCGGCCAACAGACCGGTCAGCTCATCACCGTGCTTTTTCGAGGCAGCCAGTCGTTCCCGATAATTGAAGGCGGGATTTGACGGGACCGTTGTGGCAGGGCTGTCGGATGGATCTCCAACCAGCGTCCAACCACTGTTGATCCATTCGGTCCGATTTTCGAGCACCTTTTCGGGATGGAGCATTTTCCGTTGGATGAGCCTTATGGAACGAAAGGCAAAACCGCGTACCTCGGGATGTCCGGGATCTGTTAAGACCTCGCCCGTACTATCGTAGTCGGTCTCTATCCGATTTCCCAACTCATCGGAGATGCTCGTGATGCGTCCCTGGGTATCCCGCTCGACCTGGATGGATTCCGGGACATAGAGCTCGATCTGTGTTTGAGTGTAGGAGCTGGGAAAATAGCGGATGAAATAGCCGTCGGGATGAAAAGACCAGCGACCCCAGATCACGGCCCGGTCTTCTGCATGGGAAGGTGGATCCCCATGCAGAACGGCGACTCGTTCGAGCTCCTCATAGGTCGTATCGGCCTGGGTCAACAGACTCCTCAACCTGGCTTCCGCCTCCAGCGTTTGGCGGACCAGGGGGGGGAGATCGAGAAAGGCCTCGCTCATCAGGGCATCTGACGCTATACCCAGCGCCCCTCCCTCAAGGCTCAGGATCTCCTCCTTGGTCAACAACTGGGCGGCGGTAAGCTGCATCGCCCTGTACATGTCGCTGATCTTGGTGCGTGCGATTATGGCCCAGAGAAGGACCTGGATGTCGCGTTGAGGGATCTCGGGGTGGATATATGAACCATGCAGAACATGCCGGACGATCTCCGCACGAGGCCCTTTGAGGGGAGCGTAGAGATAACCGGCTCCGCCGCGGTTTTCATCAGGGCCATAGGTCCCGGCCTTGAGACAATAGCTCTGGCAGTCAAAGATGAAAAAACCGGGCAGGTTCAGGACAAAGCCGCCCTCGGGGGTGCGGGGAAGATCGGTCATCGGCAGGGCGCGCTCAGGATTGAAATCATCCAGGAACGGGACTTCGGTGGCAGCATCCTTAATGTTGGTGGTGAGGCTCGGTTCGCTTTCAAGGATATCTGTCAGGCTGGGGATTCCAGAGGGTATTTTTTTCAAGAGTTTTTTGAGCTGGCCTTGTCCACCTGGTGCCGAAAGGCACAGAAAACCGACAACAGTTACCCATATCAAAAATCTCCTCATCCCGCTCCTCCTGATACTAGCAGATTAACAATCGTGAAGTCCGCAACATTACGAGCAATCCCCAGGCATCTCCCACAAATTTACCACACAAAAAAACACACGACAAGCGGGTGGCGTAACGGAATGGTCAAGGGATGAAGCTCAATCCTCGATCCTGCGTGTCAGGAATCCCGTAGTCGAGACAGAGACGAGGAACGTACTGGTTTCGTCGGAGGCCTGGAAGACCGCGCTCCCATAGGCCGTGTCGACGAGGGGGAAAGACGCGCCGTACCGAAAAAGAAAGCCCCAAACGCGATGATCTTCCATCTCGACCAGGGAATGGAGGGATGCGGGTTTCAACTTCGCGTCTGCAGTGCGGATATAACGCCCCCGCAGGCGTGTGAGACGGTAGCGTGTGTGCAGGCCCAGGAAATTGACCCAATCCTTCCATTTCAGGATGTCACCCTCCAGCACCCACTGATCTCCGCTGAGCCGGTACTGCCGGATTTCGTCGTCCTCATCCTGCCCGAGAAGTTCGAGCGAGATCAGGTTTGTCTGCTCCTCGGGAAGGGGCGTGATG
Source organism: uncultured bacterium (assembly GCA_965602945.1). Lineage (GTDB taxonomy): Bacteria > Acidobacteriota > Aminicenantia > Aminicenantales > Aminicenantaceae > JAUXEH01. Next base: position 17,497 of record CBFDBC010000042.1, on the reverse strand, counting down.
GTCACCCGGGCAACGGGCTCCTCCCTGGTGAAGGCGTGATAGGCCTGGAAGAAAAAGCCCGAGAAGAATACGGCACAAAAGACTGCCATAAACAGCAGGATCAAAAGAAAGTTACGAGTGCTGGCCACCGGCCCCGGAACAGCGGCCGGCTTCCTGGCGAGCCGCTTGGCCATGAACCTTAGCCGCCTCACAGAAAAAACAAGTAACAAGACCAGGCCGATGAGGATGCCCAGCGTCCCGGTCAGGATCAAGGCGTCGGCTCGAAACGGAAAATCAGTCATCGTATGTATCCCATGGATTTCAACTGTCGGATCTCTTTGTCACCGAGTTTCTCAACGGGTAGAGACAAACGCTCCCCTCTTTTGTGTTGACGTTCCCATGTTCTGAGATAACTCCTGAGTTCCTGGCCCATCGTTTTTGAATACTTTATCTGATCGGTCAGCCTTCCGTTCTCGGTGACACCCATGGGTTGGAGTTCCCTGGGGTTTACATTCAGCCATTCATCCCGATTTTCAATGTACTTCCATCTTTCCGTATAGACGGCGATCTTTTCGCAGTCTTCCAGGTAGGTCTCGGTTATGAATCCTTCCGGGAGATCAATGCTCTGGGAAGTTTCATCTAGCAGTCCGAGCATCGATTTTCCCACGGCATCCTTTGGGATGGGGATTTCAAGATAATCCAGAATCGTGGGCATCAATTCGAGCAGCCGTACCCTCTGGTTTATGGTTCGGTCTCGAAACGTCTTTTCGTTATTCTTTGGATGATACAAAATCAAAGGAATCCTGACATTGGACTCGTACAGGACAAATCCGTGCTTACTGGAGCGTGGAACATAACGGTGATCGCTCAGGCCTTCACCATGATCACTGCAGAGCACAAATAAAGTATTTTCCCAACCCGGGATTTGCAGCAGTCTTTCAACGAACCGTCCGATATCATAAGAAACCTGCCTTATTGCTCCCAGATAGTCGGCTTGAGCGCTTTCCCCATAGCTCTCCTTAAACTCATCCCTCATCATGGCGGGTGTGTGCACCTCCATCACGAGAGCCTGAATATAGGCAGGGAACTTTTGACATGCCTCCGCTTTCTGCAGAACGACATCGAATACTACGTCGGATGTGATCAGACCCTCCAGCGGAGATGAAGCGGAAAGGTCATCGGACGTATCCTCCATCCAATGGGGGACGAAGGCGCTGTCGATATAATCGTCGAATCCCTGATGAAAATTGAAGGCGCTGTTTATATTGGGATTTGCGGTCACCCCTATGGTTGTGTACCCCTTCCGTTTCAATGCCTCCGGCATGGTCAAGTATTTGTCCTGCAGTACATCCCATTTCTCAGCGAAAAGCCCGATCGACCTTGGGTGTTGGGAGGTGAGCATGGATCCGATCGAAGGCCTGGTCCATGAGCACTGGGCGATCACGTCTGTGAACAGGATCCCTTCCGCAGCCATCCGGTCGATTTCAGGAGAGGTGTCTCCATCAAATCCATAACAGCCCAGTTTATCCGGCCTCAATGCGTCGATGATGATCAAAACAACATTCGGCCGGGACCGTTGAGATCCTGCGCAGCTCATCCCAAGCAGAACACAACTCACCATGGCTGCTACCGATCCGGATGATATAAAAATCTTTTTCATTCGGCCCTACATCAATAAAGTCGCTGAACCCTTCCCGATGCTCTATATGCGACATACAGTTATAATGGAACTCGTCAGGAATTTCAATCTTCTGGCGCGAATGGAAGGGCTGTATCCCTTCCCTGGAAATGTTTGACATTACAAAGCGGCTGCAATATATTTTCCGCCAAAGGGATTTGACGGTATTTGATAGAGGAGGGATGGCATGGACGCTGTTCTTTTAGCGCGGATACAGTTCGGGCTCGTCGCGGGTTTCCACTTCCTGTTTCCCCCCATCACACTGGGCCTGTCTTTCGTGATCCTCATCCTGGAATCGCTCTTCCTCAAGAAGGGTGAAGAGATCTACCAGGACGCTTCCAGGTTCCTGATCAAGATCCTGGGAGCTGTGTTCGTGATGGGTGTTGCGACCGGGATCGTGCTGGAGTTCGCCTTCGGAAACAACTGGTCCGAATACTCCCGCATGGTGGGCGATATCTTCGGCGCCCCCCTGGCGGCTGAGGGTGTTTTCTCCTTCTTCCTGGAGTCGGTCTTCCTGGGTATCCTGGTGTTCGGGCGAAATCGTGTTTCGAAAAAAGCCTACTGGTGGTCCGCCTTCCTGGTGTTTTTCGGCTCTCATCTTTCCGGACTCTGGATCATCGCCGCCAACTCCTGGATGCAGACCCCGGCCGGTTTCAAGATCGAGGGAGGCAGGGCCATACTCACGAACTTTTTCGAGGCGGCCGTAAACCACTCCACCTGGATCCGCTACGTGCACACCATAGTCGGCGGATGGATAACAGGATCGCTGCTGGTGGCTGCCATCGCGGCCTGGTTTCTGCTCAAAAACCGGCACTTCAACACGGCCAAGCTGCTGCTCAAGGCATCGCTCTGGGTTTTCATCATAGGCTCCCTGCTACAGCTCGGCTTCGGGCATGCCCACTCGATCCAGGTGACGGAGACGCAACCGGAGAAGATGGCCGCCTTCGAGGCCCTCTGGGAGACCGAGGAAGGAGCGGACTTCACCGTATTCGGTATCCCCGATGAAAAGGCCCAGAAAACCCACCTGGCGATCAAGATCCCCAAGTTCCTGAGCTTCCTCATCCACTTCGATTTCAATGCCCGAGTCCTGGGGCTCGACGCGTTTCCCGAGGATGAGCGTCCCCCCGTCTTCCTGCCATTCGTCTCGTATCACCTTATGATACTGCTGGGGATGCTATTCATCCTGATGTCTGTTTTAGGGATATACCTGTTGTTGCGGAAAAAGATCTGGTCCACACGCTGGTATCTGCGGCTTCTCCTGATCGCTTTCCCCCTCCCCCTGCTAGCCAACGAGTTCGGCTGGATCGCGGCCGAGGTGGGCCGGCAGCCCTGGGCCGTCTACAAGGTACTCCGGACGGCCGATGCCGCTTCCAAGGTGGTGCCAGCGGGGAACATCCTGTTCTCGATTTTCATGTTCACGGCCCTTTATACGCTGATCGGCGTGGTCGGCACCTCGATCATCTTGAAGTTCGTAAAAGCAGGGCCGCCCGAACCCACCGAAGCTCTGCCGGAAGGAGAGGAATGATGGAGACCTGGGATATCCTGCGCAACATCTGGTACGTCCTGATCGGTGTCCTGCTGGCCGGTTACTCCATCCTGGACGGATTCGACCTGGGGATCGGGACCCTGGTACCTTTCCTGGGCAAGAACGAGAAAGAGAAGAAGACCCTGTACAATGCCATCGGCCCCTTCTGGGACGGCAACGAGGTGTGGCTCCTGACCGGAGGCGGTGCGCTGTTCGCGGCATTCCCCCACGCTTACGCGACCGTTTTCAGCGGATTCTACCTGGCCTTGATGCTGGTGCTTTGGGCGCTTATCCTGCGTGCCGTGTCCCTGGAGTTCGCCGCGCACGATGATGCAAAGCGCAGGGGCTTCTGGGAGCTGCTTTTCAATATCGGCAGCTTCCTCCCCGCCCTGCTCTTCGGAGTGGCCCTGGGCAACGTGGTCGTGGGAGTGCCGCTGGATACGCAGATGGAATACACGGGGAACTTCTTCACACTGCTCCGCCCCCTGCCCCTGATATTCGGGGCACTGGGATTGTTCGCCTTCCTGCTGCACGGGAGCGCCTTCGCCGCCCTCAAGACCGAGGGGGAGCTGCAGGCCCGGGCCCGAAAAAAGGCCCTGCGTTTTTCCTGGCTCTACATGATCATGTTCATCCACTCGTTTGTCGTAGTGCTGATCTACTTGCCCTACGTTCTCAAACGTCCTCTGGCCTGGGTATTCGCCGTACTGGCGGCCGTGTGCTGGGTGTTCCTGAGGAAGGCCATCCGGGCGGGAAAAGACGGGAGGGCCTTCTTCTTTTCCGCTGCCGGATTCCTGAGCCTATGGGGCATCATCGGAGCGATCCACTACCCCAACCTGGTCAAGGCCAGTAACGGAGACACGCTCAGCATCACTCTCACCAATGCCTCGTCCAGCCAGCTGACGCTCACCGTGATGCTGATCATCGCCCTCATCGGCATGCCCCTGGTCATCGGCTACACCATATACTCCTACAGGGTCTTCAAGGGTAAAGTGCGCCCGGAGGACAGCGTTTACTAGACAGCATTCCGGATCACTGCGGCCATGATCCGGCGGGATCGATCCCGCTTGCTTTGTCCATCCTGTGGAACCTGGCTAAAAATAGCGGGTGTACTTGCCCCAGAGATCGTCACCCAGCTTCCAGTACGCTTCGACAGCCCCATCAGCGAGCCTGTGGCAGTATTCCGTCAGGTATACTCTCGCCTTCTCCGGGTCCTGCTTCAGCAGCTTCCGGGCCTCTTCCTCCACACCGGCTTGATCGTTGAAAGCTTTGTCCTCGATCCCTTGCCATACCTTGGTGATGTCACCGGTCATGTGCTGCCAGCGGAAAAGCGCCAGCTGGCTCACACGGCGGAAGGCCCACCAGGCGCAGTCACGGCGGAAGCCCCACCGTCCGTCCACGCGATAGGACTCGGGCATACGAGATATCCCACAGTAAAAGGGGGTGTGCGGAGTGGTAGCGGGGTTGTCATACCCGAGCCACACGACTCCTCCGATCGCATCGGGCAGCCAGCCGCGGGATTGGGTGACATGCAGATAGGTAGCCCGGGCACAGCATATGGTCCGCTCCCTCTGGACCTTGAGGAGCTGCATCAGCTCCCGGTTCAGGAAGGCGCTGGCTACGGGGCTTTTAATTACCTGTCCATCACGGTCGGCTGCAGTCAGGGTGTTTGTCATGTCATAGGGCGTGTCCTGATAGGTATCACGGAAAATATCGAGCACGTCCCGCACAGAGAGTTTTTGTTCAGGTTTTACCGAAAAAGGGAAGTTTTCTCCATTGGGATCGAGGTTGAGGGAGGGTGCCAAACGGCTGAGAACGCGCCATTCCCGCCGGCGCGAGCCCATGCTTCGCCGCGAGGCATAGGCGTAACAGAATTCGAAAGGTTCCCGGCCGTCCGGATCCCACCAGCCAAGTTCCTGCGCCAGGCTATAGACATTGTCCGATGCCATATAATGCTCTGTGTCCTTCAGGTCGATCTGACGAATACGGCTGGCATTGGCGGACACCCCCACGTGGTCGTCCCGGAGACGGACGGCGGCCCAGACCGCACCCTTGTTGCCTCTCCCGGGTCCCAGGATCTCAAAATGCCACACCTCGTTCGGATCGGCGAACGTGAAACATTCGCCGTAGTCTATATAGCCGAATTTCCTGGTAAGTTCGTCCGCGATCCGGATGGCTTCGCGGGCGGTCCTGGCCCGCTCCAGGACCAGGCGGTAGAGCTCGGGGCAGTCGATCAGCCCTTCGTCGCTCTTGAGCTCCCGCTTCCCGCCGAACGTCGTCTCTCCTATGGCCAGCTGGTATTCGTTCATCACGGGATAGGCCGTGTTGATGTATGCGAAGGTTTCCGGTACTTGAGGGATCTCTCCGAGATCGACCATGTCGGGATCATCCGGTCCTTTGGTGCGTTTGGCTTCGAAGTACAGCTTCGCAGTATCCCCTACCTGGAATTTCTTGTGGGGCACGACATTGATCCAGGTGCGGTCGGTGCTGGAATCGCAGGAATGGGATGTCATGGTGGAACCGTCCACGGACGCGAGTTTTCCAACCAGGACACTCGTGCAGTTGTCGGATTCGAAAGATTCGTCCGTGAATGGTCGGGCTACCGGCAATGATCCAGCCCAGATAAGAATGACGCACAAGACCACAATCGGGAAAGCAAAGCGTGCCAGCGAATGATATTTCTTCATGTCCCTCTCCTTAAAAAGCCCACATCGTTCCCGCTTATATCATACGGTCGGAGAAGGGTCAAACCTCAGGAAACATGTGATGGTTTTCTCAGCCGGTTTGTTTTACAATGGCTCCAGGAGACGACACATGCAGCTGCAAAACCTCTATAAAAAGGCCGTATCCGTCGGCATCGCCCATGACCAGAGGAGCAAGAAAGAGATAGGCCGGATCCTCAAAGAGGAAAAGGAGAGATTCGAAGGCCTCAAGAAGGACGAGAAGGTGGACTACGACCGCGACCGGCTTTTCAACCCCTATTCCGACAGCCGCATCCTACACGGCACACCGGAGACAGAGGTAAAAAAGATGATCGTCGGGATCGATATGGAGGTCGGAGAGATCCTCCTGGCACACCAGCTCAACAAGGACCTGGACAAGAAGATCGACCTTGTGATCTCCCATCATCCCGAGGGCTATGCCCTGGCCGGGTTATTCGATGTGATGAGGCTCCAGTCCGACCTGCTGGCTCGCTATGGAGTCAATCTGAGCGTGGCGGAAAAGATCATGGAGAAGCGCATCTCGGAGGTGGAGCGCCGCCTGCTCCCCGCCAACCACAACCGCTCGGTCGATGCGGCCCGGACGCTGGGCATCCCCATGATGTGCATCCACACGCCCGCCGACAACTGCGTGACCATGTTCCTGACGCGGCTGTTCGAAAAAGAGAAACCCTACCGGTTGAAAGACCTGCTCAAACTGCTGTCGGATATCCCCGAGTACAGGAAGTCTTCACAGATGCAGGTCCCCCCCAAGATCGTCAACGGCTCCGACAACAGCCGCTGCGGCAAGATCTATGTGGACATGACGGGTGGGACCGAGGGATCGAAGGATGTCTTCGCGAATCTGGCTGCCGGAGGCGTCAGCACGGTGGTGGGCATGCACCTCAGCGAAAGCCACCTCGAGAGCGCCAAGAAATCCAACCTCAATGCCGTGATCGCCGGCCATGTCTCGAGCGACGTGGTCGGTCTCAACATCCTCTTCGACGAGATCGAGAAGGAAGGCAGACTCGATTTTATCGGTATATCCGGATTCGAGCGCATCCGTCGGGAATCAAAGTCGAGTTAGCCGGGCTCCCCCCGATCAGGGCTCGGTGCTTTCCAGCTGAAAAACATCACGACCACCGTCGTGGCAGCGGCCGCGATCAGGTACATGGAGCGGAATCCGTAGAGATCCGAGACCCACCCAAACAGGACAGAACCCCCAGCCATTCCCATATCGAAGAACGTCAGGTACAGGCTTATGGCAAGCCCCTTGTTTTCCCGGCCCATGGTGTCGATGATGTATGTGCTCAGGGCCGGGAAGATCAGGCCCTGCCCCACACCTCCCAGGACGCCGGTCAGGACCAGCATCCAGGGCGAATGCGTCCGGGAGATGAGGACAAGGTTGAGGGCGATGAGCCCGACGGACGGGAGGATGACCTGCTTCCGGCCGTAGCGATCCGAGAGATCCCCGAAAAAGACGCGGGTGGCGATGGCGGCACCGGAAAAAGCCACAAAGAAAGGTCCCACCCTCTCCAGGGGGATCGATCTCACGAAAAGGGCGATAAAATTGACCACGGTAGAACGGACAGCGCCGTGTGAGATAGGCATCAGCGCGATCAGGATGATGGGGAAAAGCGACATTTTCAGGATCGCACCGGGCACATGGAAGCGCTTCCCATTATTGTTGTCGAGGGGGCGCATCTCCCGGGTCAAATACATGCAGAGGAAGGAGATCCCAAGGAAAGCCAGGCTTGTGTTGAACAGCCAGGGAAAGCCGAAGCGCCGGATTATCTCCTCCCCCAGCAGGGGGCCCAGGGCGGCTGACAGAAGGCCTGCCACTCCGATGATACCCATGGATCGGGCCAGCCTGTTCACGGGCGCCAGGTCGGAGCAAATGGTGATAGCCGCGGTCATGGAGATCCCCCATCCGATCCCGGTGAGCGCCCTAAGAACGAGAGGGAAGAGCCCGGCATCCCGGATGAGATGAAAGCCTGGAGTCACGAGGAAGAGCAGGGCGATACCCAGGAGAGAGATCGTCCGGCTTCCCCTCAGGTCGATAAGGCGGCCGAAAACCGGCCGAACGAATATAGCCGTCAGGCTGTGGATGCCCATGATCATCCCGATGCGGCTTTTACTGGCCTGAAACTGCTCGAAAAACAGCGGAAAAATGAAAAACAGCGTGATGCTCAGAAACAGGAAGAAATAGCCCAACAGCGCGATAATGAATTGGCGGTGCCAAATCGTGTCTCGTTCTATCGGCTCTGTCACAGGCATGGGAATAAGCGCACCATGATATCAGGTGCGGGAAAAGATTTCCAGGCATCCCGAAGGGGGGGGGAGGGCTGGCTGTTTTGGGTATGGGGAAAATAAGCAAAAAGGGGATAATGAAGGAGGGTGCTTGCCCAGCCAGCGAAACAAGCCTAATAGTATTATACCAAATGCAAAGAAAATATCAATACTTTTTTTAATATTTTTTAGATTCTTTTTCCACCTCGAGATTGGATTTCTCTCCCTCCGAGAAAATCGCCCTTTCTAATCTCCAGGTGGTCCGGTAATCCTGAACAAACCAGGTTTTTTCTGTAGATCCTATAGAGGAATAAGGGCCGAAATCAGTGCTTGTGCAGATCTTTGTGCATGATCTTGAGAATGTTTTCCCGCCACCCGTAGGAGCGCGTGGCTGCGTCTTCCTTTTCGAGCATGGCAGCGACAAAGTCGATGACGGCCGGAGGGAAGATGCCTTCGCGTTCATAGAGGCTTCTCTTCTTAACGAGAACCTGAGAGGACTCGAGACAGTTAGCCGGGAGTGAGTCGAATGACTCCCAGACCTTCTTATCCGGGCGTGTCCGCGCCGAGACGTACAGCTTCTCGGCCAGGTCCTTGGCGCCCGGGCTGCGAAATCCCCGGTCGGCCGCCATGGTCACGCCGGCCAGCAGAAGGTGTGTCTGGGCACTCCCATCAGCGCTCCGCAGTTCCACGGTCTTGCTTTTTTCGAACTCTCCCGGTTCCGCTTCCTCTTGAGGATTGATCCGCCTCGCGATGTCTGTGACCTCGGACCAGGCCAGGGGCACACGGATCAGGGCGCTCCGGTTCAGCCCGCTCCAGAATATCTTGGTGGGGGCTTCCTGGTGCGGGACCAGGCGCATGTACGAGGAGGCCACAGTGTTCCCGAAGGCCAGAAGCGAATCGGCATACTCACACAGTCCCCCAACCAGGCGAACCGCCTCATCCGACAAGCGTCCGTCCGGGCCCTCCATCACATTGACCCCCTTTTTCATCAGCTGGAGATGGATGTGCAGCCCGTTCCCGGCGCCCCCCTGGACCAGCTTGGGTGTGAAGGTGGCCACGCAGCCGCGGCGGGCCGCGACGTTCCGGATCACCCAGCGCCCGATGACCATTGCATCTGCCATCTCTTCCACGGCCCGGGGCAGATACTCTATCTCCATCTGTTCCGCCTGCTTGCCGTTGATCTCCGCCCGCTCGGATTCAACTTTTTCTATGAACCCGACCTCGCTGTGGGCATACTTGACCGCGTCGGTTATATGCGTGATGTGGCGAACGATCTCCGTCAGGATCTCGCCGTTTTTGACAAAAGGAGAGGATTCATGATAGCCCCGCTGGGCCTCACGAGGGAAGAGGTACGGCTCCTTCTCCGAGATCAGATAGAACTCTAGCTCTCCCAGTGCATGCAGCTCCATCCCGGTGTTGTCTTTGAACAGACGGTGTGCTGCCGCCAGGATGTTGTCGGGGGCAAATGGGGCTCGTTCCCCATCCTGGTTCACGTAGCGGCAGATAAAATCCAGGCTTCCGTGATCAAAGGGATTGAGGAATGCCGTCCGGTACTCGGGCACCACATACACATCCGACAGGGACGCATCGACCATGCCGGTGAACAGGGAGCTCCCGTCCACACGTTCCCCCTCGGCCAGTATCCGCTCCGCCCGCTTTCTGCCCGAGACGGGGAGCTTCAGCTCCTTCAAGCGCCCGTCCAAAGCCGTGTAATGGAAGGTGATGCGCTCGATCTGTTTGTCCTCGATTATGCTCAGGAGGTCTGCGCGCTGAAATTCGGCGCGCGGTTTGCCCAGGGTTGTAGACAAGGGATTGGTGAGGGCATATGAGAAGCTTCTGTCGGCCATTTTACGGGCTCCAGTCTTATAAGATACAGAAAGGGTATTTTACGGGAAATCCGTATGCGAATTCAATCATTGATTCCGGAGTGCAGGCATTTCCAAATCCGTCACAGAGTATCGTGAAAAGAATAAAGGTGAACGCCTATCCGTCTGAGCCGCATGAGGGTGGGTGGTTGGGTCTTCGGCGAGGAGGGATGGGAGTTCACCTACCGGAGTGTCTCAGGAATGACCCTGAAGCTGAACCGGACCAACAGGACGTCATTCGCAAGAACGGCAACGGACCACGATCCCTGTTCCTCAGCCGGCGAATCCGGAGAGATCATGTCATAGGCCGTCACCGCTTCGAGGTAGACTTCATCCTCATTGACAACGACCTCGTCCGACTCCTTGTAAAGTGTATTGTCAGGAGCATACCACTTCCATTTCAATCCGACTCTTTGTGCCACATCCTGCAGGTGAAGGAAGCAGATCACCGGATCCTTCCCGGCCCGGAAGTCGGTAAAGGCCTCGCCCGGCTCCAGGAGCTCCCGGCTCTCATCGATCTCCCGACACAAGGTTGCCTCCTTCACAATGAGAGAGGGATCGGGCGCGGATTCGACCTTGAAGGAGATGCAGCTCGACGTACACCAGATGATGCAGAGTCCGCACATCAGCAGGTGTCGATGCCTCATAATGGGACCAGCTCCACCAGAAATTGCTTCGAAAGGCTGCGCCAGACGAATCTTAGCTGGAATCGACCGGCATCTCTAATGAGATACAGGTCGACATTGTTCATGCGTTTCCGCAGAAAATCATAGTTAAGCAGCGAATGGAATCTCCAGTTGCGGAACAGCCCCAGTGAGATGTCCGCGAAGGTCTGCTGCCACCGCCTGATCTTGGGATCATAGGATACAGAGACCCACCCGTTCAGCCAGGGCCGGGGATTGGCCCGGAGGATAAGGCTAAGGTCTTGACTGGAGGTCCCCTCGATCAGCCAGTTCTGCGACCGCCGCCGTGTCTGTGTGCTGTAAAAGGTCTCGAAATACACGCCCTGGGTCAGTTTTTTCCTGAGATTCAGGATGAATCCGGCCGAGGTAAAATTGCGCCTCTGCTTTTCGACAAACTGCTCGGCGGAGATACGAAAATCCAAACTGAAACCCTTGGACAGGTCCAGAGGCTGGGTCGACAGGTTGAGCGCGGTGTTATTGCTGTAGGTCTGTTCCTGTTCCTTGGAGGTCTTCAGCTGGTTGTAGATAAGGATGTTGCTGACCTGAATGGTGAGCAGCCCCCCGTAGAAAGTGAGGGGGTTGATTCCCAGCCGGACCTGAGGCCGGGAAAGGAGCTCCGATCCCATGAGGTCATGGTTGAGGTAGTAATCGGCCGAGAGGTTGAACACACGGGAGGAATGCGCCAGACTGAAGGCTCCGGAAAGGATCTCCGAATACGTGTCGCTGCCGCCTATCTTGATTCGTGAATAATCGGAGTTCAGCAGGAGATTCAAACCACGGACCAGGGTGGCACCATAGGCTAGATTACCGACGATCTGATGCTGCAGATCGGACCTTGCTCCCAGGGAAAGCTCGCCGTACCGGCCCCCTGCCACCTGGGCCTGGGCCCCGAACCACGCTTCCCCTTTGAAATTGACAGGTTTGTTGAAGGCGAAATCAAAGCTGGTGCTGAGTATGTTCGACCACCTCTTGTTGACAAATAGGTTCGAGTTCCAGAGCCTTGAGGAATTGTAGCTCCCGTTGAAACCCAGTGTCGTGCTGCTGTTGTAAACCATAGAGGTGGAGTGCAGAAAGTCGGCCTGCCGCGCAGGCCCCTGATAATCCTTTAAAAAAGAGCGCTCCTCATAATGCAGGCTGGTAAAACTGGTGATGAGGTCCTTCTCCGTGTAATTATAGCTAGCCCTCCCGATCAGGCCCTGCGAACGGGTATACCATACCCTGTCCAGGGAAAATCCGCTCCCCTTCTGCTCCAGCCCGTCCGAGAGTTTGAACCGGGAAAAACTCAGCGAAGGCAGCCCTTCCACATAAAAGGTCACCTCGAAACCGAAAACTTCGAATGCTTCGGAGATCTGAATCCTCTGACAGGTGCAGAACAGCAGCGACCGCTTTATCTGTGCCAGGGTCAGGTCGTCCAACTGGGGAGGCCTGAGGGGAGCCTCCGTTTCGGTCGCTTCGCCGACATACTGTTTGTCGAGGCGCTCCCCATAGACGATCAGGCTGCCCCGGTTATTCTCGGGATCGAAGACAAGCTCGTCTCCCGTAAGCGTGATCTCTGTCCGAGTGAGAGTCACACGGCCGAGAGCCTGAAACGAGCGGGATTTGATATCGATCTTCAGTCGGACACAGGATACGGTATACCCGGCCCATTCGAAGGATACATCCCGGCCGAATATCCGGTTGAGGTCATAGCTGTAGGCGAGATAACCGCCCCGCAGCTCTAGGATCGGCTGCTCGGAGCCGAAGAGAGAGGAAGCGCAGACGGCAGCCAGCCAAGTAGACAGAAGGACCGGCACGAGCTTTCTCAATATTTTAGTCGCAGCTGATACAGCTTCTGGTTGGCATCAACGTGCCACAGATCGATGCCGTCAAATGCCAAACCCCGCGGCGCTTGCCCCGGAGACAGGAACGTCTTCAACACGCCTCCCTGTAGCGACACCTGGTAGATCGTCAGGGTCGTGGAGTCGGAAAGCCAGAGAGATCCGCCATCGTAGGCCATCCCGTCCACCCTCTTGCCCGGGTTGGCAAATGAGGAGAGGATCTCACCGGTCGAGGAATCAACCTGGAGGATCTGGTTGGAAAGGGAATCCGCGATCCACAGGGCTCCCCCGCTCCCATACACAAGGGCCGAGAAGGCACCCTTCTGAAGATCGAGGCGCTTCTGGATGCCGCCCGTCAAGATGCCGACCTTGAAGATCGTGGCACCCGCCTCGCTGCAGATCCACAGATCCTCGCCGTCGAAGGTGACGCCGGACAGCAGCGCTTGTGGTGACGCGAGCGACCTGACCAGAGCCCCGTTAAACCGGTTCAGGCTGTAGAGGATGTCCGTGTACCCGTCGGCATTCCAGAGCGTGTTACCGTCCCAGGTCAGTCCCAGGGGGACCGCGGCAGGGGTCAGGATGGTGTTAACGACTTCGAACAAGGCTTCGCTGGCTTCGGGATCAAAGGGATTGTCGAAGATTCGGTCCCGGCATCCCGGGAAGACCAGGAGGCTAAAAAGAAAAATGGAGAGTAACGGCCATGCCTTTATGGTCAACACTTTGCAGCTGCAGTTTTAATTTTTGTTTTTCCTTATTTTTTACAATAACATAAATATCCAGCAAATTCACCGCCCAAATACCGACTGCCGCCATTATGAATATGTTCCGTTTCTTGTCGTAGTCCTCGGTCAGCTCCCGGTAGCGGACGGTATCCTCCACATTGTCCGCATCCCGGTATTGTCCGTAGTATGTGTTTCCCTTGTGGTTGTTGTAGAAGATCTGGTAGAGGCTGAATACTTCCGCGCCGAGGAACAGGATCCCTTCGACGTAGCGCTTTTCGGCCAGTTGCCCCCAGCCGGGGATGAGGAGGGATTTTTTCAGAGAGGACAGTCCGGGCTGGGACTGCGAATCTTGGGCGGCTTCGTTCTGGAGGGCCAGGCAGGGCAGGACCCAGAAACAGATGAACAGGAAACAGGCCGTGGATTTGCCTCTCAGGTTCACTCTCCCGGGACCTTGAAGTGCTGGAGACGGTTGTTCTCCTTGTCCACGACGTAGATCTCCCCGCTGCCATCTGCGGCCAGGGCGTTGGGCAGGTTGAACTGTCCTAGACCGTTCCCGTACGTGCCCCACTGCATCAGGAATTTCCCGTTGGAGTCGAACTTGATGACACGGTGGTTTCCCGTGTCGGCCACAAAGATGAAACCCTGGGCATCCACGTGAAGCCCCTTGGGGCTCTCCATCCTGTTCGCCCTCAGGTCGATCCGCCCCCAACTCGCGGCATGCTGCCCGTCGGCGAAAAATTTATGCACCCCGTTGCTGTCGAGCACAAACAGCTCATCGCTCCGGTTGAAAGCCAGGGAGACGGGTCCCCTGAGGACGCTGTTTCCGCCCTGCTGCTTGCCGAGCGTGCCGGTGGGCTTGAGGATGTGGGAGAATTTTTTTACACAGTGGTTTCCGTAGTCGGCGATATATACCTCGTTCCGGCTGTTCACGGCCACCGCAAAGGGGAGGCGGAATTTCTCCGGGCTGTCCCCTTCTCCGCCGACCTCCAGGAGAAACTGACCGTCCTTGTTGTATTTGTATGCCTTGTGCCTTACGGAATCCGTTATGAAGACACTGCCGTCCCCGGCAACCGCGATCCCTGTGAGGGTTTTGAGGCCCGGCGCACCCCTTCCGCCGACCTCCCAATTGGGCGCGGCCCTTCCCTCGGCGTCGAATTTCCTGACTTTGACCCGGCTGTCGTCAATGACGTAAAAATTGCCCTGTGGATCGAAGGCGATGTCCCTAGGCTTGGAGAACTGCCCTCCTTTACCCCCGGGGATCCTCCGCACGACATCGTATTTCCCCGGGGTCAGGGTGATGCTTATGATCTGGTTGAGTTCCTCATCCTGTTCCACGACGATCTCGTTTTCCCAGACGACATAGTTGTCCTTGTAGACGCGCAGCTGGTGTGTCCCGTAGGATATATACTCCAGGAGGCAGTCGGTGACCATCCCCGTATCCTCCCCGTCCAAGAAAACCCTCGCGCCTTCCGGTGTAGACTCGATCCCCAGGTTCTTACCGATCCTTTCCAGGGTGTATTCTTTCGCATGCGCGATTTCGGGCAGCATGATCGTCTCGGTAATGGTGGCGAAGCCCTCCTTCCTGATCTCGAGCTCGAACTGGGGCGACTCGGACTTGATGATCTTGGGTGAGCGGCCCTCCTGCCGGCCGTCGATGAAGATCTCTGCATCCGGAGGCCGCGTCTGGATCTCCAGGGAATACTCGCTGATCAGCCCCTTGTATTCGAGCTCGGCGAACTCCATCAACTGGAGGAGTGTGTCGTCCATGGCCATGTAACGTGTGTAGTCTTTGGCGAACAGTTCGTTGACTTCGAACATGTCCCGCATGGACGCGAGCGCCTGGATCGAATTCCCCAGATTGGCTTGGGCCACCGCAATCAGATAGAAGATCTCGGTCGCTATCTTCCCTCTCATCGAAAAATCGGAGATGCGGAAGGCCTTGGCGAGCACGGGCCGCAGGGATTTAACGACCTCCTCCAGGTCTCTTTTCTGGGCGACCTGCTGCCGGCTCAGCGCTATGATCTGTTCGATCTCCGCAACCACTTCCTCCTGACTCGGTTCGATCCGCATCTCGACCGGACTCTCCTGAGCCAGTTCCTCCTCACTGACCTCCTCCACTCCCCATTTATGGATATAGCCCGTGTACGCCTGTCCCTCTATCTCGGCGGTGACCCTGTACCAGTCGCCCTCCTGAGAAACGATGGTCAGTACCGTTCCCAGGTTCAGGCGGTAGAGGGTTTCGGCGCTGAAATCCGGCTGGGCCTTGAGGCGGGAGCCGTCGGTACTCACCCGTAGTTTTCCCTGAGTCTGGGCGGATGCCAGGCATGCCAACACAAGACACATCGAACTGAAGATCAAAAAACGCTTGGCTGAGGCCATGACACGATCCTTAATTGAATTTCCTGGTCGTATGTTCTAGGATGACCCAGCTCTGGCCTCTCTTGGCCAGCCGCCAGGTCACCTCCCCGTTGAAAACCTCTTTCCGGATGCCTTCTGCGCGGGATACGGCCTGCACGATCTTGAAAAATGTGACGGCGGCCGTGTCACCACTCAATTGGATACTGATCCTCTCGGGCGGGATCAGGCACTGGATATTGTCGTAGTTGTTGAACAGATCCCTGATCTCCGCTTGTTTCTTGGGCAGGGCGCCGGCATCGAACGCGCTGAGCAGGGAGATGTCCTCCGATTCTTCGGCCGAACGCTGACGCTCGACCAGGGCCCGGATATCACGCAGGGCGGCCAGCGCCGCATTGGCCTGATCGAGGATCTGCCGCGCAGCCCGGTGGTTGGGATCTTTCTTAAGGGCGGCATTCATCAGGTCCCGGCTTTTCTGAAAGTCTCCAGCCTGAAGACTGGCCCTCCCCTCCGCAACCTGCCTCTCGAGCTCCCCGTCAGCACGATTCCTGGTGACCGGCGGCCTGGGTTTGGCTTTCGGTGCGACGAATTCATGGTCTTCCCGCTCGCTCAACACTCCATCCAGGACATCGGAGGACTGTATGTGGGGGGGAGGCACGGAGATGAGATCCGAGTTTGAGGAAAAAAGCGTCCGAATCAGGTGCGGCTTGAAGACGAACATCCCGGCCGCCGCGGCCGCCAGAATGAAAGCCGCCACCGCAAAAGGCAGCCATGTCCTGCGCCGTTTCTCCTCGTCCTCCAGCGCGGCATCGTAGATCATGGTCTCATCAGCGCTGATGGGCCGCGACGCCTTCGTCAAGCCTGCGGCCAGTTCCCGGCCGGTCTGATAACGGTCCTTGGGATCTTTGGCCAACGCCTTCTGAATGACCGGCTCGAACGCCTGGACCCCCGTGTTCTTGACCTGGGAGAGGGTGGGAGGGTCTTCGTGGGCGATTTTATACACCACGGTCGTGATGTGTTCACCCTCGAACGGCCGCCTGTTGGTGAAGAGCTCGAACAGGATCACGCCCAGGGAGAAGAGATCGGCCCGGGAGTCCACGTTCTTACCCATCACCTGTTCCGGGGACATGTAGCTTGGGGTCCCCATGACGGAACCGGCCGTGGTCATGGTCGACATCTCGAGCCGGGCCACGCCGAAGTCCACCAGAAACGGATCCCCCGAGTCATCGATCAGGATGTTGGCCGGCTTGACGTCCCGGTGGATGACACCCTGGGAGTGGGCATAGTCCAGGGCCTCACACATCTTCTCTATGAGCCGGATGATCTCGGATGGCTTGTAGCTCTTGCCCGAATCCAATATCTCCTTCAGGCTCTTTCCTTTTGCCAGCTGCATGACGATGTAGGTCAGGTCGCCTTCCCTGCCTACCTCGTAGATGGTGATGATGCTGGGGTGCTCCAGCTTGCCGACCGCCTGGGCTTCCCGGATGAACCGCCGCATGATCTCGTCTTTGCCCGCGGCGTCGGAGAGCATGTCGAATCGGATGGTCTTGATGGCCACTTCCCGGTCGATGTCGGGATCGAGCGCCTTGTATACGATCCCCATTGCCCCTTGACCCAGGGTGTCGAGGATCTTGTATTTACCGATAGTTTCGAGTTTTCGCATGGCCAAGACGATGCAGCGATTCAGGAGAGAGAAATCCCCGCTATGTCTCCTTCCGTATTCAGGTTAAATAACCCAGCGCTAGAAAAATATACCAGAACCCCCGGGATGTCAAGGATTAGGGCGGCTGCTTCCAGGGGGAAGCCGGGATAAGGCCGCTCCCGCTAGATCGTATACAGAAAGCCCCACCATCCGCTGGGAGGGCCCTGGACTCCCCCCCCGCTGATG
>CBFDBC010000041.1:0-20935 GCA_965602945.1 uncultured bacterium | reverse complement strand
CCGCAGGCGATCCCTCCGGGGGCCAAGATATGCCTGACCGCCACGGACAAAGGGATGGATTCGGATATCGATCCGCGTTTCGGCCGGGCGCCCTATTTCCTCATCCTGGATCCGTCTGCCCAGCAGATAGAGGCCGTGAGGAATCCCTACCTGGAGGATGCCCAGGGCGCCGGCATCGGCTCGGCCCAGATGCTCGTGGACAAAGGCGTGCGCATCGTCCTGACCGGACAGGTTGGGCCCAAGGCCGACCAGGTCCTCCAGGCCGCCGGTGTCCAGATCATCAGCGGGGCCTCCGGGACGATCCGGGAAGCCATCCAGAACTTCGCTTTGGGGTTGACGTGATGCCGGAGGAACAAGACCAAAAGAAGATCACGGAGACCCTGGAGAAGATCAAGCACCGCCTGCTGGTGTTCAGCGGCAAAGGGGGCGTCGGCAAGAGCACCGTGGCCGCTAACCTGGCCCTAGCCCTCGCCAGGAAAGGCATGAAAGTCGGGCTCCTGGATGTGGACATCCACGGCCCCAACCTGGCCAAGATGTTGGGGATGGAGGACCGCCAGCTCGAGGTTTCGAGCGAGGGGATCCAGCCCGTGGCGGTCAACGACAACCTCAGCCTTATCTCCATGTCTTTCCTGCTGCAGGACCCCAACCTTCCCGTGATCTGGCGGGGACCCATGAAGATGAAGGCCATCCAGCAGTTCCTGGGCGACGTCAAATGGGGAGAACTGGACTGGCTGATCATCGACTCCCCCCCCGGGACCGGCGATGAGCCCCTTTCCGTAGCACAGCTCATCCCGGCCACGGGTGCGGTGGTCGTCACCACACCCCAGGAGGTCTCGCTCCTGGACTCGCGCCGCGCCGTGGCCTTCGCCCGCAAGCTGAACCTCACACTCATGGGCATCATCGAGAACATGAGCGGCATGTCCTGCCCGCACTGCGGTAAAAATATCGACCTGTTCAAGAAAGGGGGCGGAGAAGCGGCGGCGGCGGAACTGGCAATACCGTTTCTAGGAGGGATCCCCATCACGCCCGAGATCGTGATCCTGGGTGACGCGGGCAAGTCCTTCCTGGACAGCCACCCAGATTCAGAAGCCAGCCAGGCTTTTCTGGAGATCGTGGAGAAGATCCTGAGCCAAGCAAAAGCCGGGGAGGAGACGACATGAAGAAAATCGGCATCATCATCTGCGGGCGCTATCATACCTGCGGCGGCGGTAAGTGCCTGCGGGCACTGCGCGAGCGGGTGGGAGCGTTTTCCATCTATCCCAAGGATGAGGACGTGGAGCTGGTGGGATATTCCACCTGCGGGGGTTGCCCCGGCGGCAACGTGGAATACGTTCCCGAAGAGATGATCAAGAACGGAGCGGACGTCATCCACCTGGCCACCGGCCTGGTCGTGGGATATCCCCCCTGCCCCCGGATCCGTCACTTCAAGCAGTTCATCGAGAGCCGATACGGCATCCCGGTGAAGATCGGGACCCATCCCATCCCGTTAAAGTACATGCAGGCCCACGCCGACCTGCCGTTCTGGAAGCAGAGCAACATGGACAAGTTAGCGGGCGACCTGATGCAGGAGGACCCGGCCCTGCAGGAAGACTACAACTGAGGAGAAATCTTGTGAAAGACCGAAACAACCTTGACACACAGACCGCGGTCATCCATGCCGGACAGCATCCCGACCCGACCTACGGCGGTGTCAGCATGCCCATCTACCAGTCATCGACCTTCGCATTCAAGGATGCGGCCCAGGGTGCCGCCCGTTTCGCCGGCAGGGAAGACGGCTACATCTACACCCGCATCGGGAATCCGACCACCAAGGCCTTCGAGGACAACATCGCCTACCTGGAACATGGCTACGGCGGGCTGGCTACGGCTACCGGAATGGCTGCCCTCTCCACTCTGCTCATGGCCCTGCTCGACCAGGAGGCTCACATCATCGGCACAAACGCGGTCTATGGACCATCCCGTCTGTTGGTCGAAGTCTTCTTCGCAAAGTTCGGCGTGGAATACGACTATGTCGACACATCGGACCTTGACGCGATCAAGGCCTGCATTCGGCCCAACACGAAGGTCCTCTTTGTCGAGACGCCGGCCAATCCGACCATGAGTATCTCCGACCTCCGGGCCTGTGCCGAGCTGGCCCACGAACACGGCATCACGTTCATGGTGGACAACACCTTCGCCAGCCCGATCCTGCAGAACCCCCTGGATCTGGGCGCGGATATCGTCTACCACAGCGTGACCAAGTTCATCAACGGCCACAGCGACATCTGTGGCGGCGTGATCGTCCCCAAAACCAAGGAACTCTTCGACCGGATCCAGAAGTCCTTGATCTACAACGGCGGCACAATGGACCCGCACCAGTCCTGGCTGGCCCTGCGCGGTGTGAAATCCCTGGCCCTGAGGGTCGAAAAAAGCCAGGAGAATGCCATTAAACTCGCCCGATACCTGGAAGCGCACCCCAAGATCGCTTGGGTCAACTACCCGGGCCTTCCCTCACACCCCCAGTTTGAGCTGGCCAGCACGCAGATGCGCGGCCCCGGGTCTTTGCTCTGCTTCGGGCTTAATGGCGGATTCAAAGCCGGGGAAACCATGATCAATTCCATGGAACTGGCCGCTCTGGCCGTTTCGCTGGGCGGGCTGGAGTCTCTTGTCCAGCACCCGGCCAGCATGACCCATGCCGGAGTGCCACGTGAAAAACGGGAGCAGGCCGGGATCACCGATGATCTGGTGCGTTTGTCGGTCGGATGCGAGAGCTATGAGGACCAGAGAGCCGACCTGGAGCAGGCGCTGAACAAGGTGGATGCGAACCCATGAAAAAAACCAGCTGGAAGTACCTGGTCGATGTCTTGATGTTCCTGGCCATGATCGGGATCATCCTTATCGGACTGCTGCTGGCCTTCGTCCTCAAGGAAGGACCCGCGATCAAGGAGAGCGACAAGTTCTTCCTCGGTTTGCACCGGCATCAATGGACCCACATCCATCTCTACATGTCCCTGGCCTTTACCGCGGCCCTGGTTTTCCATCTAATACTGGAATGGAGCTGGATCAAGGGGAAATCCCGGACGCTGTTCAGGGGGGCCTGGCGTCCCGCTCTGGGGGTGATCGTAACTGGGGCCGTGCTGCTTCCCTTCGCCATCTGGGTGTTCCTGCCCAAGAACGCTCCCGAGTATTATGAGTTCGGCTTCGGCCGCGGGCAGGGACGCGGACAGCCAAACCTCGCGGAACAGGACCGGCGGCTACCGGCGCCCCTCGGGACCACGGGCAGGTCTGCGGAGCCAGCTGCCGGATCACGTGACAGGAGCGAAGCGCCGGACATACAGAAGAGCAGGGAAGTTTCACCGCCGGCGGCCTCGGCTGCGATCGGGGACCGACACGCGGGAGAAAAAGCCGCGGGTGAACAGGAGCATGAGGCCAAACTGATCAGTGGGCGCCTGGAAACCGACCTGGCATCCTTTGTGATCACCGGACGCATGACCCTGCGTCAGGTTGAGGCGGAAACCGGCATCCCGGCCGGACGCATCCTCTCTCAGATGGGGCTGCCCGGCCATCTATCCCGGGACGAGGCCCTGGGGCGGCTGCGCCGCCGCCACGGCTTCACCCTGGTCGAGTTTCGTACGGCAGTCGAGGCGTTGATGGAAAAAAAATGATCTTTCGACTATAATATTTTCTTATGGCTCAGGAAAAGGACTTCACCAGACAGGCCCGGACATTCAAGGCACTGGCGCATCCGACCCGCCTCATGATCATCGATTCCCTTCTGAGGGGCGAAAAATGCGTGGGTGACATACAGGACCTGCTGCAGTCGAGCCAACCCAATGTGTCCCAGCACCTCAGCATCCTGAAGGCCTCGGGGATCGTGGATTTCTGCCAGAAAGGCAACCTGAGATGCTACCACCTAAAGGACCCGGAAAAGATCCGTACCCTGATCCAGTCCATGTCTTAAAATCGTGGCTGGCCACACAACGTGTTGAGTTGAGGAAACAGATGTCTGAACCCGAAGATCTGGAAAAATTTGCGCAGGCCCTCCAGGATCAGATCCTGGAGCAGGCACGCAAGGAGTACAGCGAGGCTGTGATCGAACGTTGGCTGAATCCCCGCAACATGGGGAAGATGGAGGCTCCCGACGGCTACGGCAAGGTGACCGGCACCTGTGGTGACACCATAGAGGTCTTCCTCCGCATGCGAGGCGACATCATCGCCGAGGCCACCTGGCTCACCGACGGGTGCGGCGCCACGGTTTCCTGCGCGACCATGGCCACGGAGCTGTCGGCGGGCAAGACCCTCACTCAGGCCCTCGCCGCCGTCAGCGCCGATGCGATCATCAAGAGCCTGGGCGGCCTCCCGGAGGGCAACCTCCACTGTGCCCAACTGGCTTCGGAAACGCTGCGCTCGGCCCTGGCAGATTTTCTTCACCAGCAGAAATCTCCCTGGAAAAAGTCATATCGAAAAACCTGAATACCGAGGATGTGAGTATGGACGAATGTCAGAAAGAGAAGAACCTGACGCGCTGCAATTGTTCCTATGATCCCTGCAGCCGGAAGGGCGTGTGCTGCGAATGTCTCCATTATCACTGGAGCATGGAACAGCTCCCGGCATGTTTGTTCCCGGATGATGCGGAACGGACCTACGACCGCTCCCTGCGGCATTTCATCTCGATCTACAAAGACAGGGTGTAAACGTCATTGAGTGAACCAGCCGGATCCTCTTCCCGGATTCACATCTACGGCCCCGTGCCTTCGAGGCGGTTGGGGTATTCCCTGGGTGTCGATATCCTCCCCTACAAGACCTGCACTCTGGACTGCGTCTACTGCCAGCTTGGCCCCACCGCGGAAGCGACCGACCGGGCGGGATGTTTCTTCGAAGAACGGGAACTCCTCTCCCAGATCCAGGATGCCGTCACCTCCTCGCGGGGAAGGATCGATTACATCACGTTCTCAGGCTCGGGAGAACCCACTCTGAATTCCGGCCTGGGCTCTCTGATCCGCAAGATCAAGGCCATGACGGACATCCCGGTGGCAGTGCTCACCAACAGCACGCTGCTGACCCGGGAGGAGGTCAGGCAGGCCCTGATGGAAGCCGACCTGGTCGTCCCGTCCCTGGATGCCGCAACCCCGGATGTGTTCAAGAAAGTCAACCGCCCTCATGCCTCACTAGAGATCCGGGACATCATTCAGGGTCTCATCCGCTTCCGTAAAGAATTCCGGGGGCAGTTCTGGCTCGAGGTGATGCTGGTGGCGGGCATCAACGACTCTCCCGAGCACATCCGGGAACTCAAGGAGGCCGCCGCCGCCATCCATCCGGACAGGGTACAGCTCAACACCGTGGTGCGCCCCCCGGCGGAAGGCTTCGCGCGGCCTCTCACTCAGGAGAGGATGGAAGAGATCAGGGAGATCTTCGGTCCGGAGGCCGAGATCATCGCCGATTTCTCCGAAGATCCCCGGCTGTCCGACCTGGAGACCGTGGGAGCCGCCATCGTCGACCTGGTCAAGCGGCGCCCGGCCACGCTGACCGACCTCGCCAACTCCCTGGGACTCCACCGGAACGAAGTCATAAAACATCTGAACATCCTGATGGGGAGCAACGAGATCAGGATCGTCTATCACAAGGGCCGGAAATACTACGAGCCCTCGGCTGAATGAGCCTGGTGACATCAAGAATGACGATGAAAGAGATCTCAGACCTGGACAGGGACAAACTGATGGCCCTCCTCGAGAACGCGGCCAAGAACTGGCTTGCACATGATGGGTTATGGTTTCAGGCGGTGGAAGAGAGATTCGACCTGGAGACCGCCATGGAGCTCGATGGGCGGGCCTGGGAAAAATTCACGGTCGTCGAGGCCCGGAGGATCATGCAGTTCCTGGGCCTGGAGCCGGGAGGCGGGATCCCCGCGCTCGTCCATGCCCTCAAGTATCGGCTTTATGCCCTCCTCAACGTGCAGGAGGTCGTGGACATGAGCGACACCCGCTGCATTTTCCACATGCGCGACTGCCGCGTCCAGGCCGCCCGCCGAAGAAAAGGCCTCCCCGACTTCCCCTGCAAGCAGGTCGGGATCATCGAATACAGCGGCTTCGCCCGGACCATCGACCCCCGGATCCGGACCCGCTGCATCACCTGTCCGCCTGACCATCACCCCGAGGACACCTGGTGCTCTTGGGAATTCACCATGGAGCCGGAATGACCCGACTCACTCGGGACTTTCTTTTTCAGAACAGATGTGATACCTATATGTCTCATTCTTTTTCATCCCGTTTAACACTAAACAAAAGGAGCGTCGATGTTTGATACCGCCTTCTTCCCGAATGCAAAAAAGATCTGGGTTATGGGAAAAATTAACGATTGGGACGATGTGCTCATTCATTCGCAGAGCCACGCCCTCCACTACGGGACCTCCGTATTCGAGGGCATCAGGGCCTACAGCACGGCCAGGGGGCCGGCCATCTTTCGATTGGAGGAGCACATCGATCGTCTCATGCACTCGGCGGCAGTACTGAGGATGGGCGTTCCCTACTCCTCGGCAGACATCATCGATGCCTGCAAGCTTATCATACGCGAGAACGGACTGGAGGCGGCCTACATCCGGCCGCTGCTCCTGTATGCCTACGGCAACCTCGGCCTCATACCGAAGGCCTGTCCTGTGGAGCTCATCATATCGGCCTGGCAGTGGGCCGCTTATCTCGGCGAGAAGGCCGCCAATGGGGTTCATGTCTATATCCTGCCCTGGAGGCGGATCCATCACACGCAGCACCACATGGGCGCAAAACTGGGCGGCAACTACGTCCAGTCCACCTTCTGTGGACTGATCGCCAGGGAGAAGGGATGCGACGAGGGGGTCTTCCTCAACCTGGAGGGCAACGTGGCCGAAGGCCCGGGCGAGAACATCCTGATCGTCAAGGACGGTGTGGTGAAAACCAACGACCGTACGGAATCCATCCTGGAAGGCATCACACGAACCTCCGTGCTCCGGATCGCAGAGGATCTAGGGCTGAAGACCGAGGTCGGTCCCATGACAAAAGAAGATCTCTGCTCGGCCGATGAACTCATGTTCACCGGCACGGCTGTGGAAGTCATCCCCATAACCCGGATAAAGGACGGATCGGTCCCCGGGGAACCGGAGACGGAGTGCATAGTAGGCGACGGCAAGCCCGGACCCGTGACCAGTCAGCTCAGGTCGGTCTACATGGAAACAGTCGGCGGCAAACGATCCGAATATGAGGGCTGGCTGACCTACGTCAACGATTAGCCCGCGGTTCACCTTCGACAGAGGAGCCTATCTCCTTCTGTCACTCTGCCGGAATCGGGTGTAGGCATTTCCAAATCCGCCTCCTTTCCGTCTGAGCCGCATGAGGGTGGGTGGTTGGGTCTTCGGCGAGGAGGGATGGGAGTTCGCCTATTGGGTATGCTCCCGGATCGGATTCCATCCTTTTCACGAGGTGAACACACATGGATATAAAGCTCCGGCCCATCGGCCGGGTCCACTCCCCCTTCAAACAAAAAACCGATATCAGGCAGGATAAATACTGGGGCCCGGAGGGCTTCGATCCCATCAAGGGTGAACTGGAGATATCCCCCGAATTCGCCGCGGGCCTGGACTCCATCGAAGGCTTCTCACACCTGATCGTTCTGTTTTCTTTCCACGAGTCCGGAGAAGCGAAGCTCAGCGCCCTCCCACCCTTCGAGACCCGCGAGAAAGGCGTATTCGCCACCCGCAGCCCGAACCGGCCCAACCCATTGGGCATGACCGTGCTGCGCCTGCTGCAGAGAAAGGAAAATGTCCTCGAGGTCACGGGTGTGGACATGATCGAGGGGACACCGATCCTGGACATCAAGCCCTACACCCCCCGGGACCGGAAGCCGGATGCCCGCTTCGGCTGGCTGGAGCGCACCTGCCGCTGACAAGTGGAGGCTTTACCCAAACTGTGATATTGAGACCGTCAGGCAAACTGAAACGTCAGCCCGGTGATTTTCCCCAGCGAGGGAATTCACCTTATTCCTCGGCTCGCTCTCCTCTTCGAGGAACCATGCCCACTCGCCTCCGGACGGCTTCCTTATCAGCTTGCCCGACCGATCCTATAATCAATGCTGTTTCTGAAACGCTTCCTCAGCTGGCGGGCGGCTTGTCTTGAGAGAGTGATTCTGATATATAGGGGGAACACGGAATCCCTGATTTTCCTGATAAAGAGAAAGGAGGAAGCTCACATGTTTAAATGCACATCCCTGCGGCTTGTTTTCGGCCTTCTCATGTTCTGTTTTCCCATGACAACGATGATGGCCCAAACGGCGGACATCTTCCCTTACCAGTTCAAGATCGAACAGCTGGAAAACGGGCTGAAGGTTGTCTCGATCCCCCTGGGCAATCCGCACATCATCTCGTACTACACGATCGTGCGGTCCGGATCGCGGAACGAGATCGAACCCGGCAAGTCCGGCTTCGCCCATTTTTTCGAGCACATGATGTTCAAGGGTACAGAAACCGTCCCCACGGAGGCCTATAACGACTACCTGACCCGCCTGGGCGCCGGAACCAATGGCTACACTACCGACGACTACACCTGCTACTTCACGGTCTTCGCGGGCAGGGAGAACCTGGAAGAGGTGGTCCGCACCGAGGCCGACCGCTTCATAAACCTGTTCTATGACGAAGAGATGCTGAAGACCGAGGCCCCCGTGATCGAGGGCGAATACTATGCCAGCGCGTCCAATCCGGCACGCCGCATCCACGAGCTCATGCGGGACACCGCCTTTGAGGAGCACTCATACAAACACACCACCCTGGGCTATCTCAAGGACATCCAGGACATGCCCAACCAGTTCGCCTACAGCCAGCTCTACAAGAAAAGATTCTACGCCCCGGACAACATCATCCTGATGGTGGTGGGGGACTTCGATCACGATGCGCTCATGGCCCTCGTCAGGCAGCACTACGGAGACTGGGAGAGGTCGGGCTACTCCCTCATCACCCCTGTGGAACCCCCTCAGACAGCCCCCAAGCGGGCCCACTTTAACTGGCCCAGAGCCACGCTTCCACTTCTGGCCATCGGTTTTCACGGCCCGGCCTACACCGGAACGGAACTGGATAAGGCGGCCCTGGACCTCCTGGCTCAGACCTTCTTTTCCAGGCGCGCCACCCTCTATCAGAAACTCGTGATCGAGGAACAGAAGTGCACGTCCTTCTATGCGGGCTTCCCGGACAGGCGCGATCCCTACCTCCTGACCTTCAACGCCGTCATCAAGAACAACGACGACCTGGCCTATGTGGAGGAGGAGATCTTCAAGGAGATCGAACGCGCCAAGCAGGACCTGGTCCAGGAGGAATTCCTGGCCGAGGTGAAGTCCAGCATCAAATACTCCTTTGCGGAGGCCCTGGGCACGACGGACGGCGTGGCCGGCAGCCTGGCCTTCTACATCAGCCTGGCGGAAGATCCCGGCACCATCAACAAGCTCTTCGCCCTCTACGAGCGGGTTACCCCCCAGGTCATGCAGGACATGGCCAGGAAATACTTCACACGGGCCAACAGCACCGTGGTCACCCTTTCAGGAGGTCAGTCCCGATGAGAAAAACCATCACACTTTTAACCGTTGTCGTTTTCGGCTTCAGCCTCCTTTCCGTCTCCTGCGCGCGGAGGAATGAGGACGCGCTCTCCACCGAGCTGCTGCCCGTGGAAGGCTCACCCCTGGTCGGCTTCCGCATCCTGCTCCACTTCGGCAGCGCCCACGACCCCGAGGGGCAGGAGGGCATCGGCGCGCTCATGCTGAGCCTGCTGGCTGTCGGCGGCAGCCGGGCCATGACCTACCGGGAGATCATGCAGGCCTTCTATCCCATGGCGGCCGGCGTCGGCCTCCAGATGGACAAAGAGATGGCGGCCGTCACCGGCACCATCCACATCGACAATCTGGAGCGGTACTACGCCATTTTCAAGGATATGCTGCTGGACCCGGGATTCCGGGAAGAGGATTTCATCCGCCTCAAGGCGAACCAGCTGGACTTCCTGGAAAAGACCCTCGTGGGCAACATGGACGAGCAGTTCGGCAAGGAGATCCTGAACAACTTGATTTACGAAGGGGGGCATCCCTACGGGCATAACGAGAACGGCACCTTCGAGAGCGTAAAAAGCATCACGCTCGAGGATGTGAAGGCCTACTATGCGAAGCGCTTCCTGCGGGGCAACATAACCATAGGCCTGGTGGGTGGTTATCCGGCGGACCTGCCCGGGCGGATGCTGGAGGATTTCACAGTGCTTTCCGAGGGACACACCCCGCAGCTCATGATTCCTGCCCCGCCCGATCCCGCAGGGCTGGAGGTCGTGATCGCGGAGAAGCAGACTCCGGCGACCGCTATCTCCATGGGATTTCCTGTCTCCCTCTCCCGAGCGGACGATGACTTCTTCGCGCTTTGGATCGCCGGGGCCCACTTCGGAGAACACCGTCAACACCTCTCACACCTTTTCCAGAAGATCAGGGAGGAACGGGGGCAGAACTACGGAGACTACGCTTACATCGAGCACTTCATCCAGGGGCGCGACAAGTTCCCGGACACCAACTACTGCCGGCAGCAGCAGTACTTCTCTATCTGGATACGGCCGCTGGCCAACTCCAACCGGCATTTCGTTCTGCGGCAGGCGCTGCGCGAGCTGAAGATCCTGGTGGATGAGGGGATCCCGGAGGAGCGGTTCCAACTGACCCGGCAGTACCTCCTGAACTACACGCGGCTTTACGCCCAGACCCTTCAGGAACGCCTGGGCTGGAAGATGGACTCCCGATACTACGGACATGACGATTTCCTGGCCGAGGCACAGGAGCGCCTGGCGGGCGTCACACTCGAAGATGTCAATGCCGCTATCCGCAAGCACCTGAACTACGAGAACCTCTACATCGCCATCATCACGCAGGATGCCCAGTCGTTCAAGGAATCCCTGGTCGCCAACAGGCCCTCGCCCATCGTCTACGCCAACCCGAACATGCCCCGGGAGATATTGAACGAAGACCTGATCATCCAGGATTTCCCCCTGGATATACGGCCGGAAAAGGTACGGGTCGCCGAGGCTCCCTTGTTTTTCCAAAAAAAAGGCATTCCGGAGACCCGGTAGTCAACAGACGGGAGAGGAGGCGGGTCCGTCTTCCCGAATACCGATCGGGCCCGACGAGAACTAGGAGGGAGAAATGTGTCTTCGCCAAGGTATCGCAGCCGCCCTGTTTCTGGTATTGACGTCCGGTCTTCCGGAGGCTCAGGATACTCTTCGGGACCTGGGCAGGCAGCTGGACTTCAGGAGCGAACGGGTTTCCTCTTTCGACCGCAGCGGGGGGAACAACGACCGTCTCTCGATCGCCCCGGGAGAAACGGCGCTGCTGGCCGAGATCGACGGGCCTGCCGCTATCCACCACATCTGGGTGACGATCGCCGCCGAGGCCTTCTACGGCCGCAAGATCACCTTGCGTATGTATTGGGACGGGGAGGAGCGGCCCTCGGTGGAGGCGCCCATCGGAGACTTTTTCGGTGTGGGCCACGGCCTGAACCGAAACCTCAGTTCCCTGGCCATCGCCTGCTCCTCCGAAGGCAGGGCCCGGAACTGCTACTGGTACATGCCCTTCCGTAAACACGCCCGCATCACCGCCACCAACGAAGGAAACGCTCCGGTCGGGGCTTTCTATTACTACATCGACTACCGAGTTTTAAAAGGACTTGACCCGGATACGCCGTACTTCCATGCCCAATACCGGCAGGAGATGCCCTGCGCCGCGGGGAAGAACTATGAGATGTTGGAGGCAAAGGGCCGGGGCCACTTCGTGGGCTGCAGCCTCAGCATCCTGCAGAGGGCCATGGGATGGTGGGGCGAGGGCGACGACATGATCTACGTGGATGGCGAGGAGTTCCCATCCCTCTACGGGACCGGATCAGAAGATTATTTTTCCGACGCCTGGGGGATGCGGGAGGACGAGAACCTGTTCTATGGATGCCCCCTGCAGGAGCCGGATTTCAAGACCGGATCCAAGGCCACGGTGTACCGGCACCACATCCCGGACCCCATCCCGTTCCGTGAATCCTTGAGAGTCACCATCGAACACGGCCACGCCAACGACCGCTCGGATTACTTCTCGTCCGTGGCTTACTGGTATCAGACAGAACCACACGCTCTCTTCCCGGAGCTTCCTCCCGTCGAGGAACGGCTTCCTTTCGCGCTGGAATCCCCGGGCCTCGATCTCCCCGTCTGGGATGAAATTCGCGGCGGTGAGACCACCGGCTTCAGCGATCGCAGCACCGGGATGACTGTCCGGGCGCGCCGTATGGTCCATGCACTCTCCTCCTTTTATGCTCCCGGAGGGGATCGCTACCCGGTGCTGTCCACGGACGGGGCCCAGGCCGGGGACAGGATCGACATCACCCTGGACGCAGCCGCAGGGGAACACTACGACCTCGAGCTGTATTTCCTCCAGGGGCCTACCATGGGCACGGTCCGGGCTTCCCGGGTTCAACAGGATGGATGGGAACAGGCCCTGGATTCCGCCGTGATCCAGGGTTATGCCGCGAATCCCCACATCACGCGGGCCACACTGCATGACGTAAGGTTGCGTCAGGGTACCAACAGGCTCACCCTCACTGCGGCCGGCAGGGACCCGGAGGCCGCAGCCGGCGAGTTCGGGTTCGTGGGGCTGAAGAAGACGCCCTCCCGGCCCCACTTCGTCCGGGACTGGAACCTCATTGGGCCGTTCGACGCCCCGGACATGTCCTTTCTCCAGGCTATCTATCCCCCGGAGAAGGGGATCGATCTGTCGGGATCCTACCGCGGCAAGGACGGGCGGACGGCCGCATGGACCCGCATGGCGGCCCCTGAGTCCGGATGGGTCAGGCTGGAGGACCTCATCCTGCCCAGGGAGCAGGCCGTCGCCTACGGGTACACACACGTGTTCGCGCCGGAGGAGCGGGACACCCAGCTCCTGATCGGGAGCGACGACGGGGTGCGGATCTGGCTCAACGACGAGCTGGTGCACACCAACCCGGCCTACAGGGGCGCCTATCCGGACCAGGACCGGATCTCCGTCCACCTGAATCAGGGCTGGAATACCCTGCTCATCAAGGTGCTGCAGGGGGCGGGCGGCTGGGGGTTTTATGTCCGTTTCGTGGACCCGGAACACACCCTGGTCTACTCAACCGAGCGTGAGCCGCCTTCCTCCTCCCCTGCCGGGGACGGCGACGTGTGATGGGAGCGGGAAGCTGGACCGACCAGGCGCTCAAGGGATACCGGGAAGAGGCCCGGCGGTGAGGATCGCCTTTTTCGGGGACAGCCTGACCCAGGGCGTTCCGGGCGCCGCCTTCTTCCCTCTCCTCCGGGAACGGCTGCCCCAACATGAGCTCATCAACCAAGGGCTCGGAGGCGACACCCTCCTCAGCCTGTTCCGCAGGATCTCGAGCGCCGGGCTCGAAGGACCATGGGACATGGCCTTTGTGTGGGTGGGGGTTAACGACGTCCTGGTGAAAGTCTCCTGGACCTATCCCCTCCTCAAACGCCTGCGGCGCCAGCCCTGGCTCCGTGACCTCTCCCGCTTCGAGGGTGAATACGGCAAGCTGCTGACCTTCCTGAGCGACAAAGCGGAGCATGTGGTGGCCGTCCCGCCCCTGTTTATCGGGGAGGATTTGAACAATCCCTGGAATCAGAGACTGGAGGAGCTTTCCCGGCAGATCGCCACCGCGGCCCGCGGCTGCGCAAACGCCGAATATCTCGATCTTCGGAACGAGTTCCGGCCCCTGCTCTCAGGGAAAAATACCGGCGCCTACATGCCGCGGAGCGCCGGACGCATCCTGCTGGACATCTTCACCCTCAACCGAACCGGAGCCGTCGAAGAGAGGTCACGGGAGCGGGACCTGCTTTACACGCTGGACGGCGTGCATCTCAATGCGGCGGGGGCGGAGGTCGTGGCCAGGGCCTTCACCAAGAAGATCGAGGAATGGGAGCCGTTCACACGGAGCGCTTAAAGAAACCCAGCCGGATGCTGACCTCTGTTGATGCCCAGAGCAGGATCATCATGATCAGCACGTTGTGGGCGAAAACTACGATATCCGACCCGGATGTGGACAACAGCCCTTCGATCACACCCAAAATGAAGTCAAGGCCGAAATAAAGCGCCAGAGCGATCGCGGCTCGCGCCGCCCTCTGCAGAACACTCCCCGAATCCAACGGAGCTCCCTTGATCCGGAGGAGTATGTAGCCCAGGTTCAGCCCGAGCAGGGCGGCCACGGCATCGATCCGGGCATACGGGATCAAGAGGATCAGGAGAGGCAGCATGATGAGGTAGAAGAGGATGGCCCACGTCCTCGTGTTCCAGGGGGTCTGATCCCACCGGGCATGGAAGAAATCCTGGAACCAACGGCGCCGGTAGATCCCGTGATAGAAGAGCAGGATGAACACCAGGGCGAAGGCATAGCCGGCCAGGACGTCGGCCAGGAAGTGCCGCCCCAGGTAGATCCGGGAGAGGGGGACGAAGACGATCATGGCGGCGGCCGCGATCCTCACCCACCGGTTCTTGACCAGCAGATAGACAAGCCCCGCAAAGGTCACGGAACTGCTGGTGTGTCCCGAAGGCAGCCCCCAGGTGTCGATGGGATGAGCCCGCAGGCCTTCCACCACGTCCCTGGGGAGGCCGCCGAAGAAGCTCTCAGCGCCCCGGTTCTCGAAAGGAGTGGTATTGGGAATCCCCTTGCCGAGAAGCTTCACGTTGCTGTCCACGCTGCAGGGCCGTGGAAGCAGAAGGAGTTCCTTCAGGAAGATGATGATCGTCATGTTCCAGAAAACGGCCTGGATCAGGACGAATCCGGCCCGGAAGCTCAGTGCGAACAGGATGAGCAGCATCAGGGGGATGACCCACTTGTCGTAGCCGGACCAGAATTTGAAGAATGCCGTCCAGAATCCTGTGGCGTGGGACTGCATCCAGAGTATGATCTCCGTCTGAAACATCCGCTCACTCTCCCATATTAGGTTTCCAAGTCCAGGTGGATATCCGGATGGTCCCTGTCGAGGATCGCACTTCGCATGACGCCTCCGCAGGTACCGGATACGAGGCCGGCCAGTTCTGCGATGGTCCCCTCCACCTCAACACGCTCCACGGGGGGGAGCCCTTCCACCACCAGGCTCACGTTCCGCGTGTCCCGGGTCATCTTGGTCCGATCGCACTCTCGCCAGTTCCAACGACGGCACAGGACACCCTGCTCATCGCGGTATATCACCTCTCCCGGCCGGGCCTCTTCCCGGGTTTCGCTGTTGAGCGGGATGAACTCCTCACCCCCGGTGGCGAAGGTCAGCAAAATGTCTCCCCGGACCTTATCCAGGTCGTCCCCACCCGCCGGGATCCCGAACTTGAGAGAGACGAGGTTGTAGATATCCACCACCGGGCTGATGCGGCGCAGGTCCATCCCTTTGAGGATCATGCGGTACAGGCTCTCCACCGAGCTTTTATACTTCTTGGGCTTGGCGCCGAATTCCGAAAAAGCCCGGCGCCAGGCCTGGATGCGGGGGATCTGGGACAGGGTTTCCGTTTCGTATTCCACCCGGATCCGGGACTGGGTTTCCCGGATGGCTGCGGCCAGCTCGGAGGCATCGCCGCTGTTGTCGATCCCCCGGGCTATCACCACCCCGAGATGGAGTCCGGGAAAGGCGCTCCAAATCTCCTCCGAGACCCTCAGGCGCATGCTCACACCGGATCCTGCCCCAAAAGGCCCGCGGCCGTTTCCTGGATGAGGTCCCAGGCATCCCTAACATTCCCTTCCTGAGTGGTGTGAGAGTCGATGGCCATGCGGATCACGTAATTCCCCTTGAGGGCGGTCTGCGTCAGCAGGAGGCGGCCCGTCTGGTTGAGCCGCTTGAGCAGCTCACGGTTGAGCCGGTCCAGCTCGTCCTCAGGGCTTCCATCGTTCAACCGGAAGCAGACCAGGCTGAGGGGTACCGGAGCCATGATCTCGAACAGATCATGGGCTTCCACCCACTCCTTGAACAGCTGGGCCAGGCGGATGTGTTCCCTGACCATGGACTGGATCCCCTCCACCCCGTAGGATCGGAGAACGAACCAGAGTTTCAGGGCCCGGAAGCGCCGCCCCAGCTGGATCCCCCAGTCCCGGTAGTTCTTGACCACGGCATCCACTCCGGTCTTCAGGTATTCGGGATGGATCTCGAATGTGCGGATCAGGGCGCCCGCATCCTTGACATAATAAGCCGAGCAGTCGAAGTTGGTGAGCATCCACTTGTGAGGGTTGAACACCAGCGAGTCCACGTGCTCCACCCCCTCGAAGATCCACTGTTTCTCAGGCAGGATGGCGGCGGTGCCGGCGTAGGCGGCATCCACGTGCAGCCAGACGTCGTGCCGGCGGCAGATCCGGCCGATGGGTTCCAGCGGATCGATGGCGGAAGACGAGGTGGTCCCGACCGTGGCCACCACGCAGGCGGGCCGCAGCCCCCGGTCTTTGTCCGCGGCCAGTGCTTTTTCCAGCTCCTCAGGGATCATGGCGAACGCCGCGTCCGAGGGGATCTTGCGGATGTTCTCCCAGCCGAAGCCTGCGATCTTGGCGCCTTTCTCCACGCTGGAGTGGGCCTCCTCCGAAACATAGACCATAAGCGGCTCTTTGAGCCCCCTGCGGTTGGACTCGAAGCCCGTGACCCGCTCCCGGGCCGTGAGCAGAGCCACCAGTGAGGCGGTCGAGGCCGTGTCCTGGATGACTCCGGATAAACCCTCGGGCAGGCTGAGCAGCTTGCGCAGCCATTCCAGCACAACTTCTTCCAGCTCTGCCGCGGCCGGGGAGGTCTCCCACACCATGCACTGGGCACCCATTCCGGCTGTAAGCAGCTCCGCCAGCACCGAAGGCGGGCTGTTGTTGGCCGAAAAATAGGCGAACCAGGACGGGTGCTGCCAGTGGGTCATGCCGGGGAGCACGATATTTTGAAAATCGGCGAACACGGAGTCCATGGGCTCGCCCTGCTGGGGTGCCTCCTTGGGGAGCTGTTTCTTGATATCCCCGGGCTGGAGGGCTGGGCGCACCGGGTACTGACCCACGTTTTCGAAATAATCCGCCACCCAGTCCACAAAGCGGTATCCCCACTGCCGGAACTCGTCTCCGTCCATTCCCTTCTCCTTCAAATCAAAAAAACCGTTTCCCTGAGTCGGTATCCTGTGAATCAATCAAGTTGTTGTTTATTCTAGATAATTGTACTGCCGGAGTCAAAAGCAGGCTAGCCGGGAAAAACGGCCAAAACAGGCCGTTTATCGTGAGATTATCCGCACTTTCATGGGGAAATCGGGTGATTAAAAAAAAATAATAATAATGCTTGTAATCAGGCAAAAATCTGTGATATAATATTTGAAACGTTGCAGTTGGGGGACAGCAAAGACTCAAAGGAACTCGACATCTCCATTCATCTCTTTATTTATCAATGATTTATGCGCCCCTTGGCACCGGTTTTCAAGCCTGATCGCTCCCGACATTCTTCCCGCATTCTCCATCCTGGAAGGGCCCGAAACGGTCCAAGTTCCGTTTTCAGAGGAAAATCGCCATTTCCAGGCGGAATATACGCCAAACAAGCAACTCTTTGAACGATTTTCGCGTATATAGTAATGGAATGGCTAATAAGAGCGAGATAGAAAAACAAGGACATACGCAAGTCCCTCCTTTTTACCCCTCCTTTTATCCAAGGATTGAGATAGATTCCCCTATTCTTTAATCCATCCCCATGGCAGCTGCCCGCTTCCCCCTGAAGCGGGCAGCTCTTTTCATCTGAACCCACCGACAAACAGGCATCCCGAAGCACCACAAACAGCCCGTGAGTGAGCAGCGGTCTCTATTGGGAGGGCGTTGACAAAAGCCATGGTTTAGGGCAAGGTGATTTCACCTTCATGAAAAGAATCCAAAACCTGCCGCTGGTCATAGCCCTGGCCGTCACATTCCTGGGGTTCGCGGCTGTCTACCTCCTCTACCGGGGGAGTTCAGGAAGCTGGAACGCACTCGATGCTCCCACGCCCACGGCCCATCCGGATTACGGCCGGGTGATCTGTGCCGCACCCAGCATCACAGAGATCGTATTCACTCTGGGAGCGGGCCCCCGGGTTGTCGGTGTGAGCGACTATTCCACCTACCCCCCCGAGGCCAAGGACGTGGCGCGCATCGGGGGACAGATCAATCCCAACCGCGAGAGGATCCTGTCCCTGGAGCCGGACCTGATCATATTTCAGGGAAAGCATCAGGCCCTGTCCCGTTTCTGCCGCGATCAGGGGATCCGGTCCCTGTCCGTAGAGATCGACAGGATCGAGCACATCGGAGCCGCCATCCTGACAATCGGAACCTGGCTGGGCGAGGAGGCATCCGCCGAACACCTGGCCGCCGACATCAGGCAGCAGCTGTCAGACCTGGCCCGAAAGACACGGTCGCGAATCCCTCGGAAAGTGTTCCTGGGGCTGGGGCACACCCCGGGCGACCTGACCGGCCTCATGACCACGGGATCCGGCACATTCCTGCATGAGCTGATCGAGCTCGCCGGCGGGCGCAACATCTTCGCCGACGCTCCCGGATCGTATCCCACCATCTCCAAGGAAGCCCTGGTCCGGCGCCGGCCGGATGTCATCATCGAGGTACTGGCCGAGGGGATTTCCCCGGACAACCAGCTGCTGCTCAAGTCCGATTGGGACAGGCTGTCCACCCTGCCCGCAGTCAAGGCCGGGAGGATCTTTTTCCTGACGGATGACTACATGTTGATCCCGGGGGTGAGGATCTCTCAGACTGCACACAGGCTGGCGGCCGCCATACACCCTGAGCTCTTCGAGGACACGCATGATTGAGCTGCGGGACATCACTCACCGCTTCCCAGGGATCGACTGGGAGCTCAACATCCCCGAGCTATCACTGACGGCAGGGGAGGTCTTGGGCATCATCGGCCCCAACGGGTCGGGCAAGACCACCCTGCTGCACATCGCTGCCGGCCTGCTCGCCCCGCTGGGTGGGCGGATCCGCCTCGGGGATCGGGACCTGAGAGGCCTGGACAGGCGCACGGCCGCACAGGAACTGGGCTTCCTCCCCCAGGAACTGAGCAGCGAATACGACCTGGTCGTGGAAGAACTGGCGGGGATGGGCCGTTATCCTCATGTGAAGGGTTGGGGCCGCCTGGGAAGCGAGGACCGTGCGGCCATCGACCTCAGCCTGGACCTGACCGGCATGATCCCCCTTAGAAACAGGAGGCTGTCGCAGCTCTCCGGGGGAGAGAAAAAACGCGCCTTCCTGGCATCCGTCCTGGCGCAGCAGCCCCGCTTCCTGCTTCTGGACGAGCCGGCCGCGGCGCTCGACCTCCCGCATCAGGTCCGCTTCTTCCGCCTGCTGCACCACCTCTCCCGGGACGGCATGGGCATCGCGGTGGTCACACACGACGTCAACCTCGCATCCCTGTACGCCGACCGGCTGCTCATGCTCTCCCAAGGCAGGATCCTTTCCCTGGGGCCGCCCCACCAGGTGCTCACGGAGGAGCGGGTTTCCGAGGTGTACGGAGCGGACGTTTTGATGGGCCGGCATCCCGAGACTCAACGCCCTCTTATTTTCGCCCGCGCCGTGCAGGAGGAGACGGAGTGAAGGCCGGGGCCCTGACCGGCTACGCCCTGCTGTTTCTGCTGGCTGCCCTCGTGAGCCCCTGGATCGGACCCGAACCCGTCTCCACCGGAGATGTCCTGGCCTATCTGTCGGGCGAGCTTCAACCGGCCGGGGAGATCTTCTGGCACCAGCGTGTGCCCCGGGTCCTGCTGGCGCTCCTGGCCGGGGGGGCCCTGGCCGTGATCGGGGCCTCGTTCCAGGTCCTGTTCAGGAATCCGCTGGTCGAACCCTTCACGCTGGGCATCAGCGGGGGGGCCGCTCTGGGGGCCTTCCTGACCATCTCGTTCCCCGCCCTCTGGGCGGTCTGGGGGCCCTTCGGGTCCCTGCAGTTATTCGCGGTACTTGGGGCCGCCGCCGCCCTGTTCCTGATCCAGCGACTGGCGCGCAGCCCAGGGGGGATGTCGGTCTACACCCTGCTCCTGGCCGGTGTGACCATCAGCATCATCTGCGCCGGTGGTATTCTGCTCCTGACCTACCTGGCTGATCCCAATGCCCTGGTCGTTTTCCAGCGCTGGATGATGGGCGGACTTGACATCCTGGGCTTCGAACAGCTCATCGGCATCCTGCCGCTCCTCCTCCCTGGACTGGGCCTCCTGCTCTTCCATGCCCGGGACCTCAACCACATCGCCCTCAGCGAGGACCTGGCCCTGGCCCAGGGCGTGGATGTGCCGATGGTGCGCCGCAACGTGTTTGTGGGGGGAGGCCTCGCTACAGCGGCTGTGGTGTCCCTGGTAGGGCCGATCGGATTCGTGGGACTCATCGTTCCGCACGCCGTCCGCAGGCTGAGCGGTGTCGATCAGAGGACTGTGCTGCCCGCCGCTTTCCTCCTGGGCGGGACGGCCCTGGCGGTGTGTGACACAGCGGCCCGCACCGTGCTGGCGCCGACGGAGCTCCCGGTAGGGATCGTAACGGCCATCATCGGGGGGCCGCTTTTCATCCATCTCCTGATCTCCCGCCGCTGGCGTTGACTTGCCTATGCAAGCGAGGCGGAACCCGTCATACTAGGATCGACCATGCCGAGAGAAAGCCGCTACCTACGCTTCAGTGAGCACCTGAGACAGAGGTTCGGCTGCCGGGTGTACAAGATCGCCCTGGATGCCGGGCTGAGCTGCCCCAACCGGGACGGCACGGTGGGAGAGGACGGATGCCTGTTCTGCGACCCGGCCGGCGGCTCCGGCCGCGGGGATAGCCGGATGCCGGTGCCGATCACCGAGCAGATGCGTATCGGCAGGGAAGGGCTCCGGAAACGATACCGGGCGGAAAAATTCATCGCCTATTTTCAGACCTTCACCAACACGTATGGTCCCGCCGCGCATCTCAAGGCCCTGTACG
>CBFDBC010000040.1:0-20957 GCA_965602945.1 uncultured bacterium | reverse complement strand
TGGGGTATTTGCAGGGGGATTATGTAGGCACACCGAAAATGCGAAGTGAGGGGATAATCCTCGAATACACCGGTCACTTTCAGATCATACCGGACATTGAACGTCAGGATCCGGCCCACGGCTTCTCTTTTCCCGAAGTACTTGTGCGCCAGGCTCTCAGAGATCAGGATGGAGTTGGGAGCCGAGAGCGCCGTCCCGGGATCACCCTTGAGGAACCGGTAGGTGAACATTTCGAGAAAATCCGGGTCGACCGCGATGCCGTAGTTTTCGTTGATCTCGGTATCCTCATATTTCAAGAGGTTGCTGCCGATGCCACTGAAGCGCGAAGCGTGGGTGATCTCCGGATACTCGGCTTTGAGGTATTCGGCCAGCGCCGTCGGCGTCACTGTGCTGCCGTTGCTGAAGGTGGGGGCGTAGAGGTTCTCCGCATTTTCATGAAACCGGTCATAGCTCAACTCATCCTGGACCCAGAGCAGAATCAGGGTACAGCAGGCGATGCCGAGCGCCAGGCCGGCTATGTTGATAAACGAATAGCCTTTGTGTCTCTGTATGTTGCGGAACGCGATCTTCAGATAATTCTTGATCATGATCATACCCCCATAGAAGGAATTAAGAAGCAGCAGTGGACATGCGTTCAGGATCTGGCCGCCGTACCACAACAAAGCCCTGGTCCGCCCCTTTTCGTGAACGAGCTCGATATAGAACTCATCCATGTCCCCGAAGATCGACTGTTTTTCTTCAGAACGGGCGATGATGTTCGCCAGAAAAGCGAACAGGCGGGGCGGTCTGGGAGATTGTGTGCTGCTCATTATTAAATCTGATAATCCTCGTTGACATTCCTTATCCCCTTCCACAGGGATCGATTGAACCGGTTGACCTCTTCCAACGCTTTGAGTCCTGTAGGAGTCAGGGCATAGTAGATTTTGCTGCGCCCCCCCCTGGCCGGGGTCGGGTCCCCCATACGCTTGGATATCAGGCCTTTCTTGGCCAGGATATCCAAGGATACCCAGAGGCCTCCCAGTTTGAGCGCTTTTCCGGTGCGCTGTTGCACCTCTTTGACGATGCTGACCCCGTAGGCATCTTCTCGAAGCCTCAGGATGGCCAGAAGCAGTATCTCATCCGCACGTGATAGGACGTCCATTTCCGTTCTCCTTGTTATTATTACGAAATATTAGTAAAAAGGTTTAGGAAATGCAAGCCCCATGTAAATTCAGCTCCATGTGTTTACATGCAACTTTTCGCTGTTCCCGACGTTAAATGAAAGAAACCCACTTATCATGTATATAGTATTGTAAAGAGGTTGAATGTACGCACACAAGGATACATGAATGAAACGAACACTCACATATCTATCACTGATAGTCGCGATGATTATCTTATCGGCTGCAGCCGCCCATGCTTATGATGAGTCCTTGAAGAACCTCTATGCCTCGGGAAAAGTCATGTTCACGGCTGAGATGACCTTCGATGAATCCAGGCTTCCTGAGGATCTATTCTTTGAAAGCATCGTCGATATCGAACTGGACGATAACGGCAATGTTTATGTGTGCGACTACAGGGCCTGTAACATCAAGAAGTTTGCCCCGGACGGCACTTTCATCGGGACGATCGGGGCGGAGGGACAGGGCCCGGGAGAATTCAACATGCCCTGGCGGATCGCTATCTCAGGGGACATTCTCGTTGTCTGGGACATGGGTAACCGGCGCATGTGCGCTCTGACGCTGGAAGGGGTATATATTAAGAACATCGTGGTCCAGAACAGCGAGGGGCGGCCCCAGAGTATGCGTTCGCGCCCGGGCGGCGGGATCGTGGTCGAGCGGGAGATTGTACACCGCGGAGGGGCTGACAAGCCGCAGGACTGCATCATCCAATATTTTTCCTCTGATCTGGAGCTTGAAAACACCATATTCACGCACCAGGTCTGGAGGAACAAATATCGCAGGATTCAGGGGATGAACGCCAACATCATCCAGCCTTTTTCACCCGATGTGTTCTGGCATATAACGCCGGACGGCAGGATCGTGGTCGGACTTTCCGAGGATTACACCATCGAGACACATGATCCTGTGGAAGGGAAGGTTTCCAGCTTCAAACATGCCTATGAGCCGGTGAGGGTGACCAACGAAGACAAGGAACGGTTCTTTTCCCAAGTGTCCTACGGCTCTTCAAGTGGAGGGCGAATGGACATGCCTCAGGAAATCAAAAAACTCACGGATTTTCCCAGGAACAAGCCGGCGTTTGATGGGCTGCTGGTAGACCCTGAGGGGAATATACTGGTTCACACCATCCGGAAAACCTCACCAGATTCCGAACCTCTGTTTGACGCCTTTGATCCGGAGGGAAATTTTATTGAGACAGTGGCATTCAAAGGAATGAAGATTTTTCCACGTGAAGCCCTGGTACGGAATGGATATTTTTGGATCACGCAGTGGGATGATGAGGGGCAGGTTAGCGTGGTCAAATACCGCCTTGACACTCGAAATGATGTCTGAGACGACCTTTTAATCCTCTAACTTCGGGCGATTTTGCGCAATGAATGTTATTTTGATGGGAGCTTAATTCCGCAGGCCGTGGCATCCTCGAAGGACCTGAAATAACCCTTTTCTTCCCTCTTGTTGACGATGGCTTTAGCTTTTTCCAGGCTGAGCCCGCGGAAACTTGCCAGTTCATACGCGGAGGCGGTGTTCAGGTTGATCCAGAACGCCCGCTTGTTTGAGGGATCCCAGAGAGCTCGCCTAATCAGGAAGCCTTCGTTCTTTACCCAAAGCTGAGGCCCCACATTGGCCCCCAGGACCGCCTTGCCGGACAGGACATCTTCCATGAGCGGAGCGAACTCATCACGAAATGCTGAGGACTTCTCCCTGTAACATTGAATGTTCCCCTGCATTCCAAACAAGGCCATCTGCTCATATATGTCCCCCAGCTGATCGGAAACGGTCTTGCCCATCGTGGTCAACACGAAGAGCCTGTGGATCTCTTCCCTATCCTCGGGGAAAGAAGCCGCCCATTCTTCGATATATTCCACCGGGAGAACACTCTCCCCTGTCATCGTGTCGTCCAGCCTGCTCCAGATCCAGAAGTGCTTGAGCATCACATTCTCGAACGGAGAGAAAAGCTCCCGCGGCTCTATGCTCTCCGGCATGGGGCGCAGAAGGAAACGATCGTAGAAGTCTGCTTCGCGATAGTTCTGACGCAGCTTCGTATTGGTGTTGATCCTGTAGAAGATCGTGGCCAGCACTCCCTCACAGGACAGCATCTGCTGCCCGTTCCTCAGCCGGGTCGTGTCGAATATGGGAGAGGCATGCTCGAACAGTATCAATTCCTCCAGCTCCATCTTTTCCGTATCGATGTCCGGGAGCAGCTTCTGATGGATGTAGATGTTCTGCAGGACACCATTGATTCTCAGGTCCTGGTCCACATTGGAATGCCAGGCACGGCTGTGGCTGCGTGAATAGCCGAAATTATCCAGATATCTTTTCAGATACAGAGGGGTGCTGTCATATGCGAGGCGTTGGAAATGGATCCCCCAACCCTCGAAAACGGCCGTTGTGTAATCGGTGACTCCCATGCTGACATGCTGTTTGTTGGAGCGTTGGTCCGGTATGTTTTTCCAGATGTTCAGCATCATGACATGTCCCAGCTCGTGAGAAAAAATGTCCAGATCCCCCCGGGCCAGCCTCTGTTCGTCCAACACGAGGTCGACAAAGAACAGGTCTGGAAACTCGAATGCCTCTCCCCCATCGTTAAGGATCAGACCTTGACGGGGAAAGCCGCCCTCGTTCCGGGATAGGAAAAGGATGTTGGGGCCTTCCCGGTCGGTCACGAAATTGCGGCTGCACTGGCTCAGCTTTATGACGGACTGGTGGAAAGGGAGGTCGAGTTCCTGAGCGATCTTCTGTGCAAATTCCGAATCCATCGGCAGCCTGCTGCCAGTAAGCATGGTTCCTGTTTTCTCCTCCGCCTGGACCAGGCAGATCTTCCGGCCGGGATCGGGGAAGATAAGGTCGTCCGTATCTTCTGTCGCCGGAGCTAGAGGAAGCATCATCCAGATTAGTAAAATGCATGTTACAGCGGCTTTTTGCATTTATGTCTCCAATTCTATATTAAGTATACGCGACGATCCCGAATTGATTACATCCGCCGATATATATACACTCAATAGAATGCTGTGTGGGACGAAAAGTTGCGAAACAAGGATCAGGAATGGCGGATACTTTAGTTTTCGTTTTCCTGGGCTTGCCAGCCGAGCTTTTCCAGTGCCGCCTTAAGCTCGGGCTGCAGGGGACTGTCATCCCGGGCAGCTAACAGGGGCTGCAGCGCGCTCTCATCCCCGATCTCTCCCAGGAGCCGGACCGCCGCTTTGCGTTCCCCCGGATTGCTGCTGTTGAGCTGTTCCAGCAGGGGCCGGACGGCCTTGTCTCCGATCCGGATAAGGGCTTTTTCAGTCTCGGCTATAACCGAGGCTGACTCGGACTCCACCACGTACTGGAGAAGCGGCTCAACGGCCAGAGCGCTGCCGATATCACCCAGGGCCCGGGCCGCCGCGGCCGAGACCTCGTGCCGTCTGCTGCCCAGGAGCGCCGCAAGCGGCTCTACGGCCCTGTCATCTTTGATCTGCCCGAGTGTCTCCGCTGCTTTAAGTGTCTCCTCTGCCGGCCCTTTGTGCAGCAGGGGGATCAAAATGTCGACGGCCGTTTCCCCCAGGCCGACCAGGCGGTCCCAGTTGCGATCGGAAAGCAATACCGCGGCTTCCTCCGCTCGACCATCGGGCTGCCACCCCATCCGCTGCAAGACCTTGACAACAGGCGCGCACCACGTCTCGCCCGGGGCGGCCTTGAGGGCCGAAACCAGTGGCGGAATGGCATCTTTGTCACCCAGCCTCTCCAGCGCATCGGCAAGATGAAATATGAGCGATGGGTACCTGGGGGATATCAGGTCCCGGAGCCCTGCGGTCGCTCTTCCGTCCCCGCTTCGCTCCAGGACTTCGATCAAACGGAGCGACTGCTTCACATCCTGGGCATTCTCTCTCAACACATCTAGCAGGGGCTCGACCGCGGGAGGCCCTATGTGCTCAAGGGCCGCCAGTTCAGCAGGGCTGGAGGTGGCGCCTTGTCCTCTGACCCGGTCGATGAGCACGGGCACGGCGCGTTCGTCCTTGATCTTACCGAGGGCCGAGACGACCAGCGGCTCGCATCCGCAGTGCTCTTTTTCGAGCAGTAACAGCAGCGGCTCCGTGGCGGTCCGGCCTCCGAGCTCACCCAGGGCCTCTATCGCCCGGTCCCGAATCCCGGTGTTCTTCTCATAGTCCAAAGCTTTTATCAAGCCCTTGATGTCTAGGCGGGATTTCAATTTATCGATGTTCGGCGGACCAAAAAGCGGCATGTGATTTCTCCCTATCGGAATCGATCTGGTTTGAGGCTATTCCTTATCTTTCGGTACAACGCCGGTGATCTTGAGGGCCACCGGCCAGTCCGGACCCATGTGCCAGCGCGTCTCAACGAACTCCGGCCGGCTGCCCGGGTAGGCGATGAACTGGACCGTGTGCTGGTTGAAAGCCGTGATGTGCAGGCCGTCGTTGTCCTGCTGCCATGTACAGCCACCTTCTTGGCCCAGGATGGAGACCTTGGTCTCCTCAGTCGCCCGTACCGATCGCAGCGTCAGGCGGCGTCCCGAGAACTGCCTCCAGGTTGTCCCCTCGGCGTCGTAATCAAAATCCGTAATGGCATACAGGGTGCCCGGCGCCTCCCCTTTCTTCCGAGTAAACCAGACATCTCCCTCGTTGGTGACGTTCCAGGGGCGGACTTCTCGCATCGCTTCCCCGTACATCATCATCCACAGGCCCAGGTCACGGAGGATGGCCTCATCCTGGTCGGAGATGCGGCCGTCCGGCCTGGGGCCGATGTTGAGGAGCATGTTCCCTCCCCGGGCCCGGATCCTGATCAGGTTCTCGATGACCTCCCTCGAAGTCCTGAGGTCCGGGCTCGGCTGGTAAGACCACTGCCAGCTGGTGGTCATGCAGCTCTCCCAGGCGTGATCCGAGGCTTCTCCCGGGATACGCTGCTCGGGTGTCGGGATCTCCCCCCGCCCTATGAAGATGTCCTGACGGACACGCCAA
Organism: uncultured bacterium; assembly: GCA_965602945.1. Classification (GTDB taxonomy): domain Bacteria; phylum Acidobacteriota; class Aminicenantia; order Aminicenantales; family Aminicenantaceae; genus JAUXEH01. The sequence goes on along the minus strand of CBFDBC010000040.1, from coordinate 14,842 downwards.
GCGTGTTTCTTCAGGGGATTGCAGCTGCCATCGAACCAGAGCATGAAGATGTCTCCATAGCGAGTCAAGAGCTCCTCCACCTGGCCCTGTTCGTATGCCAGGAATCCCTTGTTTTTCGGGCCGAACGGCGCTTCACTGTCGAAGGCGGGGATCATCAATCCCTGATTGGGAACGCCCGTCTCGTAGTGGTAGCGGAAATCGCCGGGAGAGTAATAAAGCCCAACCAGGAAACCCTCTTTCCGGAACGCATCGGCGATCTGGGCGACGATGTCCTTGCCATAGGGTGAGTTCGTGATCTTGAAATCGCTGTACACAGTGTCGAACATGCAGAATCCGTCGTGGTGTTTGGTCGTGAAGACCACGTATTCCATTCCGGCAAGTCTGGCCAGCCTCGCCCATTTCCCGGCATCGAAATCGGTCGGGTTGAAGGTGTCGGCCAGGGCATAGTACTTCTCGATGTACTCTGGGCTGGCCTGGTTCAGCGGCCAGCTGATCTCGGATCCTACCTGAGAGTTGGGCCCCCAGTGGACGAATAGCCCCAGACCTGCGTCCCTGAAGGCCTCGGTCTTCTCTGGATCGTTGGAGAGACGCACTTGGTCCTCAGGAATGAGCTCAAGAGTGCCGCCGGAATCCGAAGCCCCAGGTGAGGGTCGGTCTGCCTGGCAGGAAGCGGCAAGGCAAAAGAATACCAGCACGCAACCGGTCAATATCCAATGACCGAGGCGCGGCTCGATAAGGGTTTTTCGTGTATCGCTGGTTTTTGGCATATTGTTCCTCTTGTGAATGAGTTGGGGCTAACATATCACAGAAAAAATCCTGTGGTCAAAATCTTCAGAGGCATGCCGGATTTATTTTTTTGACGACGTTTTCGGGATTCACCGCATATAAACATATGGATGAATGTTTTTACGATTCCGAAAGATAGACCGCAGGAGGAACGATCATGCTGCTCAACACTCTGAAAATCACCTGGAGGAACATCCGGAAACACAAGGCCATTTCCCTCATCAACATTTCCGGTCTCGCCCTCGGGATCGCCTGCTGCCTGCTGCTCCTGTTGTGGGTACAGGATGAGCAGGGCTACGATCGCTTTCACGAAAACCATGAAAGCATATACAGGGTGATCGGGAAGAATTTCAGCAACCAGGGGGCCGGTTTCTCAGTCACGCACCCGGCTCCCATCGGGCCGAAAGTCCAGGAGAAATCACCGGATGTTATGGACTACGTGCGCATCTATTCGCGCAACAACCTCATCCAGCATAAAGAGAGGGGATTTTATCTGCGCCAGGCCATTGCTGATCCGGCGCTTTTTACCCTGTTTACGTTCCCGCTGGTGGAAGGCGACGCCAAGCATGCCCTCGATTCACCCTACTCGGTGGTCCTCACGGAATCCACGGCCTCGAAGATGTTCGGAGATGAGGATCCCATGGGCAAGACGGTCAAGCTGGGTGACATGGGAGAGCACAGCGATGTGACCGTCACCGGAGTGATGCGGGATGTGCCCCGGAACTCGCATCTGACCTTCGATTTTGTGCTGCCCCTGAGCCTGTATGAAAAAGCCGGATACGACATGTCCAATTGGGGAGATTCCCGGTTTGTCATCTACATCCGGCTCCTGGCCGGAGCCTCGCCCGAGGCAGTCACCGACAGGATCCGGTTCATACAGCAGGAGCGCTGGCCGGACCTCAAGGACGAGCTGCTGCTGCAGCCCCTGGCGCGTATTCATCTATTCAATCCGGACGGAAGCGACGGAGCCGTGACTTATGTGTACATCTTCTCTGTCACAGCCGCGCTTATCCTTTTGATCGCCTGCATCAATTTCATGAACCTGGCCACGGCCCGCTCGAGCCGCCGCGCGAGGGAAATCGGGCTGCGAAAGGTCGTGGGCGCCCGTCGAGCCCAGATCATCCGTCAGCTCCTGGGAGAGTCCACGGTATTCACGCTGCTGGCCCTGGCAGCGGCCTGTCTCTTGGTTGCGGCCGTGCTGCCGGCCTTCAACAGCATGGCCGGCAAAGCCCTGCGGTTCGCGCCCTTCAGCCAGCCAGGTCTGTTTCTGGGCCTGGCCGGCATCCTGGTCGTTACGGGGCTGCTTTCGGGCAGCTACCCGGCCCTGTATCTCTCTTCATTCCGACCGGTCAAAGTCTTCAAATTCAACACAACCTCAGGTTCAAGCCGGGGAGCCCCTTTGATGCGCCGGTTCCTGGTGGTCTTTCAGTTCATGCTCTCCATCGCGCTCATCATCTCCACAACAACAGTCTACCGCCAGATCCACTACATGAAAAACAAGGACCTGGGTATCACCACGGACAACATCCTGTGTCTGAAGATCAATGACCTCACCCAGGATTATGCGGCCATCAAACAGGAGGTAAACCGCATTCCCGGCGTCGTGAGCTCGACCGCCACCTACAGCCCGCCCGCCTTTCGGTCCATCGGAACCGGTGCCCTCGACTCGTGGGATGGAAAACAGGAAGGTGAACGCTTCGGAATGGCCCTGGCTCTCGTGGATTATGACTACCTGGACACATTCGACGTGCCGCTGGTGGCGGGGAGGAAGTTCTCCCGGGAGTTTTCCACGGACGAGAAAGAAGCCTACATCGTCAACGAGGCCGCGGTCCGGGCCATGGGAATGCAGGATCCTGTCGGGAAAAGCATGTCCTGGAACCGAAGGCCCGGGAAGATCGTGGGCGTGGCCAAGGATTTCCACCTGACCTCGCTGCATCATGAGATCATGCCGATGGGGATACTGATCCTGCGGGGGTACAATTACCTCTGTGTAAGGATCCGGCCCGAAGGTATCGCCGGGACCATGGAATCGATCAAAACGACCCTGAATAATTTCAGGCCCGGACAGCAGATCGATTTAAAATTCATGGATGAGTGGATCGATGCCCGCTACCGGGCGGAAGAGCGCATGGGACGGATCATCCAGTATTTCACAGCACTGGCCGTGTTTATCTCCTGTCTGGGGCTCCTGGGGCTGGTTTCCTATACCGCTGAACAGCGGACCAAGGAGATCGGCATACGCAAGATCCTGGGGGCCTCGGTGTTCAGTGTGGTCCGGCTGATCACCCGGGAGTACACTCTGCTCGTCATGATCGCCAACCTGGCCGCATGGCCCGCCGCCTACTATTTCATGAGCCGTTGGCTTCAGGGCTTTGCCTTCCGGACGGGCCTGTCGCTCTGGATATTCCTAGGCACCGGCTGCCTATCCCTGGCTCTGGCCCTGCTTACGGTCGCATATCAATCCTTGAAGGCAACCCTGGCCAATCCAGCGGAGTCTTTGAGATACGAATGAACAAATTGACGCTGCGCACTTGACAATCCCGCTTGCACTCCTATATTATCGATAATATCGATATAATGCGAGGAGAAAGCTGTGGCGATCTTAACCTTGAATGAAGAAACGATCCTGATAGCCTTGTGCCGGCTCGGAGGTGAGGGGCATGGTCCCGGTCTTCGGGATAAGCTGATCGAGCTCACCGGGAAGTCCATTGTTTACGGTACCCTCTACAATTCCCTCGAATACCTTATCCGCAAGGGTATGGTCGAGTCATACCGAGGCGAACCGACACCCGAGCGGGGCGGCAAGGCCAAGTCGATCTACCGGGTAACGACAGCCGGACGCGAGGCTCTGCTTGACACCCGCAGCCATCGCGATCATCTCTGGAAAGGATTGACCGAGGCGGACATCGATCCCGGAAAACCCGTTAAATCATGAAAAAAAATTCCCGTCCCTCCCCTCCCCCCAAGCTGCTGAGTTTTCTCCTCAAGCACCTTTCTCTTTACGAGGCCAACCACTCCGTACAGGGAGACTTTGAGGAAACATTCCGTTCTATCGCCCGGGAAAAGGGCGACATGCGGGCAAGATTCTGGTATTCGGGTCATGTCATGCGGAGTCTTCTGGTATACATGCGACTTATGATATCGACCGGGATCGGTCTCCTGTTCAACTACCTCAAGCTCACCCTGCGCAACATGAGGCGGCACCGGATGTATGCCGTGATCAACATCGCCGGAATGTCCATTGGCCTAGCAGCCGCCATACTGATTTTTTTCTATGTCCGTTTCGAAACCTCGTACGACCGGTACCATCCCGATGCGGAACGCATCTTTCGTATCGTCTATCCGGATTACACCGGCATCCCCTATGTCCTCGGAGACCGGCTGCGCGCACAGTCCCCCGAGATCGAGGGCATGGTGCGCATCAAAGACATCACAGATTGGGAGAAGATCGTGGTGGAGACTCAGGGGAAACAGGTCCTGGAGGACAAAATCTTCATGGCCGAACCCGCGTTTTTCCAGATCTTCTCGTGCCGCTTCCTCAGCGGAGAACCCGGCTCGGCCCTGGCCCATCCCAACGCGCTGGTCCTGACAGAGACGGCCGCCCGGAAATATTTCGGTCAGACGGACCCTTTGGGGAAAACCGTGAACATCCGGGATGTTTCGTTTCAGGTGACGGCTGTCATCGCCGACCTTGCTCCCAACACACACTTTCATTTCAGCGCCCTGATCCCCGCATCCGCGAACAAGGCCGTGAATCCCGGTAGTGAAGACCAGGTCAGCTGGTCATCCGCCAACTACAAGACCTATGTCAAACTGGTTCCGCAGGCGAACATCGAAGGCCTCGAGTCCCGGGTCACGTCCCTCTACCGAGAAGGCCGGGAAGACAGCCCGGTTCTAGGCCTCCAGCCTCTCACGGACATCCATCTCCACTCACGCCTCAGAAGCGAATTCGAGGCCAACGGAGACATGAACAATGTCCGCTTCGCGGCTGCCGTAGGGATCATCATTCTGCTGGTGGCTATGCTCAACTTCATGAATCTGGCCTCCGCCCACTCGCTCCACCGCGGCCGTGAGGTCGGGCTGCGCAAGGTCCTGGGAGCCCGGCGACCGCAGCTCATACGCCAGTTCGTAGGGGAAGCTGTGGTTTTCGTCATGCTGGCTTCCTGGTTCGCCCTGGGGATCGTTTACGTTTTCCTCCCCTACTTCCGATTGTTGACGGGCTCGGAACTTGGATGGACCCAGGTTTCCTGGCCCACTCTGGTCCTTTTCCTGTTGGCCGTGGTCTGTCTGGTTGGTACGGCGGCCGGAAGCTATCCCGCGTTTTTCGCCTCGGGCTTCCAGCCTGTCAAGGCCCTCAGGGGGGATAAGCTGACCGCGTCTCACCGGTTTCCCCTGCGGAACCTTCTGGTCGGGATCCAGTTCACGGTAACGCTGGTGTTCGTGTGTGCGGCGCTCTTCGTGTGGGCACAGATGCGCCATGTGAGGAAGCTTCAACTGAGTACCGAGAAAGAACGGATCGTAAACATCGATCTGCCCAGGGAGGCCCGGCATCACCATCTGGCCATAAAGACCGAGCTGCTCGACCATCCCGGCGTCAGGACGGCATCCGCGTCGAATTTCCTGCCCAGCACCAATGACCAGAATATCGGCAGCACATGGGAGGGACGCGTGGGGACCGAGGAGGCCCCATTGGGCAAGGTGGCGGTCGATATCGATTTTATTCCCACGTTCGGGATCGAAGTCATCGCCGGCGAGCCGTTTTCGTCTCAACACCGGCCGGGCGGCACCTACATGGTCAATGAGACGGCGGCGCGGCTCATCGGAGACGGGGTTGTGGAGGATGCCGTGGGAAAAACCCTCACAATGCACACCTGGTCGAGCAGTCCCGGGCCTATCGTTGGAGTGGTGCGGGATTTTCACTACCGCTCCATGCACCAGATGATCGGGCCTCTGGTTTTATTCCTGGATTCTTCCCGCACGGTCATGAATCCCTACAGGAACGAATCATACAGGATCGAGCCCTTCCGGTATGTGTCGGCCAGAGTAAAAACAGAAGAGCTTCCCGATGTTCTCAGTCATGTCCAGTTGCTCTGCATCCGGTTTGTCCCCTTTGCTCCGGATTCCTGGTCGTTTTTTGACAAAGACTTCGACAGGGTCTATGCCGCCGAGCGGCGTGTTGCCCGCTTCATGGTAACCCTGGCGGCCGCGGCCGTGATCCTGGCAGCGATGGGGCTTCTGGGGTTGTCCCTCTATGCCGTTCAGAACCGGCGTAAGGAGATCGGCATCCGACGCGTCATGGGGGCGTCCACAGCGACGATCCTGTTCCTTTTCTTCAAGGACTTCCTGCGCATCCATGTCTGGGCCATGCTGATCGCATTTCCGATCATAGGCTTTGCGATGCACAGCTGGTTGAACAATTTTGCCTACCGGATATCTCTGGTCTCGTGGGTATTCGCGGCGGGAGCCCTGTTTACGGCGGCGCTTTTCTTCCTGACCAGCAGCCTGAACGTGTACAAGAACGCGGCAGCCAACCCGGCCGAAACCCTGCGCAGCGAATAAGTTAAGTCGATCAACTTCCCGGCTCAGTAATGATACCGGAGTTGTGCGATATACAGGGAATCCTCCCTTACTCTATAAACAAGGCGATGCTCCTCATTGATACGCCTGGACCAATAGCCGGAAAGGGCATGTTCGAGAGGCTCGGGTTTTCCCTTCCCTTTGTGGGGAGATCTCGAGATGTCCTTGATCAGATCGTTGATCCTGTTCAGTATCCGCTTGTCGGTTTTTTGCCAATGGAGGTATTCTTCCCAGGATTGGGAGGAAAAGACGATTGTCACTCGAGCAGGTCCCTTTCCGCTCCTCTCCCCTCCTCCAATTCCTTGATCGACTCCAGAAGCCTGCGGGCATTGCGAGGGCTCTTAAGGAGATAGGATGTCTCTTTCAAGGACTCGTAATCATCCAGCGACATCAGGACAACAGCCTTATCCCGGCGCTTGGTGATGATCAGGGGGTCATGGTCTTCGCAGACTTTGTCTATGATGTCGGACAGTTTTTCCCTGGCTTCGGTGTAGGTTTTGGACTTCATGATATGTACAGGATAATGTACATGCCAGAAGCTGTCAAGGCGTCTATAGGTACAATTTTAGAGATCACTTCGCTTCGCTCGTGATGACATCTAATGACAACCGTCAAGATCGAAGACAGATATCCCATTCGGCTTTATTTTTTCTTTACAATTATGTTGGAGAGGAGAGTGCATTCTATTATCATGGTTTATAACCTGATCCCAGAAAAGGAAGTATGCATGAAACATCAGCACAATCCGGTTTTTATCATTGTTTGTGTTTCACTGAGTTTAGGGATTTCCTGTGATTCGCTGACAAAATCGTCCACTCTTCCTGAGGCGGCCTCTGATGTCACAAGAGAGAGCTTGGCTCCGGAGCGCGGATTCATAAGCTCGGAACCTGCGGAGACCTGGGAACAGGGACTCATAACCGCGAACGGCACTATAGGAGCCAGCGTGCTGAGCCATCCCCTGGATGAAACGATCGTTTTCAGCCACGAACGCATGTTCCTTCCTGAGCGGGACCCGATAATGCCCCCGCTCACTGCACCGCGTCTGTTCGAGATCCGCAGGCTCATCTTGCGCGGACTCTACCGCCAGGCAGAGCAGTTGACCTTCGACATATCCGAACAGAAAGGATTCCTGTACCCGGACTGCTTGTTCCCGGCCTTCGATCTCAAGATCCGGATGGGCCGCAGCGGAAAGGTAACGGACTACCTCCGCTCCGTGGATTTCCAGACCGGGGAGGCTACGGTCCACTGGTCCGACGCGCGAGGCGTGTTCGAGCGCAAACTGTTCGTTTCGAGGCTCGATGGCGTGGCCGTGCTCCTTGTCTCCGGGCCGGGCGCCGGGACAGTCAGCTGCAGTTTGACGCTCGAACCACGGGATTCCCAGCATGAACGGTTCCAGCGGAACATCACGGACCTGGAAACCACGGTCGATGGATCCACACTCACCTTCAGGAACAGCTTCGCCAACGCTTATCCCGGCAGCATCCACAGCCTGGAAGGCGTGACGCGGGTCGTCGCCCGCGGCGGGTCCACGGAATCCCGGGGGGATGCCCTGGTGGTGAAAAAGGCGGATGAGGTGCTGATCTTTGTGGACATCGATGTAAACTACGATCCCAATGTGTCCCGGATCGAAGAAATGATCAGCTTGCTCGGTAAGCTTCCTGCTGAATATGAAACCCTGCTCGGGCGCCATGCCCGCATCCATGGTGAGATGTTCAACCGGATGCGGCTCGACCTGGGCGGCGCGGGAGACCGAGGGCTGACCACCGAAGAGCTGCTGGGAAAGACCAGCGACAGCGACCCGTCCAGGGCCCTCATCGAGAAGGTATTCGATGCCGGACGCTACAACATCATCTCGAGCACGGGAGAGCTTCCCCCTACCCTCCAGGGGGTCTGGGCGGGGACCTACAGCCCTCCCTGGGCCTCCGATTTCACACACAACGGCAACGTTCCCTCTGCCCTCGCCAGCATGCTCATGGGCAACATGCCCGAACTCCTGCTGACCTACACCTCGTACATCGAGTCGATCGTCCCCTATCTTGAGATCAACGCCCGGCGGATATTCGGGGCACGGGGAGTGGTGCTCCCTTCCCGATCGACCACAGACGGATTCAACAACTCCTTCAATGCACGCTTCCCGGGGGCCTTCTGGGTGGCCGGAGCCGCTTGGGCGGCCCACTTCTTCTATGACTACTACCTGTACACGGGCGACCGGGACTTCCTGGCCGGGCATGCGCTGCCGTTCATGGAGAAGGCGGCCCTGTTCTTCGAGGACTACCTGATCGAAGGCCCGGATGGGAGATTCATGTTCATCCCCTGCCAGTCTCCGGAGAACGCGCCCAGCAACACGCGCTCCCAGGCCACCTTCAACGCCACCATGGATGTGGCGGCTGCAAAGGAACTGCTAAGAAGCCTGATAGCCGGTTCGCTTGAACTGGGGGTGAATCAGGAGAAGATCCATGCCTGGCAGGAAATGCTTGCGAAGATGCCGGAGTATCTCATCAACGAGGACGGAGCGGTCAGTGAGTGGCTCACACCTGTTTTGGAGGACAACTACAACCACCGGCATTCCTCGCAGCTGTACCCGCTCTTCGATGGTATACCGGAGGAGATCGCACTGGATCCCGAGCTCCAGGCAGGTTTCAAGCGTGTCATAGAGCTCAAACTCGATCGGCACTGGAACGACTGGGAGAAAAAGCGCGGATTCATGTCCTTCGGCCTGGTGCAGCTGGGTCAGGCGGCGGCCAGCCTGGGGGAAGCCGGGCTGGCTTATCAGAGCCTGGTTCCACTCATCAACCGCTACTGGTATCACAACCTGGCATCCACCCACAACTACAAGGCGCTTTTCAACATGGACATCAGCGGCGGCATGCCGGCGGTGCTCATCAAGATGTTGGTGGACTCGCAGCCCGGACAGATTCGGCTTTTTCCCGCCCTCCCCGATGTCTGGCCTTCGGGAACCATAGAAGGCGTGCTGTGCCGGGGCCAGGTGGAGATCCGGAGCCTGCACTGGGAAGACAGGGAGGTTCTTGTAACATTGATATCAGGCAGGGACCAGCAGATCACGCTTCGCTCTCCTTCAGAAATGGAATCCTTCACTTTGAACATGGGGGATGCCCCGATTGTTAAGACCGGCGGAGACAGCCTCAGACTCTCTTTGAGGGCCGGGATGAAGATCTCTCTGGCGTTGGTATTAAAATAAGGAAATTCGGCTGGCAGGCGGCTTCGGAGTATTGTGCCAAGGTCCAATTGACGGTGCCAGTGCAGGGAGATACAATGGCCCGACAATTAGTGACAAAAATCAAGGAGAGTCCAGAATGAAAAGCAAACTAGGCAGCATATTGATATTGGTAGTTGCCCTGGCGGTATTGTCCGGCTCATTGTCCGCACAAAAGGTCGACAAAGGAATCCGGTTCGGCTACATATCCAGTGACATCAATAAAGACGGAGAAAGCTGGTTCGAAGACAGCCACAGCAGCTTCTATGTGGGGATATTCAACGACAAACAAATCGTCCCCATGTTCTATTTCTATTCCGCGTTTGAATACTATCAAACCGGCAGCAAGGTAGACGACAACAACAAGCTGGCCCTCCACTATCTATCCGTTCCCATCGCCCTGAAGCTGAAGATGGGACCGGTGCAGGCGTTCGCTGGCGTCCACGGCGCCGTGAAGGTGAGCTCCCGCCTCACCCTCCTGGGTGAGTCTTCCTCCACGGAAGGATTCAACACCTTTGATGCCGGCGCTTTCATCGGGGGCGGCCTCAGGGTACTCTTCATCGGTGTGGAAGGGAAATACAACTGGGGGCTGGTCAATATCAAGAACGGCTATAAGAACAACTTCTGGCAGGCCGGCCTGACCCTCTGGTTCTGATCCTCAGCGCTGCCTGTCATTGCGAGCGAAGCGAAGCAATCTCATGAGTTCGCTTCGCCACTGCGTTCCTCGCGATGACAAAAAAGTGCGATAGAATTTCTTTCAGCGAACAGAATCCTGGCCGTATACGAAATATCACCGTTTTATACTGTGGCAGTAAAATTGACGCGGAAGGCCCCGCGTGCTATATTCGATACCTCATAAAGGCTTAGAAAAGAACGGGCTGCACATGAATCCCCCCAAAAGAAACAAAGGGATCTGGGCAGACATCAAAGCCTTTTTCCTTCACAAGCCGGAAATCCCCACGCTCATCGAGTTCGCCTCCGAGGAGGAGAGGGAGGAATACCGCCATCGCATCGTGCAGCGCATCGGGCTGGAGGTCTCCCAGTATTCGGTGCTGAATGTCCATAGGGTCGGTATCGAGGTCCCCGTCAGGTACGTCTTCGAGGAGCTGCTGAAATGGGACGGACATTCCACCTGTTGGCCCAATAACATAGCTAGGGTTCACAGACTGGAGGGCAATCTCGAACATATGCTAGTCTATCTTTTCGGTCGTATGCGCTACCCCCTTGGCTTAAAGAAGAGTCTTTTCGGCCTGAGATTTATCCCCTTCTTCATCCTGAGCGCTATCAGGTTCCAGCACACGCCCAAGTCCTGCGACCATGACAACGCCAGGTATCTGCTCTATGACACCAGCGGGGGGTATCCCATCGGGATCTTCTGCATATATGTCCGGTCTCCCATAGCAGACCTGGACGAGGAGGCGCAGGCCCAGCTGTTCTTTGCCGTGGGTTTCAACTTCTATGGCAAGCACATCGATTCCAATGTGAACATCATCAACAAGCTCTGGGAAAAGGTCCATAACCGGGTCACAGGCAACATTTTGAACCGGTTCAAGCAGCTGTGCGAGTGGAGGTTTCAGAACCTGCAGAGCGGCGTCTACATGCCGCCAACGCCGCCACAGCGCCCCGATAAAAGGGAAAATGCTTGAAAAGGAAAACATACGTACCATTATTGCTGTTCCTGTTTGCAGTGTGTGAAACGGGGTACGCTCAGACACGACATATCCCTGATGAGCCGTCCGAAGAACCATATACATCTCCCTATACGCTGGACCTGACTCGCGAATTGCTCATCTTCGGTACCGCGGCCGCCACGTGGGCCACGGGCGCGATCGTTGTCAACGGCCTCGAACCCCTGTCCGATGAAGAGATTTATGCCCTGGACCCGGAAGATGTGAACAAGTTCGACCGCGGGGCGATCGGAGTCCGGAGGGAGACACAGGCGGGTGACACGTTGGTATCGGCATCCATCTTCCTTCCGCTCACATTTTTAGCCGGCGGAGCCGTGCGGAGAGACATCGGGATGTTGGGTGTCATGACGGTCGAGATTCTCATGCTGAATCAGGGCCTGAATTGGATGGCCAAGGGCTTATCCCGGAGAACGCGGCCCTTCGTGTATGAGCCCGAATCTCCCTATGAGGACAAGACTAAGACCAATGCCCGGCTTTCCTTTTTTTCCGGGCACACCTCGACCGCGGCCTCCATGACGTTCTTTACGGCCAAGGTGTTTTCGGACTATCTCAGCAATAAAACCGCCAAGGCTCTCATCTGGACGGCCGCCGCCATCTATCCTGCCCTGATGGGATACCTGCGCAGAGACTCGGCCAACCACTTCCGCACGGATGTGATAACGGGGTACCTCGTGGGGGCCCTGATCGGCTACGGCGTTCCCATGTTACACAAGAGCAGGTCCAACAGCCTGTCGCTCAGCCCGGCCATCTCTAGCAGCCACTTTCAATTCACCATCTGCTGCAGCTTCTAGCCGGGAGATTGCCGTAAATAATATTATGCGAATTCTAATTCAAAAGCACCTGGTAGCTCAGTAGGAATTGGTCGAAGTCATTACCAAATTTGGTGTAAGCACCGAAGCTGTAGCCGACCTTGATGGCGTGGCGACCGAGGAACGGCACGACGATCGTCCCTCCGATCCTCGAGTTCTGCTGCCAGTCGATGTGCTCGCTTCCTCCGATGGTTTGCTGACCACCCGTGAAGTAGTTGACATCCAGGGAAGCCCAAAACCCGGGTTTGAACCGTTTTACGACATGAACCTGGGCAGCGAAAATGGGCCTCTGTTCCCTTGTCCCTGTGAGGAAGTCGTCGTCGACGGTGAAGAACCAAGCGCCCAGATCCAACTCCAGCAGCCACCTTTCGGCGAGGGGGATTATGTATCCCAGCTCTGGCTTAAATGACCAGCGGTGGGACCCGACGTTGATCAGCCTGCCTTTTTCGTAGCGTCCTGTGGGGGCCAGGACTTTGATGCTCGCGCCGAGGATGGAACGTGGATTGGCACGGAGCTCCAGGAAATCCTTGGGAGTCATGGTCGGGGCACCGCGCAGATTGACTGACAAGGTGAAACCCAGGTCGTTAAAGCCCTGGAAATCGCGCCGTGCCTGAGTCTCGAACCACCGGCCTTTGGTTGTTCCCCATGAGCACGTCCCCTGTGGAATACACGTATCCAAAAACTGCTACCCTGGTTCCTTTGGGGGCCGGCCAGTATGCGCGCGGAGTGAGATCCTGCGGAAAAATACTTCCTGGCGCACATAAAATAAACAAAGCTAATAACACGAAGATCCAGGATCTCATCCCAGGAATCAACTTCTTCATCTTAGATAATCAACAACTTATGTCTTGTCAGCTTTTGCCATAGTTGGATTAATCCATTCGCCTTTCAAGATGCTAATGGCCAGGATAAACTGCACTTGGATTCGGATGGGAATCTCCAAAGCCGGACCGAATCCCCAAGTCAGGCTCCCCTTGAGCGATGGTACATAAAAGGGCGTAAAGAGAGTATCGACCAGGCTCAAAGAACACATTAAGCTCAAAATCCCTTTACAGATAATATATGGGGGGTTCTTCAGAATCAACGAAAATATTTTTATCGTTGTTGTCAGAGTAGTACTTGAGAGCGAACCTACTCATACCTCAAGCTTTTAACCGGGTCGGCCGAGGCGGCCCGATACACCAGGATCCCGATGGTGGCAACAGAGATGATAAGGGTCAGGAAACCCGCCAGCAGGAAGACTCCCATTCCGATCGTGACCCGGTAGGCGTATCCCTCCAGCCACCTGCGCATGAAATAATAGCCCAACGGACAGGCGATCACGTTACTGGCGGCCACCAGGATCAGGAATTCCGAAGTTAACAGGCTGCAGATCCTAAGGACCGGCGCCCCCAGGACCCTGCGGATACCGACCTCCTTGATCCTCCGCCCTATGGCCAGTGTGGTGATCCCGACGAGGCCCATACAGCTTATTAACAGGGCGAAGAAGGACGAAAAAAACACAATGCCGCTCCAGCGCTTTTCCTCCGTGTACTTTTCCTGGAACAATGTGTCCTCGAAGGTGTATACGAAGGGTTTGTCGGGCTGGGCTTTTTTCCAGATCCCCTCCAGGCTTCCAACGGCCCGGCTCAGGTCCGATGCATCGACCCGGACCAGCAGGTTGCGGGGGCCTGCCCCCTGATCGAACAGAATGACCGTGGGCAGTATTTTTCGCTTCAGGTTCCAGAAGTGGATGTCCTCCACAACACCCACGATCGGCATACTCTTATCAATCATTGTCCCCACGGGGTCCTCGATCCCATAGGCCTGGATAAAGGACTCCGTGACGATGACGGGATTCGCGTCAGCGGGGAACGGCCTGGGGAAATCTCCTCCCGCCAGGAAGCGGATACCCATGGTGTCGAAGAAGTTGTAGTGTACTCCCGTGAAGTTGCAGTCGAGGCGCCTGTCATTGTAGGTCAGCTTCAGACTCCCGATCTCCGAGCTCAAGGGAAAAACACATCCGGATACGTTCTTTATATGAGGCAGGTTTACGGCTTCGCTTTCAAACACGTTGAATATCTGCTCATTGAGATCGAAGTTCCGTCTTTCCAGGGTTCGGATGACCACAACCCCTCCCCTGTCATAGCCCAAATCCTTGGAGAAGATGTATTTCACCTGCCTGGACAGCGTGAGGGTTGAAATGACCAGGATGATGGAGGCGGTGAACTGGGCAACGATGAGCACACGGATCAGCAGGTTCTTGCCTCCCAGTTTCAAGCCTCCCCGGAAGACCGCCACGGGCTGGATGCGGGATAACACGGCACCCGGATAGAGCCCGGCCAGAATGCCGAGCAGGACCGCGACCACGGCCAAGAGCCCCAGGTTGGATACGTTGAGGACATGCGTCTCAAGGAAATTTTTCCCTGACAACCGATTGAAAAGGGGCAGCATGACGGTCCCGGCCGCCAGGGCCAGGCACATGGAGATGAAGACCAAAAGGACGGATTCGCTCCAGAACTGCCGTATCAGGTTCTTCCTCTGCGCCCCCAGGATCTTGCGCATACCGATCTCCAGCGTGCGTGTTGATGCGCGGCCGATGGAGAGGTTCGTGAAGTTGATGCAGGCGATGAACAGGATCAACAGCCCGATGCCTCCGAGCAGGAAGGACACGTTTAACCTGTTGACCTCATCGCCTTCGATCCCGCGGGAGTGCAGGTGGATATCCTTGACGCTCTGCAGCCACAGGGTAAGGGTCGGGCCCTCCTCGTTCCAGGATCCGCGGCTCT
>CBFDBC010000039.1:0-21138 GCA_965602945.1 uncultured bacterium | reverse complement strand
ATTCGATCAGTCGGGTAAGCTGAAGCGTACGCCGTCCGGAGGCGAGCGGGCATGGTTCCTCTAAGTGGAGAGCGAGCCGAGGAATAAGGGGATTTTTCTCGCTGGGAAAAATCACCGGGCTGACGCTCAGCTTACCCGACTGATCGAAGAATCAAAACGGTTTTGTATATAATTGTCCCAAGGACAGGATGGCTTGCCTTTTTCCGTGGTGCGCCATAAGATAACCATACGACGCGAAACGCAAGGAAAAAGAGGAGGGAGGCCGTGGATCCCAACCAAACCGGAAAGTCGAGCGCGACCAAAAAGTGGCTCATCGGCTGCGGCATCGGCTGCGGCGTCATCGTCGTTATATCCGCACTCCTGATCACCGGCGGCGTCCTGTACGTGCGCAACCTGGTCGAGGGCTTCAAGGACTCGGGGGCCATGCTGGAGGTCCTGACGGAAAGGTTCGGCAGCATCACCGAGTACTGCCCGGAGCCCGACGGCCGCATCCCTGCCGAACGGATCGAGGCCTTCCTGGCGGCCCGAGAGGGCATCGCGCCGGTGAGGGACGAGATCGAGCAAGCGATCTCCCTCCTGGAGGATGAAGGTGAGGAGATCGATGTCGAATCCGCCGGAAACGTCTTCCAGAAGCTGAAGCTGGTCTTCGGCCTGATCCCCCAGTTGGCGGATTATTTCAAGGCCCGCAACCAGGCCCTGCTCGACCAGGGCATGGGCATGGGGGAATACTACTACATCTACTCCGTCGTGTATTTCGCCTGGCTGGACAAATCTCTCGTGGATGGACCTTCCTTCCCCATGACCGGCGAGGAGGGTGACTTCGAGTACAACTCCGAGGGTCAGGAAGACGAGGAAGCGAGGGAGATGCGCCGCGACATCTCCCGCAGGCGCCTCCACCGCATGCTGCTTCCCATGCTTCGCAACCAGCATGAAAAGCTCAATCTTGCGGGCGGACCGGAAGTTTCCCGGGAATGGAAAGAGACCCTGTCCTCCGAGTTGGAGGCCATGGAGTCCGACCGCTACCGTCTGGCCTGGGAGGACGGGCTTCCGGAAGTCATCGCTTCCTCCCTGATGCCTTTTCGGAACCGCCTCGATTCGAGCTACAGCCGGCTGATGAACACGATCGAGATCTCCATGGAACAGCGGTGAGCCGGGAACGGCACACAGAACCTGTCCTGAAACGGAGGCTGGGCGCCTTCGACTCCACAATGATGATGGTGGGGATCGTGGTCGGATCAGGGATCTTCCTGACCACCGGGATCCAGGTGGGCTTGCTGCCCTCAGCCGCCTGGGTACTATTGAGTTGGGCGTTGGGGGGATTCCTGATCCTGGCAGGTGCACTGACCTATGCTGAGCTGGGGACCATGTTCCCCGAGGCCGGGGGGCAGTATGTCTACCTGCGGGAAGCCTACGGGCCCCTGTTCGGGTTCCTGTTCGGATGGAAGATGTTCCTGGTCAACATGACCGGTTCCATTGCTGCCCTGGGAGTGGCCTTCTCAGCCTATATGGGATATTTTGTCCCTGCGCTTTCCCTGTCCAACAGGCTTTTCCGCATCGATCTTGGTTTCCTGATCCCGGGAGTTACTCACTCTGTATCCGCCGGCCAGGTCGTGGCCGTGGTCGTGATCTGGCTGTTTTCCCTCCTGAACATCTTTGGCGTTGCGTTGGGCAAAGCCGTTCAGAACGGCCTCACGGTGATGAAGATCCTGGCCCTCGGGGTCTTCGTGAGCCTGGGGCTGCTGGCCGGAAAGGCCGTGACTCCGGACCTTTCCCTCCAGGTGCCGGGCATGGGTCTCGGACAGATCCTCACGGCTTTTGGGGTCGCTCTCGTGGCCGTCTTCTGGGCCTTCGATGGCTGGAACAACATCAACTATGTCGCCGGGGAGATCAAGGATCCCTCGCGCAGCCTCCCCATAGCCCTGGTTTCGGGAACCGTGGTCGTAACCGTTTTGTATTTCCTGACCAATTATGTGTACTTCCTGGCGCTCCCCCCGGAGGAGATGGCGGGAGTGGTGCGTGTCGCGGAAACGACCGCCAACGCCCTTTTCGGGTCCGCGGCCGCCGGCCTACTTTCCGTCCTGGTGCTGGTGTCCGTGGCCGGCGCCCTGAACGGAGCGATCTTCGTCGGGCCCCGTGTCTACTTCGCCATGGCCCGGGACGGTCTGTTTTTCCGGAGAGTGGGCCGCGTACATCCCCGTTTCCAGACTCCGTCCACGGCTCTTGTATACCAGGCAGCCTGGGCCAGCCTGCTGGCGCTTTCCGGGACCTTCGAACAGCTTTTCATCTTCGCCATGTTCATGGGGATCCTGTTCTGGCTGGCTGCCGCCGCGGCTGTTTTCACGCTGAGAAGGACGCGCCCCGAGCTTCCCCGACCCTACCGGACCCTGGGTTACCCCTTGGTCCCTGCGGTGTTCGTGGTGGCCCTGGCCGGCGTCCTGATCAATACCGTCATCGAGCGGCCGGTCCAATCCTTGATCGGGCTGTCTTTTGTTGTCCTCGGCATCCCGGTCTTCCTGTACTGGGCACGAAGGAGGGGATCCGGGGCTTAGAGTATCCGCCCCACCGGATCACGCTTGAGCACTGCGGTCATGCAGTGGAGCGAGCCCCAGCCCTTGCGCAGCTCCGAGACCTCAACCTCTGAGACCGCAATGCCTTGACGCTCCAGGAAGGCGCGCGTCTCCGGGAAGCCCGCCGCCATGAGTACCTTGCCGGGTTCCAGCGCGACCAGGTTCAGGGCCAGCCCTTGGGTCTCTTCCGGTGAGGGGGCCTCAAGTAGGCGGATACCCAGGTCGGAGAGGGCCATCCACACGTCCCAGGGAAGACGGGACGGGTCGAACAGTGCGGTGGTCTCGTCCACGAAGCTGATGAGGCTGTCGATGTGCGCGTACCCGTAGGGGATCTGGAGATAGATGAAGTTTTCCACCTCGATGGTGGCCAGGACTTCCTCCACCTGGCGGCAGCCCTCGTAGTTGGCGCGGTTGCCGGAGCCCAGGACCACGGTTCCCGCCTCCACCCACAGACAGCAGGCGGTCTCGAAGATCCCGGTCCCGCACACTGTGTGGAGGATGGGAACGCCCAGGCGGGCCAGGGCTTCGGCCGCATAGCGCTCCTCGCCGCGGCGGCAGGACATGGCCTGCCGGCCCACCACCGCCCCCTCGGGGGTCATGAGCAAGTTGTCCCGCATATAAAGCGCATTGGGGCGGTCGCTGCGCATGCGGTCGACATAGTGGACGCTCACATCGTGAGCCTGGAACGCCTCTGCCAAAGCGTCATGCTGTTTCCGGGCCTTCGCCGGGTCCATGAGCTCCAGCCAGCGGTATTCCTCCGGGTCCTGGATGTTATCGATCTCCTCACCCGGCCGCCGCAGCAGCACGGCCCGCAGGCGCCCGACTTCCGAGTCACATCCCCAGTCTCCCCAATGGGAGGCCAGGTCCAGTTTGAGCGAGGTTTCATCGGCCATCCATTCGGATTTGGTTTTAGTGGGTTCCATCCGGCTGCCTCCACAGGAAAAGGTTTGCCCTTTCAATCGCTGGATATCCGTGGCTACCGATCAAAATAACACATTCTCTACCCGGGAATCCAGAGGCCCCCTTCCGGTTTCCGTCTCCCCATGAGGCAACATCCGGGCCGGGAGATCATCGCTTCCGATAATTCCGATATAAATTATATTAAATTGCTTGACATACAATCTGTAGAGGTCTATATTCTTTATGCTTCTACATATCGTACAATTCTTTTTCCCCGCGACTAGGAGGACGGATGACGGACAGGGATGGTTTTTCTTCCAATGCGCTGCGTATCCTGGAGGCCCGCTATTTCATGAAGACGGAATCCGGCGAGTTTCAGGACAAATCCCCGGCTGATCTTTTTTCCCGGGTGGCGGATTTTGTTGCCACCGCGGAGAAGTCCAGGAAGGAACAGCAGGCCTGGTCGCGCCGCTTCCTCAACCTGATGGTGGCGCGGGATTTCCTGCCCAACAGCCCGACCTTGACGGGCGCGGGCCGGGACATGTGCCTGAGTGCATGTTTCGTGCTCCCCGTGGAAGATTCCATGCCCTCCATCTTCGATGCGGTCAAGAACACCGCCCTGGTGCACAAGGAGGGCGGCGGGACCGGATTCGACTTCAGCCAGCTGCGTCCCCAGGGCAGCTTCGTGCGCAAGACCCAGGGTGTGGCCTCGGGGCCGCTGTCCTTCCTCAAGGTCATCGACGCGGCCACCGAGGCGGTCAAGCAGGGAGGCACACGCCGTGGCGCCAACATGGGCGTCCTGCGCGTGGATCACCCGGATATCGAGGAATTCATCTCTATGAAGAAGGATGGTGAGAGCGTCACCAACTTCAACATCTCCGTGGCGATTACCGACGATTTCATGAAAGCCCTGAAAAACGGCGGGTCCTATGACATCGTCGATCCGTATCTGATCAAGAAGGTCGGCAAGAAAAACGCCCGCCAGGTTTTCGACGCCATCGTCCATTCGGCCTGGTTGGTGGGAGACCCGGGACTGCTCTTCATCGACCGCATCAACCAGCTCAACCCCACCAAGGGACTGGGGCCCATCCGGGCCACCAACCCCTGCGGAGAACAACCCCTCCACTCCTATGAGTCCTGCAACCTGGGCTCCCTCAACCTGTCTAATTTCTACAACGCCCGTAAGAAAGAGCGCGTCGACTGGGACCGCCTGGCCAAAGCCATAGGCACGGCGGTGCGTTTCCTGGACAACGTCATCGAGGTCAACCGCTACCCCCTGCCCAAGATCGACGAGACCACCAAGGCCAACCGGCGCATAGGGCTCGGAGTGATGGGCTGGGCCGACCTGCTCATCAGGATGAAGATCCGCTATGATACACCGGAAGCCCTCGAGCTGGCGGAGAAGGTCGCCGGCTTCATCCGGGCCGCAGCCGTGGGGGAATCCCAAAAACTGGCGGAAGAGAGGGGAAGCTTCCCGAACCTGGACAAGTCGGTCTACAAGGGGAAGACCATGCGCAACGCCACGGTCTTTACCATCGCCCCCACCGGGACCATCTCCCGTTTGGCAGGGTGCTCCTCCAGCATCGAGCCGGTGTTCGCCCTGGAGTTCACCTCCAAGATCATCGACGGCGAGCTCAAGGATATCCACCCCCTGTTCGCGGAGTGGCGCGAGGCGAATCCGGACAAGCCGGTACCCGACTACTTTGTCACGGCCCACGACATCGCACCCGAATGGCACATCCGCATGCAGGCCGCGTTCCAGAAACACGTGGACAACTCGGTCTCCAAGACCATAAACTTCCCCAACACCGCCACCGAGGCCGAGGTGGAGAAGGCCTACCTCCTGGCCTACAAGCTCAAGACCAAGGGGATCACCATCTACCGCGACGGCTGCCGGGCCGAGCAGGTGCTGTACAAGACCGCTCCGGGTGTGAGCCGCCATCCCCTGGACCGGCCCGATTCCCTGCCTTCGGTCACGGACAAGATCAAGACCGGCTTCGGCAACCTCTATGTGACCATCTCCTATCTCGATCAGAAACCGTTCGAGGTGTTCACCAGCATAGGCAAGAGCGGATACACCACCATGGCGGACGCCGAGGCCCTGGGCAGGATGATCTCCCTGGCCCTGCGCACCGGAGTGGACCCCAAGGATGTCATCAGCCAGCTCAAGGGCATCGGGGGATCCGAGCCCATCTTCACCGAAGGCGGCCTGGTGCAGTCACTGCCGGATGCCATCGCCAAGGTCCTGGAACGGCATTTCGGGGAGGCCCTGAACAATTCCAAGGACCTCTACCAGGTCATCTGCAAGGTCTGCGCGGCCACGCTGCCGGATGAGAAGTGTCCCACCTGCCCCAACTGCGGGTGGAACAGGTGCAGCGGTTCTTGATCCGTTCTCATCCAAGACCCCCCACCCACCACTATGGGACTCGAACGGATCAAGAACCGCTGGGGATGGCTTGATTACAGCGAGATGTTCCCCGCCCACCGCCATGGGACTCAAACGAATGAGAAACCGTTGTGATCCCGTCTCGGTATACTGGCCACATCTGATTGTAAAAATGCCCGAATCAGATGTGATATAATCGACGGGCTGGGATGGGATTTCTGCTGGATCCGCATTGATATGTCCGTGCAGTATCCCATGGTCTTGAACAGGTAAGGAGAGGATAATGATCGAATTGGATGCGTTGTGGAAGACCGGGAAGGACTTTCTGGGAACGCGGTATCCCATCATCGCTGGTGCCATGACCTGGATCTCGGACAGCCACTTCACGGCCGCGGTATCCGAGGCCGGGGCCTTCGGGTCGCTGGCGGCCGGGAACATGCCGCCCGAGCTGCTGAACGAGGAGATCCAAAGAGTCAGGCAGGCCACGGACAAGCCCTTTGCCGTGAACCTGATAACCATCGCCCCCCACTACCGGGAGCATCTCCGCGCAGCCGTGGAGAACAAGGTCCCGTTTATCGTTTTTGCCGGCAGTTTCCCGCGCCGCCCGGAGATCCGGGCCGCCAAGGAGAGCGGTGCTCGAGTGATGGCCTTCGCCTCGACCGAGTCCATCGCCCGCCACCTGATCGACAACGGGGTGGACGCCCTCATCCTGGAAGGCAGCGAGGCGGGGGGCCATGTGGGGCACGTGTCCCTAGGGATCCTGCTGCAGCAGGTGCTGTTCCGGGTCAAGGACGTGCCCATCTTCACGGCCGGCGGTATCGCCACGGGCGCCTACATCGCCCACCTGCTGCTCATGGGGGCGGCCGGGGTTCAGCTGGGTACGTATTTCGTGTGCACGGAGGAATGCCGGACCCATCCCCACTTCAAGGAGGCCTTTATCCGGGCCCGTGCCCGGGACGCGGTCTCCACACCCCAGATCAGCTCGGACCTCAAGGTCGTGGCCGTGCGAGCCCTGCGCAATAAGGGCCTGGATGACTTCAACCTGCTGCAGATGGAGCTCATAGAGAAGAGAAAAGCCAAGGAGATCTCCCATGCCGAGGCCCAGTATGAGGTGGAAAACTTCTGGGTGGGGGCCCTGCGCAAGGCTGTTCAGGAGGGGGATACGGTGCATGGGTCGGTCATGGCCGGCCAGAGCATCGGACTGGTGGACCGAATCCTTCCTCTCAGTGAAGCCCTGAGGAGCCTCATCAACGAAACCCAGGCCGAGTTAGAACGGGCGGAAGAACGGCTTTCTGCTCTGAAGACCTGACGGGCGTATCCGCTTTTATCCCGGCTTCTCTGGCAAAGTCCGAAGAGATTCCTTTTTTGTCTGTAAATTCACCGAGGGGTTTGGTACCATAATTTTTTGCAGCACATAGGTCTGCGAGATTTTTCATCCTATTATCAGGAGCACTTAATGTTATCCAAAAAAATGATCGACGCCCTGAACGAACACATGAACAAGGAGATGTACAGCGCCTACCTGTACATGTCCATGTCGGCCCACAGCGATTCCATGGGCCTCAAGGGATTCGCCAACTGGTTCATGGATCTGGCCATCGAAGAGAAGGACCATGCCACCCGGATCTTCCTGCAGTGGTACGTGACCGAACAGGTGGAGGAAGAGGAAAACGACAACGAGATCATCGACCAGCTGCGCCTCATAGGGGACAATCCCCAGGGCCTGTTGATGCTGGACCGGGAGCTGGGAGGCCGCCCCGCTGGCGTACCCCTGGATTATGCCCAGGGCGTCAAGTCCGGGTCGGAAGGAGATTGATCATGTACCGTAAATGCCTGGTTTTAGTCGCAGTGTTGATCGCGGGTATTCTGGTGTCGAGCCTCGACCTTCAGGCCCAGGGTACCTTCGACGAAGAATTGATCAAGGATTTTACTTACCGCAACATCGGGCCGACCCGGCAGGGCGGCCGGATCGTGGATTTCGCCGTGCATCCGACCGATCCCTCTATATTCTATGCGGCCTCGGCTTCGGGCGGTCTCTGGAAGACCACCAACCACGGAACCACCTTCACACCCGTTTTCGACGGCCAGAGCGTCATCTCCATCGGAGATGTGGCGGTTGCGCCCTCTGCTCCGGAGATCGTGTGGGTAGGGACCGGAGAGGCCGCGAATTCCCGCAGCGCCTACTGGGGAGACGGGGTGTATAAATCGAAGGATGGCGGCAGGACCTGGGAACACATGGGCCTCGAGGAGTCCCATCATGTCGGCCGCATCCTGATCCATCCCCAGGATCCGGACATCGTGTATGTGGCGGCCCTGGGGCACCTCTATTCCTTCAACGAGGAGCGGGGCCTGTTCAAGACCACGGACGGCGGCCGGACCTGGGACAAGGTCCTCTACATCAGCGAGCGGGTGAGTGTGGTGGACGCGGCCATGGACCCGAATGCCCCGGATACGCTCTATGCCGCTTCCTACGAGAAGGAGCGGCTCCCCTGGACCTTCGAGGAGGCCGGGCCCGGCAGTGCCATCTACCGGTCCCGGGACGCCGGCCGGACCTGGCAGAAGCTCGCAGGCGGCCTGCCGTCAGGGAAGCTCGGCCGCATCGGGCTGGACGTGTTCCTGCGTGATCCGAAGATCGTGTACGCTACGATCGAGAACGCCAATCCCCGGCCCGAGACCAAGACGACGGCCAAGAAATCTGCCACCGCCCGCAGGCGCCAGCGGCGGCCCATGGGCGGCGAGATCTACCGCTCCGAGGACGGGGGGGACACCTGGACCAAGATGAATACGGATCGCGAGAGTGTCGGCGGCCAACCCGGCTACTACTACGGCCAGATCCGGGTGGATCCCAATGACGGGCAGACGATCTATGTCCTGAGCATCAACCTGTTCCGCTCACGGGACGGGGGCAAAAGCTGGGGCAGGGGGACCGAGCGCAACGCCGCCCCCATGACCCACTCCGACCACCATGCGCTCTGGATCGATCCCGCTAATTCCCGGCACATGCTGCTGGGAAACGACGGCGGCCTCTACATCACCCATGATGCGGGTGCGAGCTGGGATCACTTCCAGAACCTGCCCCTGGCCCAGTACTATGCCATCGGCGTGGACATGGAGGATCCCTACAACGTCTACGGCGGCCTCCAGGACAACGGCTCCTGGAAGGGCCCCAGCAACGGCCCCACGGGTCGAGTGACAGCCAGGGACTGGATCGTCACGGGCACCGGCGACGGCATGTACAACCAGGTCGATCCCCAAAACAGCCGCTGGCTGTACAATGCGTACCAGTTCGGTGCCATCCAGCGCCTGGATCAGAAGACCTGGGAAGCGAAGAGCATCAGGCCCCGCCCGGAAAAAGGGCAGCCGCCTCTCCGCTTCAACTGGTGTGCCCCCATCCAGCTTTCGCCGCACAACAGCAGTATCGTGTACTTCGGCGGGAACATGCTCTTCCGGTCCATGGACCGGGGAGACAACTGGCAGGCCATCAGCCCCGATCTGACCTTGAACGATCCGGTCAAGACCGCGGGCAAGGGCAACATCCAGTACTGCACCATCGTGACCGTTTCCGAATCTCCGGTGGTGCCGGGACTCATCTGGGTGGGGACCGATGACGGCAAGCTGCACCTCACCGAGAACGGGGGTGCGTCCTGGGCCGAGCTGACCATCAACCTGTTCGAGGCTGGCGCTCCGATGCCCTACTGGGTGAGCCGGGTGTTCGCGTCCCCGCATGATGCGGCCACGGCCTATGTGTCCAAGACAGGATTGCGGAGGGACGACTTCCGCTCGTTCCTCTACAAGACCAAGGACAAGGGCCAGACCTGGATAGATATCAGCGGCAACCTGCCCGACGAATCAATCAATGTCGTAGTTCAGGACCGGAAAAATCCCGGGCTGCTTTTCGTGGGCACGGATATGGGGGTCTACGCCTCCCTCGATGACGGGAAGTCCTGGGTGAGCCTGCGCGGCAACATGCCCGTCAGCCCCGTGCATGACCTTCTGGTCCATCCCAGGGAGAACGACCTGGTGGTGGGAACCCACGGCCGCGGCATCTTCATAGCGGATGTGTCACCGCTCCAGGAGATGAATGAAGAGACTCTTACTAAAGATGTCCACCTCTTCGCCGTAAAGCCCAAGGTGCGCCGCAACAGCAAGGCCTCCATGTTCGATGCCTTTTCCGGGCACCGCTTCTTTTCCGCCCCTAACGAACCCGAGGGGCTTGTCATTCACTACTACCTCAAGGACGAGGCGTCCGAAAAGCCCAAGATCTCGATCAGCGATTCCTCGGGCAAGTCCCTGCGCACTCTGACCGGGGTAACAACCCGGGGCATACACAGCGTGGTCTGGAACATGCGGGTGCCCCGCTCCCGCGGCCAGCAGGCCCAAGCGGCCCAGCCCGGCCCGTCTCCCGGTTTCACGGAATACCTGGTGACATTCGAGTTGGGGGACACCACGCTCACACAGAAGGCGGTGGTCCGCGACGAGCGGTAAAATAAAGGGGAGTGGTCCAATTAAAACTTCTAATTGGACCACTCCCCTTTATATTTTTATTTCTTGGCTTTCGCTTTGGAGCGGCCCGCGTCCAGGTGGTCGAAGTTCAGGGCCGCATTGAACACCAGCATGTAGCTCCCCCAGGTCTGATGCCGCCACATGGGATTGATGGCGAAAAGCAGCACATGCCCCTGACCCAGCGGGATATCCACCAGTGCCGCCCTGTTCTGGAGGCTTTCCGCGCCGTCCAGCATGCCGCTGATGAGCAGCTTGCCCTTGGCCTGGAAACGCAGCAGAACCCGCATGGTCTGCAGGTCCGGAGGCATGAACAGGTTGAGCATGTCGCGGTATTCAGGCGGGATCCCACTCCCGCCGCCTGAGGTTTTCGGTCCCTTGCGCGGCCGGCCCTGGATCACATCGGGATCCTTGAGGCTGCCGCGGCCGCTGGGCCGTCCCTTTGATTCGCCTTCCATCAGGGCCGTCAGATCCACGCCCCCGGTGGCGGCGGCCATCCCCGTCTCGAAGACCGGTGCGCCGCTGAAATAGACACCCAATGTGTTGTCGAAGCCGTAGGTCACAGGGCTGCGGCGGTCGATGACACGGGCCTGCAGAACGGATCCGGACATCACCAGGTCCGGCGGATCGATCACGGCCACGCTCTCCACCATGCCGTAATCGATGGCCAGGGCGGAGTTGGAAGCGATGGGGATGAACAGCCCGCCCTCCCGCACAAAGCGGTGGAGGTTCGCCATGCCCTGCATCTCGATGCCTCCGCGGATATCATCGCGCGAGTCCGGGCCCCCCAGGTGTGGGTATGCGTCGCTCTTCTTCCAGGGGATGGGATCGTCTCCCCCGACGCCGTTGACCAGGCGCTGGGGCTGGCCGAAGATGACGGGAGGGAATATGATCACATCGTACTGGTCGCGGAGATCAGCCGTGTCCCGTATGTCCTGGACCGAGATGTAGGAGTAGGGGATGCCGGATTTCTCGAAGGCGATGCGGAACCAGCCCTCGTTCTGCGTGAACACCCAGGTGTGCAGGATGGCGATGCGGGGGACCGCCAGTTCGTGGGTTTTCACATCCGGCATCTCGCCTGCAGCCATGGCCGTAAGCCCCAGCTTCTTGACCGCCTTACCCAGTCGGTCTCCCAAATCGGATGAATTGCCTTCGGCGGGGAAGATGAAACTCCCGTTGTTTAAGCTGTGTTCTCCGGACTTGAAGCTGCTTTCCGCCGCGAGAATCGTGACATCCTCGAGTGCGTAGCGCAGCTGCATGAGTGCGATCTCGGCGTTGTGGTTGACGAGCCAGGCTTTGGCTTTGCCGCCTCCCTCCATCCTGCCCTGGGGCCGGACATCCTGAGTCAGCGGGGTCATGGCAACCTCCAGGATTTCGACATCCAAGATGCGTGCGGTCTTGACGTTGTGCAGGGGACCCAGGGTCCATCCGGTGTCGTCGTAGGGGCGGGGGTCGTTGGGATTGAAATACTGTGTGTCGAGCAGCATGTCCACGCAGCGGCTGTAGGGCTGGTCCATGCGGATGATGTAGCTGCCTGCCGGGAATGAGTCCTTCTTGATCTTGAATTCCTTATCCGCCCTGTGGACCTCGGCGCCCTGCTTGCGCAGCAGGTTGACCAGGCCGGCCGCCGCCAGGGGCCTCTTGTCGTCCGAAGGGAGTACCCACGCGGCCGGGCCCTCGGTCGTGGCCTTGGCAACGGACCTCTGGCTCTTCCTGTAGAAATTTTCCAGGAACTTCCGGTTATTGTCCGCCACATGATTGAGCGCGAAGAGCACACCGCTCTGCTGGAGGTTGATGTTGTTGCGGAATGACCATTTGACGGCAGGCAGGGGAGGGAAGGGCCGGTACCAGGCCCGCTGGGATTGACCCGCCACGGTGCGTGTCATGGTGTCGGCACCGGTGGCCCCAAAGGTCTCGTAGAAACGGCCGATGGAGTTGTGGAACATGGCCACGTAGAATGCGTAGCTGGGCGCCCAGCCGTTGTAGAATCCGTGTGTCCAGACACCCGGCACCCCGCGCCGGGTCATCTCCGAGACCTCGACGTAAGCCAGCTCGTGCCACTCGTCTATGGTGATGGGATCGAGCCATGCATTGTAGGGTCCGGTGCCCGTGGACACGTACAGGTAAGGGACGGATTCGTGCAGGTCGTGCATGATGATGGGGTGCCACTCGAAGTAGGCGTTCAGGAGGTTATCGGTCAGCTTCAGGGCCAGGCCCAGGTTGTCGCGGTTGTTGTCGTGGGCGACATAGTTGCCCCAGTAGACCAGCGGCAGTGTTTTCTTATCCTCATGGTCTTTCTTGTAGCGGTAGGTGTCCACGTAGCGGTCCCGGCCGTCCACCTCGAGCACGGGTGTGACCAGGACGATCATGTTGCTGCGGATGGTCCGGTAGAACTCGGACTCGTCGACGGCCAGGCGGTAGACCATCTCCATGAGCATCTCGGGGGCCCCGCACTCGGGAGAATGCAGTCCGCCCGTTACCCAGTAGATGGGAAGGCCCTCGTCCAGCAGCGCCTCCTCCGCTTCATCCTTGACCTTGCGCGGGTCGGCCAGGAGCGTCATGATCTCCTTGAGCCGTTCCAGCCGGGCCAGGTTCGCCTCGTCGGAGACGGCCACGGTGATCATCTCCTTGCCCTCGTCCGTGCTTCCCAGGGAGAAGGCCATGACACGGGGGCTGGTCGCGGCCACGGCCTTCATGTACTTCTCGATATCGGCCGTGTAGTGCAGGATGTTCGGGGCACCGATCACATCCCCCAGGACCTCTGCCGGGGTTGGGACGGCATCCGAGGCCGGGAGGTGGTCGACCAGTTCGGTGAGGAAAAACTTCTCCGAGGTGTATTCCAGGATCTTCTTGGTGTACTCCTTGTCCTGTTTCTGCTGCCCGCGAAGTGCCGGAACGGTCAGCACGAAAAGACACAGGGCCAGGATCCCGCTGATTTTGTAGAGACGTTTTGATAGAGACATGTGTCCCTCCTTTCTCCCTGATTTTATACAAAAAAGGGGGACAGGTGCAAAAAAAAGGGGACAGGCCCCATTTTTGTCCTATATTATATAAAGGGGTATGGGGGCCGACACGATGCGGAGCAGCCGATGCAGGGTCACTCAGGGCCTACTGGTCCTGGGTGTGCTGTGCCTGATGGGCTTTGCGCCGCGCCAGAAGGCCGAGCAGGACCAGGGCCCGCTGCAGGATATCCTGGCCCGGAGTGCCCGATACTGCGAACGGCTCAAAAACCTGGCTTTGCATTTCGTCTGCCATGAAGAGATCACGATCGATACGTTCGACTATGCTCAGAAAACCGTGTGGAGGGTAGGCCGCTCAGGCCGTGCGGCCCAGGAGATCGACCTCAAGCTGAGGAGGAAGGGACAAACAGAGTATCTTTACGACTATCAGTTGATCCGCAAAGGCGATCTGAACCGGGAGAAACGGATTCTTCTGAGGGAGAACGGAAGAGCGGCTTACCGGGAGGATGCCGAGCTGCCTTACCAGAGGTTCTGGTCGGAATTTCTGGTCTATGGACCCGTGGGGTTCCTGAGTGAGTTCTGGCAGCCGCATTTCGAGTATGAGATCATGGATCGGGGGAGTTTTCAGGATCGGGCGGCCCTGCTGATCCGGGCCTCTCCCAGCTCTGCCCGTAAGATTAACCACAACCACGGCGCCATCTGGGTGGATGAAGAGGACTGCCGCATAATGAAGATCGTATGGGATCCCCGTTCGATCTCGGACTTTTCCCCCAGGGTCTCCACGAGCGCGGGCGGCGAGCTGCAGAGAGAGTTGGAATGGTTTGTGGAGTACGGAGTGGAGAAGAACGGGATAATGTTTCCCAGCCGTCAGGTCATTCAGGAGATTCTGATCGGTTCCGCCGGACGGCGGCATCCCAAATACACGGTCACGGTGCTTTATACCGGCTACAGGTTCTTCACGGTCGAGACGGAGGTCAAGTATTAATCGGCGAAATATCCCGCCCTGTGCGTAATCCGGTAGCTCCGGCCCTTCACCTTGACCTGGATGTTCTTGAATTTTCCATCCGCCTCATAGCTCTGAGGCGTGTAATAGAGCAGGTAATAGTTCTCCGAGGCATCGGAGGCTTTCTGGAAGAGGAATTCGGGGTTGGCTGAGCTGGTGACCAGGCCTCCCGTGGCCTCGGCCATCTCCGTGAAGGCGCTGTAGATGTCCTCGGACTGCTCCTGCATGTAGATGCCGGGGATGGTTTCAGCCGGTTGCGTGAAGTAGAGGAAGTGGATGCCGATTGAGGAATCCGAGAATGCCTGCTTGACTTTGTCGACGTCGAATGTGATGTCCCGGCGGTAGAATTCCATGAAGGAGTAGAGCGTCGCCTGGATATGGGGTGCTTCCTGGTTCGCCTCGATCAGGGCCTGGAGGGTCCGCGGTTCGAGCTTGGGCAGGTACTCTCTCTGGTAGAAGAGGAACACGGTCTTCTGGCCGGACTTATCTTTCAGGTAATCCGCGAAGTCCAACAACTTCTTCTGTTCGATGCGGCGGAGGTTTTCCAGGGAGCTCATGAGCGGAGCCAGGAACTGGACCTTTTCGTCCAGCTCCATGCCCTGGTAGGCCGCTCCACTGCTTTCTTCCACATCCAACCCTCCCCGCATGGAACCTGACAGCGACCGCACCAACCCCTCAAGGTCCTGCATGGCGGCGCGGTATTCCGAGTTGCCGATCCAGGCGTCTTCACGGATCTTTTCCTTGAGCTGCTGGACCACGGCCGCTCGCGGAAGCTTCTGAACCGTCTCGTCCTTCATGTGGTAGGTCTTGCGGGGAGTGACGATGTTCAGGTTGTCTCCCGGGAGGAATACATTGGCCATGAAATAGTCGACCGCATCCTCCAGCTTGGCGTTGAATTCCGTGATCTCGAAAAACAGGAAAAAATGCCGTGCCATCTGCGGAGCGAACTGCTTGATCTCATCCTTGCGTTCGATGGTGGTTTTCTTGATGAGATAGATGGCGTCGATCTTCTGGGGCTTACCGTCTTCGAAGATCTCGAAATCTTCGAGGATCAGGTCGTTCACGAACGTGTCGCCCTTGAACACTCGCACCGGCACTTCGATGTTGAGGGTGGTAACCTCGTGCTGCAGGTCCTGGGCTGTCCCTGCCCAAACCAGACAGACGATGGCCAGTAATAGGATGATCTTTTTCATGGTTTTCTCTATTTAGACGTGGATGTTCTGGGTTTCTTCCCTTAACCGGGTTCTCGGATCCTGACTTCAAATCCGAGTCATTGAATCGGGATTATACCATTTGAAGGCCAGGATGTATACCCATAGGCTGCAGACTCAGGCTCTGGGCCTGAACTGTCGCCACGGCCGGCGGCCTACTCCTTATTCTTCTTCTCGTCCGCTTTGGCAAAGTGGGTCGCGTACCAGCCGATGACCCGGTCCCACTTGTCCTGGTAGGTGGCCTCGTCGGCCGCCGCACCCAGGCCGTGACCGTCGTTCCAGTAGTTGACCCACACGCACTCCTTGCCCAGGCGGCGCAGCGCGTAATAGAGCTCGCGGGTGTTCACTCCCGGAACGTTCCAGTCGCCTTCCCCTGTGATCAGCAGGTGCGGGGTGGCGATGCGGTCCGCGAACATGACCGCCGAATGATTGACGTATTTCAGCGGTGCCTCCCAGAGCGTCTTGCCCAGGCGGTCCTGTCCCGTCTCGGCGGCGCCGTAGTTGCGGTGCCCGATGCGTGGGCTGTCCCCCAGGAAGCTGATGATGTCGACCTTGCCGGAGATGTTGATGGCGGCGGCGAAACGGTCGGTCTGTGTGATGAGCAGCGAGGTGGCATAGCCGCCGTAGCTCGTGCCGTGCACCCCGACCTTGTTCTCGTCTACCAGGCCCCGCTCGATCAGGAGGTTGACGGCGCTGGTCACCCCCTTGACCCAGGCCTCCCCGGGATAGCCGACCACCAGGTTGACCGAGGGCCTCAGCCCGAACCAGCCCTGGTTGGCGAAAATGTTCATGTTGGTGTTGAAGCCGTTGTCGAAAAAGCGCTCGTAGACCTCGCACACCAGGGGATATTTCTTGCCGGGCTCGTAGCCGACAGGATAGTACAGCACGCCGTAGAGCTCCTTGCCGTCCACATCCCGGTAGCGGATGAGCTCGCTGCGGGTGAGCGCCCTGTCCCGTACCCAGGGATTCATGTCGGTCAGACGGGTCTTCTGCGCAAGATCCTTGTCGGTCCGGTAGAGGTCGTTGGGTAGGTCGCCGTCGGAGAAGCTGTAGAAGAAACGCGTCCCGTCCTTGGACATGCGGAGGCTCCGGTAGAGGCTGCCGTCCCTGACCAGGTCCTCCATCTTCCGCTCCGTGAGGTCATAGCGTGTGAAGCCGCGTTCCCACTTGTTCCGGGCGGCATAGGTGAGGTAGAGGTAGCGCCCATCCGGCGACCATGCCGTCACCGACTGCCGGGGATTGCGGGGGGTGTCCTCGTCTTCCTCCTCCGGAAAGGTGTAAACCATCTCCAGCTCACCGCTCTGCGGTTCGATCAGCCAGTAGCCCTTTTTGGTGCCGGCCAGGAGTTTCATCCCGTCCGGAGACCAGCGCTGCAGGGAGAAGCGTACCTTTTGAGGCTTTTTGTCCTTGTCCTTTACCTCCTCTGTGTCTTCGTCCTCTTCTTCCTCCTTCTTCTCGCCGGCCTCTTCCGGTGTGACTTTGTCTTTGGTCAGGTTGCGCGGCTCGGTCTCCTCGACCGCCTGGACGAAGATGTCCCCCTCGTCCGCCCAGGCAAAGGCCGTGTTCTCCTCGTTCCACTGCAGGCTCAGCTGTTTCTTGTCCCGCGCAATCAGGGCCTTCGGCTCTGCGCCCGGTTCGAGATCCAGCCGGAAAAGGGCGTATTCCCGGCCGCCCTGGCGGTAGTAGTTCTGCCCGTACTCGGTCTTGATGGGATACGTTTCCACGTAGGAAAGGACAGAATCATCCTTGGTTAAGCGAACGCGGCTGTAACGGTTCTCGGGCAGCAGCTCCTGGACGGCACCCTGTTTGAGGTCGACCTCGGCCGGTACGGAAAGCAGGGCCTGGTCACGGATCTCATCCCATTTGAGGAAGGGCTCGCGCGAGTCGTACACGATGATGGGGCCGACGGTGGCCTCGTGGAACATGGCTTGGGATTGTTCCTCCCAGCCCTTGGCCCGCAGGGCCAGCAGCACGTTGGTGCCGTCGTTCTTCCAGATCAGGAACGAGTTGGAGGCGATCGGTTTGTCGGTCTTCAACCTGATCGTCCGGAGCTTCTTATTTTCGCGGTCATAGGTCTGAAGGGAGAACCTGTCATCCTCGAGTAAAAGGAAAGCCAGGATCTTTCCGTCCGAAGACCACGTCAGGCCTTGGACCTGGACTTCGCCCCGGCAAACGGGAGAAAACGTGCCCGTGTCCGTGTCCAGGATCACGACCTCCGCCGGCCGGGGGCTGATGTAGGTGGGATCGCGATAGCGTTTGTGGTCGGTTCCCAGCCGGCCCGACCGCCGGCTGATGGTCCCTGCGATGTAACGGCCGTCGTCGGTCACAGCCTGCGGGCTGAAGGATTTGATCCTGAGAGAGTCTTGAACGCTGAAGGCCTCCTTCCGTGCCATGGCGAAATCCGGGAACGCCATGAACATGAGACACAACGCCCCCAGAGCGATGCGGAAACGGACATGAGGCGAATTGGACATGGTCTTCCTCCTAGGAATTGGAATAAAGACGATACACGATGTGCACAAGAGGCCTTCTTCATATCAAAAATCTTCCGGCAATGCAAAAGGCTGTACCCGATCAGGCTGTTCGAGGCCGGCCGAGGCCCTGGCTCCGAGTCATGGGTGATCATGTCTATAAGGGCGTTTTGCCTCCATGGGGAGGGATAAGGCCGACAGGACGCTGCGGCGGTTGGACGGTATCTGGGAATTTATGACAGGATGTGGTAAAAAGATAATATCGTACTGGATGGGGATGATGAACAAGAAAGCCCGACAACGGGTAGATCCTGAATACGGGCAGACCGTATGTGTAATAAGAGAGAAAGAGGAGCCCATGACAAACGAATCACCGGTTATTGTTTTACGCGGCCTGGAGAAGAGCTTCGGCGGTGTTCGTGTGCTCAAGGGGATCGACCTGGACATCTTCCCCGGGCAGATCCTCGGCTACATCGGCCCCAATGGCGCCGGCAAGACGACCACGGTCAAGATCCTCATCGGCATGCTGCCGGATTTCGAGGGCCGGGTCACGGTGTTCGGGCAGGATGTCGCCTCCCACGCGCTGGAAGTAAAGAAGAGGATCGGTTATGTTCCCGAGACAGCGGCCCTCTACGACACCCTCACACCTGTGGAATACCTCCGGTTCGTCGGCCAGATCTACGGCCTCGACTCCCGGGAGTCGGGCGCCCGCGCCGCCAGGATGCTGGGTCTCTTCGGCCTGTCTGAGTACTCGAACATGCGCATGAACGCGTTCTCCAAGGGCATGAAGCAGAAGGTCCTGATCATCGCCGGCCTGATCCACGACCCGGACCTCCTGTTCCTGGACGAGCCCCTGGCCGGGTTGGACGCCAACACGGCCCTGGTAATCAAGGAGATCCTGTCTCAGCTGGCGGCAGCGGGCAAGACCATATTCTACTGTTCGCACGTCATGGATGTGGTGGAGCGCATCTGCCACCGCATCATCATCATCGACAAGGGGGTCGTGATCGCCAACGGCACCTTTGATGAACTGCAGGCCATGGACAAGGAAGTCTCGTTGGAGGGTATCTTCACGCGCCTGACCGGGAGCACCGGCCATGCCGAAAAGGCCGGCGAGTTCATCGCCGCTTTCCACAGGGGACCGGCCTGATGGTGGATTTCATCCTCAAGGTACTGGACCGCTTCCGCTGGTTCTTCCGGGCGCTCAAGGTGGACTACCCCACATTCCGCCTGATCTTATGGGCCAAGCTGACCATGGACAACCGCCAGGAGAAATCCGTCGCCCAGAGGCGCGGCAAGAAAGAGATGTCGAATGCCATGGTCTGGGTGGTGTTTATCTACGTCTTCATCGGCATCTTCATAGGCCTTATGGTCCTGGGGATCAAGTCCGTGTTCACGGCCATGGTCATCGTGTTCGCCATGGTCATGGTGATGACGGCCGTGGCGTTGATCTCGGACTTCACCTCCGTGCTGCTGGACACGACCGACAACGCCATCCTGCTGCCGCGGCCCATAGACGGCCGGACCCTGGCCGTGGCGCGCCTGATCCACATCGCCCTCTACATGCTCCTGATCTCGCTCTCGCTGTCCCTGGCCGCGCTGCTCATCGGGACCGGGAAATACGGCCCTCTCTTTACCCTGTCATTCCTGGTCATGCTGGTCTTCACGGTGCTTTTTGTGGTGTTCGTGGCCAACCTGTTCTACCTGCTGCTCATGAGGGTATCCGGAGGAGATCATTTCCGCGACATCATCCTCTACTTCCAGATCTTCATGGCCGCCTTCGCCATGGGCTCCTACCAGCTGCTTCCCCGGATGATCCAGATGGACGCCCTGCTGAACCTCAGCCTCCCCATCCGGTGGTGGACATATCTGGTGCCCCCGGCCTGGATGGCCGCTGTGGTGGACCTGGCCGTCGGCAGGCAGTGGAGCGGGCCCAAGGCGGCTCTGGCCCTGATCGGGATCTGTGTTCCGCTGGTCTGCATCGTGATCGTGGTCCGCTACCTGGCCCCGGGCTTCGCACGTGCCATATCACGGCTGGAGACCATGGGGGCCGCTGCCGAGGGCGAGGGTGTGCCCGCGGAACGCCCCAGCCTGATGTATTGGCTGTCCCGCCTGTGGTCCCGGAATCCCCAGGAAAGGGGGGTCTTCCGGCTCTGCTGGCGTGTCACCTCCCGGGACCGGAAGTTCAAGCTCAAGACCTACCCCACCTTCGGATACCTGGTTATCATCGGATTTATCCTGACCCTCCTCAACCGGGATGTTCCCCTGTTGGAGTCCCTACGGAACCTGCCCCACACGCAGAAATATATCATCTTCCTGTACATCGGATGCATCCTGATCCCCATCGTGCTCCTGCAGCAGCGTTTCTCCGATCAGTACGAGGCGGCCTGGATCTTCCACACTCTTCCTTTTGACAAGCCCGGCCTGATCATGAAGGGTTCCCTCAAGGCCATGCTGGTGAAATACGGAGGCTCGACGTTCGTCTTCCTGGCGCTGCTGGTGCTCTTGATCTGGGGGCCGCGCACCCTGGACGACATCGTCCTGAGCTTCCTGAACATGATCCTCACAAGCCTTATCGTTGCCGTGATAATGGTGCGCGACCTGCCGTTTTCCAAGAAATATGCCGTCGCCAGGGATGCCCAGCGGGGAATTATGGGTTCCCTGCTGTTCATCATTCCCGCCGGGGCCGGGGCAGTGCACTATGGCCTCACTTTTGTTCCCTATGGGACTCTGGCGGGAATTCTTGTCTCGCTGACTGCGGTCCTGACCGGCATGTATCTCTATGGCCGTGTGTCCTGGGCCAGGATCAACCCCTGAATCCGGAAGATCTGTCCGTTCCGCGACACCGGATGTGCCTCAGCGGACACAACTCAAGGACATGTGAATTCATCGTCCTGGCATCGTCATGGATCGAACTAAATGTCTCCCCGGCCGCTAACGGAGGTTTCCCCTTGAAATTGTCATTTCTTAAGCCAGGCCACAGGTCGATCCCTCGTTTTTCACAGGATTTGGCATGTTATTTGCTTTTATGATATTGGAATGAGCCTTCGGAATCGGAAATGTGACCCAGTCTCAGAATCCCAGGATGGCTCCTGCCATAGCCAGGCCTGTTACCCGGAATGCAAGGCTCGCTGGCTCCG
>CBFDBC010000038.1:0-21152 GCA_965602945.1 uncultured bacterium | reverse complement strand
GTCTCGAACTTGAGCCACAGGATGCTCTTTTCCGCCACCTCGATCAGGGTG
Source organism: uncultured bacterium (assembly GCA_965602945.1). GTDB lineage: Bacteria > Acidobacteriota > Aminicenantia > Aminicenantales > Aminicenantaceae > JAUXEH01. The sequence continues at coordinate 21,101 of CBFDBC010000038.1, read as the reverse complement.
CCCTCGGCGTTGCCCGCGTCCGGCACGATGATCAGGTCGTGCTTGTGGAAGTGGTCGGAATGGAGGAGGACATAGTCGATGCCTTTGTCGTTGCCTGTTTCTTCATCCGCCACCAGCACGAGGCCAACGTCATAGCGAGGCCGTATTCCCTCGTCGATAAAGGCCTTGACGGCGTACAGGGAAGCCACCATATCCTGCTGGTTGTCCTCGACGCCGCGGCCGTAGATCCGTCCTCCCTCTACCCAGGCCTGGTAGGGATTCCCCTTCCACAGGGACACCTCCCCGGCCGGTACCACGTCCATGTGGGTCATGATCCATATGGTCTTTTCCGAGCTTTCGCCCTTGATCTTAGCGATGATGTTGGGACGGTAGCCGCTGGAGACGTCCAGGTCCGGGGCCTTGATCAGATCGATGCTGTCGAATCCGCCGCCCTTCAGGTGTTCCAGCAGCAGACCGGCCTTCGCCGCTTCGCCTTCTCCGCCGCTTTCCGGGGATATGGCCGGGAGGGCGCACAGCCGGATCTGCATGTCGATCATGGCGTTTCGATAGCTGTCGATCCGTTGGTTGATGCGGCTCAAGTCGGGCATGGGGGGCCTCTTAGTCCCCACACTATAGCACCGCCCCTAGGGCAAGACAAGAGCTTAGGGCCACGTCCGTTTAGTCCGCGAGGTAGCCGGACCGGTGCAGGATCCGGTAATTCTGGCCCTTGACGCTGATCTTGATCGTGCGGAAATTCCCGTCGGCGCGGTAGGCCTTGGGGCGGTAGTAGAGCAGGTAGTAATTCTCCGAGGCCTCAATGGCCTTCTGGAAGGCGTCCGAGGCGTTGAGCGAGCTCGTGGTGTAGCCTCCCGTGGCTATGGCCACCTCGTTGAAGGCGCTGAAGATGTCCTCCGAATGCTCGACATACGTGAGGCCCAGGTTCAGGAGGCTCTGCATGCGCTGGGCATCCAGCTCCCGGGAAGAGACCCGGGTCAGGTAGAGGAAATGGATGGTGATCGAGGAGTCGGAGAAGAGCCGCTTTATCATTTTGACGTCGAAGGTGATATCCCTCCTGTAGAAGTCATACAGGTCCATCAGGTCGAACAGGACGTAGGGATTTTCCGGATTACCGCTGGAGATATTCAACATTGCCTGCGCGGACATTTGAGGCAGGAGTTCCTTCTGGTAAAACAGGAAGACATTCTTCTGCCCGCCCTTGGTCCGGAGATAATCGGCGAAGGACTTCAGGTTTTTCTCCTCCACATACCGTAGCTGCTCCAGCCGCAGCATCATGTCCTTGAGGGCGATCATCTCCGATCCCCCCACGCCGGATGAGAAGATCCCCGTGCCCGCCATCAGGTCTTCGATATCACGGGTCAGTGACCAGTATTCGCCGTTGGCGATCCGTGTGTCCTTTTTCAGCTTGCTTATGAGCTGCTCCGCCATGGCCTCAGAGGTCAGCTTCTCGAAGGACTCCTGCTTGAAATGGTAGGTCGTGAGCGGTGTGACCACGGACAGGGTGTCTCCCGGTTGGAATACCGTTTCGAAGAAATATTTCACGGCTTCGCCCAGCTTGGGGAGATATTCCTGGATCTCGAACAGCAGGATGTAGTGACGGGCCACCTGGGGGGAAAAGACCTGCCGCGCCCTGTCTTTGGGCAGCTCCGATTCCTCCCTCTGGATCTCTGTCTTCTTCACCAGGTAGACGGCGGCTATATCCTGGCGTGTGCCGTCTTCCGTGACCTTGAAATCCTCCATGGTGAGTGTGTCCACGAACTTGTCGCCGTCGAACACCCGCACGGGCACCTCGATGTTGACGGTAACGGCCTCGTGCTGCAGCTCCTGGCCGAACTGAACCGCCCCGGCCGTAAGGATCACTATCAGGACCAGCAGTCTTCTCATGTTTTACCCATTGGATTGCTGGCGGCAATCATACATCAATTCGAGAAATATCCCAACCTGTGGATGGTCTTGTATCCCTCGCCCTTGATGCGGACCTTGATGGTCTTGAACTGGCCGTCTCCGGTGTATTCCCGGGGGGAGTAGTAGAGGAGGTAGTAGTTCTCAGAGGCCTCGACCGCTTCCTGGAAGAGGAAGTTCGGATTGGCGGAGCTGGCCATGAACCCCCCGCTGGCCCTGGCCATCTCGGCGAAGGGCGTGAAGGTGTCGCTGGAGCGCTCCTGGAAATACACTCCCGGGACGTTCGGGGCCGGCTTGGTGATGAAGAGGAGATGCACTGCGGTCGAGGCGTCGGCAAAGGCGCGCTTCACCCGCTCCACGTCCGTGCCCATGTCCCGGTCGTACCACTGGGTCACGTCGGCCAGCAGCATGTTGAGATCCACACCATCCGCGTTCTGAATGCTGCTGGATGCCGCCGTCAGGACCTTGGGGTCGATCATGGGAATGTATTCGCGCTGGTAGAACAGGAACACGTATTTCTGCCCCTCCTGTTCCTTGAGGAAGTTCGCGAAATCCATCATGCGCAGCTCGTTGACCTCCCGCAGGGTCTCCAGTCTCTGGAGATAGGACATGTAGTGCGTCGCGACCACATCGATCCCCTGTTCCAACAGCCCTGCCTGCATACCCCTCGCTCCTTGACTCGATAACGAGGCAGCGCTCTCGTCCCCGAGGGCCCCGTTCATGAGCTGCGCCATCTCCTCCAGGTCCTTGAGCGCGCTGCGGTATTCCGCATCCCCGATCAGGGCATCTTTGCGGATGAGGCTCTTGAGCTCTGCTGCGATATCTTCGCGGGATTTATTGGCGAAGCCTTCCTCCTTGAGCCGGTAGGTCTTGACCGGCGTCACGGCAATGAGCCGGTCTCGCGGCAGCAGCACGTTCTTGCAGAAGTAGTCCACCGACTCGCCCAGGCGGGCGTCCCATTCCGAGACCTCGAAGAAGAGGAAGAAGGTGCGCGCGGTCTGGGGGCGGAACTTCTGCTGTCTGTCCTCCCCCCGGGTCACGGTGTCCTGACGGACCAGGTAAACGGCCTCGATCTTTTGAGGCACACCATCCTCCAGGACCTCGAAGTCCTTGATGGTCAGGTCGTCCACGAAGTCTCCGGACTTGAACACGCGCACCGGCACCTCGATGTTGATGACCTGGGAGATCTCCTGCAGGATCTGCTGGGCGAACACAGCTCCGCAGCATAGAACCAGCGAGGCGCAAGCGATCTTGATAGGCTTCATCCCTCGTCCCCTCAGTCGGCCACGTAGCCCAACCGGTGATAGACCTTGTATTCCCGGCCCTTGACCTTCACGGTAATACTCTTGTATTCCCCATCTTTCCTGTAGTTCTCAGGGGAATAGTAAAGGAGGTAGTAGGATTCGGACAGGGCCGCCGATTTTTCCAGGGCGGCGGCGGGATTCTGGGAGTTCTCGACCGCGCCTCCGGTGGCTTCGGCGATCTTGGAGAAGGCCTCGAAAACGTCTTCGGACTGTTCCTCCATCTGGACATTGCCGCTCCCTCCCTCGGGCCGCCGGTTGATGTAGATGAAGTTGAAGAGGATAGAGGAGTCGGCGAAGATCTGCGTGATCCGTTCAACATCGAGGTTGCTCTCCTTGGTGTAGAAGGTGAAGAGCTCCTGGAGCTCCCCGTAGATGTTCGGTACGTCCTGATTCGCCTCGAGCAGGCTGCTCAGGGTCATGGGTCTCAGCTTGGGACGGTACTCGCTCTGGCAGAAGTAGAAGACGTTCTTCTGTCCGTCGAGGCGCTTGAGCTGGGAGGCGAAACCCACGAGCCGTCGTTCGTCCTGGGCCGTGACCTGCTCCAGCTTCATCAGGTTCTGGCGGTACTGGGGCAGGGAACTCGTCACATCCCCCCTTGCGACTCCCTGTGCGTTCCTCACCAGGTCCTTCATGAGGGAGTTGTACTGCTGGGCGGCCTTTAGTGTGTCCCCACGGATGGTTTTCTGGATGTACTCCACGACGGTGTCCTTGGGGCTGTTGGCCACCAATTCCTTGTTGAGCTCGTACACCTTGAGCGGGGTCATGACGACCAGCTGGTCTTCCGGCACGTAGATATCCGAGAAGAAGTAATCCAGTGCATCCAGGATGCGGGGATGGTTCTCATACATCTGGAATATGAAGTAGAAAAACCTTCCGGAATAGGGCATGTAATCGCGGCCCTCCATCCGCTCGATCTCGGCCTTCCGGGTGAGATACAGGGCCATGCCCTTCTGGGGCTTGCCGTCCTCCAGGATCTCGAAGTCATCCAGGGTGAGGTCGTCCACGAAGCGGTCGCCGTCGAACACCCGCACCGGTATGCTCACGTTCCGTACCGTGATGTCGAACTGCTGCTGGCCCGGCAGCAGGGCTGCCGCCGAGAGAACACTCAGGATAACGATGAGTTCGCGCATGATAGTCCCCTTATGGTTTTATTGTAGTCGAGAAACATTCCCAGGGTCAACGATTATCGGGTACACAGATCCCCTAGGATGGATGCAACGACCCTTAGATCCCGGAGCGAATCAATATCCGAGGCCCTTCACCTTGACTTTTCCCGGGCCTGCGCATACATTACTCCCAAATGCGGATCGGTTTGGACCTGAGGTCCTTCCTCAAGGACGAGACCGGGATCGGGGTGTACTTCAAGAACCTGCTCCTGGCGCTCGCCGAGCTCGACAAAGAGAACGAATACTTCATGCTGTCCGCTTCCCTCAAGGTCCGGTTCCCCAAGGCAAAGCTCCCGGATTTCGCCCGGGCCAGGTTCCATGATCTCTACATTCCGGGCCGGCTCCTTGACTCTCTCTGGTTCGGTCCCGGGAAGCCGGCCTTCGGGCGTTTTTTCCGTACACCCATGGACCTGACGCATTCGTCCACACCGCTGCTCCTGCCCACGGCCGGGAAGGCCGTGGTCACCGTGCACGACCTGTTCTACATGGACCACCCGGAGATGACGGACGAGGTCACGCGGAGGCGCCTGGTCTCCCGGACAGCAGATTCCCTCGCCCGGGCCGACGGCGTGATCGCCGTCTCACGGTTTACCCGGGATGATCTGCTGGAGAAATTTCAGCTGGACCCGGACAAGGTCACGGTCATCCACCACGGGACCAACAAGCGTTTCCGTGTGCAGACCTCCCGGGCCTTCAAGAACGTGCTCCGGAAGAAATACGACCTCCCCGCGGAGTTCCTGCTGTTCGTGGGCGCCGTCGAACCGCGAAAAAACCTGACGACCCTGATGGACGCCCTGAAGATCCTGCACGAACAGGGCCGGCGCATCCCGCTCATCATCGCCGGCCGCAGCGGCTCGGATATGGTCCGGGTCCGGGAGCGGATCGCGCAGGACCGCCTGGGGTCGTCGGTGCGGCTTTTCGATTACCTGCCTGATGAGGACGTGCAGGGGCTCTACAGCCTGGCTACCCTCTTCGTCTTCCCCTCGCTGTGCGAGGGCTTCGGGTTCCCCCTGCTGGAGGCCATGGCCAGCGGACTCCCGATCGCCGCCTCGCAGGTTTCCGCGCTGCCGGAGATCGCGGGCGATGCCGCCCTGTTCTTCGATCCTCACTCGGCCGCGCATATGGCCGAGATCCTGATTCAGGGACTGGAGGATGAGGAGATGCGGACGGCCCTGATCGAGCGGGGGAAGACACGCATCCATGATTTTGATTGGGAACGCTCAGCCCGGGCAACGCTGGATTTCTACCGCAAGGTAGCCGGACAGGCAGCTTCATGAAGATCGCGGTCGACGGGTATGAGATCGTGACTCCCATGGGTGGCGTGGGGCGCATCACGGCCGGCCTCTTGTCCGTGCTGGCCGAGTTGGATCCGGACGGGGAGTTTGGTCTCTTCGTGCGCCGGCCCACGGGCCTTTCTTTCCCCGCCAATGTGCGGGAGCGGATCCTGTCCCCGGCCCGGGGCTATTTCCGCTGGCAGAATTTTTCCCTCCGGAAAGCCCTGGGGGATTTCCGGCCGGATGTCCTGCTGGCCCCCAACTACACGCTCCCGGTCTTCTACGGGAGGCCGGCCGTGCTCTTCGAACACGACATCTCCTATGTCTCCCATCCGGAGTGGTATTCCCGGCGCGAGAGGATGAAGACCGGCCGGCTTCTGCCGCACAGCCTAAAGCGGGCAGCGGCCGTGATAACGGAGTCGGAATTTACCCGGCAGGAGATACTGGCCCATTTCCCGTTTGTGCGTGCGGACAGGATCACGGTTATACACCCGGGTCTGGAGGAGAGGTTCCGCCGTTCCCGTCCTGAGGATATCTCCGGGTGGAGAGCCCGGAAAGGACTCGAGGGCAAAAAGGTGGTCGGGTTCCTGGGGTCGATCTTTAACCGGCGCCACATCCCGGAGCTGGTGGAAGCCGTCCGGCGTACCCGGGACATTGACCCGAATGTGTTCCTTTATATCGTGGGACGGGACCGGACCTGCCCGCCCCAGGACATCGCGGGGATCACGGCCGAGGACTGGATCCTGTGGGAAGAGGGCCTGGGGGATGAGGACCTCCCCCTGTTCTACTCCGGCTGCGACGCGTTCTGCTATCTGTCCGACTACGAGGGCTTCGGGATCCCGCCGCTCGAAGCCCTGGCCTGCGGGACGGTCCCCCTGGTGCTGAACCGGACCTCCCTGGCCGAGATCTACTCCGGGATGTCCGTGCTGGTGGATCGGGCGGACCCGGAGGAAATCCGGCTCGGCCTGGAGGCGGCCCTTTCCGATGAGGCTAAAAAAGCTGCCGTTCTGGCGGCTTTCGAGGAGTGTCGGCCGGGATTTTCCTGGCAGCTGGCCGGTGAAAAACTGTTCCGGATCATCCGGCAGACCGTGGGGGCGGGGCGTATATGAACCAGGGACAGGTCGAGCTTTCCGTGGTCCTGGTGAGCTTCAACGCCCGGGAGCTGCTGGACGGCTGCCTGCGTTCACTGGAGACCGCGCTCACCCGCCTGGCGCATGAGATCATCGTCGTGGACAACGCCTCTCAGGACGGAGCCGCGGACATGGTGGCCGAACGGTTTCCCGGGGTCAGGCTTCTCCGCAACACCGAAAACCTGGGCTATCCCCAAGCCAACAACCAGGGCATTGCAGCGGCAGGAGGCTCGTTTGTCCTGCTGCTCAATCCGGACACGGAGGTGCCTCCCGGCGTTTTGGAGCGGCTTCTGGACGAGTTGAAGTGCCGCCCCGAGGCCGGAGGCGTAGCCCCCGCTCTCCGGCTTCCCACCGGGAGCATCCAGGTCTCCTTCGGCCGCAAGGTCAACGTCGTGACCGAGTCCGTGAAAAAACTGTTCGGAAACCGCTGGCTGAGCCGCCGTGCGGATAAAGATAAGAAGACCCGCGAAGTGTTCTGGCTGGGAGGGGCCTGCCTCCTGACCCGGCGGGAGATCCTGAAAGAAGCCGGGGGATTCGATGAACGGTTTTTCCTCTATTTCGAGGACATCGACCTCTGCTTCAGGATCCGCGGCCTGGGATGGCGGCTTTTCCTGGTGCCGGGGGCCGAGATCGCGCACGTGGGAGGGGCCAGCACATCGGGTCTGCACCTCCTCGGCCGTTATCATTACAGACGCAGCCAGATCTATTTCTACCGTAAACACGGCTCAGGGCTCTCGCGCCTGGCATTGAAAGCCTATCTGGGTGTGACGTTTTGTGCGCTCTATCTCAAAGGGATCCTGGGGCGGACCGGAGACATGGATCAGCGGAAGCGGTTCTTCACGCTGTTGAGGGAGAAATGAGGCCTCTCAAGGTCTGCATGATGATCGACCGGGCCTTTTTGGGCGGCGGGCAGAGGAACGTGCTGGCCCTGACGGAACAACTCGACCGGGAACGCTTTGCGGTCACCGTGTGCTCGAGGCCGGACGGCCCGCTGGCCGAGGCCGTCCAAGCCGGGGGGGGCGCACATCTTGCCGTGCCCTTCCGCAAGCGGTTCGACCGCCGGATCCTCCGCCGCATCCGGGATATCCTCCGGGCAGAAGGATTCGACATCCTGCACACCCACGGCGGTGTGGCGGGATTTTACGGACGGTGGGCGGCGCAGCCCCGTCGTGTACCCGTCGTCATCCACACCTTTCATGGGATCCATTATCTCCACGATACGAATCCGGTCGTGAAGGCGGCCCTTGCCGGACTCGAAAGGCGGCTCTCCCGGAAGACGGATGCCGTGGTGTGTGTGTCGGACTCTGTCAGGGACCTGAGCCGGGCATTCCGGCTTGTCCCGGAGGACAGGCTGACCGTGATCAAGAACGGGATCGACTTCGACCGGGCGCGGCCTCCGGAGACCGATGAATTCCGTTCGGTCTTGTCCGGTCTGGGCCTGGATTCGGGCGGTCCCCTGATAGGGACCGTGGCCCGGCTCGACCCGGTTAAAGGTTTGGCCGTCCTGCTCAGGGCCGTCCCACGGATCCGGGAGCGTCAGCCGTCGGCCCGCTTCGTGATCGTGGGCGGCGGGGCGGAAAAGGCCCGCTTGGAAGCCCTGGCCCGGGATCTCGGGATCCGGGAGTGTGTCCATTTCCTGGGTGAGCGGACAGACGCCCAGGCCTGGATAGGACGGTTTGACGCGTTTGTCCTCCCCTCCCTGCAGGAGGCCCTGCCCTATGTCATCCTGGAGGCGGCCGCCCTGGAAAAGCCGGTGGCGGCGTCCGAGGTCGGCGGCATCCGGGAGCTCGTGAGAAACGAAGAGACCGGCCTGCTGGTACCTCCCGGCGAGCCTGAAGCTCTGGCGGCCGCCGTGATCCGCCTGGCCGAAAACCCCGCGCTGGCGGAACACCTCGGAAGAAAGCTCAGGTCTTCGCTGGCGCAGGAATACACCCTTTCCCGGATGGTGCGCCGGACCGAGGACCTCTACCTCCGCCTTGCCCGGAAATAAAAAGGGGCCTGTCCCCTTTTTGGCCGGATTGACAATCGGGGGGTGTGTTCCTATAATCAACCTCAATGGACAAGCCTAAGGTCGCCTTGGTCCATGACTGGCTGACCGGCCGCCGAGGAGGAGAGAAGGTCCTCGAGGTCTTTGCCGATCTCTATCCGGAGGCGCCCATCTACACGCTGATCCGCTTCCCGGGCAGCCAGCATCCTTCTCTCGAGAGCCGGGAGATCCACACGAGCTTCATCCAGCGCCTCCCCTTCCTGAAAAACCGCTACCGCTCCTATCTCCCCCTGTTCCCCCTGGCAGTCGAACTGTTCGACCTGCAGGAGTTCGATCTCATCCTGTCCACCTCGCACTGCGTGGCCAAGGGGGCCATACCGCGGCCAGACGCCCTTCACATAAGCTACGTCCACTCTCCCATGCGTTACGCCTGGAATCAGTACTTCGCTTACTTTTCTCCGGACAGGCTGGGATGGCTTTCGCGTCGTTTCGTCCCGCCCGTGCTCCACCGCCTGCGCGTCTGGGACACGGTGTCTTGCCACCGCGTCGATCACTTCGCCGCCAACTCTAAGGCAGTGGCCGCCCGGATACGGAGGTATTACGGCCGCACCGCGGAGGTTTTCCATCCCCCCGTGGATGCGGACTTCTTTCAGCCCGGAGGCGTTCAGGAGGATCACTTCCTGATCGTGTCGGCACTGGTGCCGTACAAGCGCATCGAACTGGCCGTAGAAGCCTTCCGTGGGCGGAAGGATTCCCTGAAGATCGTGGGGCAGGGCCCTGAGTTCAAGAGGCTGCGCAGGTCGGCCCCGCAGAATGTCCGTTTCCTCGGGCAGGTGGGGGATGAAGAACTGCGTTCCGCCTATCAGGGAGCCCGGGCGCTCATCATGCCCGGCGAAGAGGATTTCGGGATCAATTCTCTGGAGGCCCAGGCCTGCGGGACGCCCGTCATCGCCTACGGCCGGGGAGGGGCGACGGAAACCGTGATCGAGAACCGGACCGGCCTCTTCTTCCCGCAGCTCACGACAGAGAGTCTCCTTGACGCGCTTGACATATTCCAGGCCGTGACCTTTAATAGGCAGGAAATCCGGGCGAATGCCGAGCGCTTTGCGCGCCCCGCGTTCCAAGCTGGGATGGCGGCATACATTCAGGATAAATGGTCTGACTTCCAGGAACAGCTATGATCCGAAGACAACGCAGCGGGCTGGTCGGGATATACATCCTGAGCGATGTCATCGCCATCCTGCTGGCTTTTTTCTGGTCTTACGGGTTCCGGTTTTTCGGATATCTGCTCCCGGTTGATCCGGAAAAGGGTATCCCGGCGCTCAAGTACTACATCGCGATCGTCCCCCTCTTCCTGGTAGCGCACATCCTTATCTTCTACATGCAGGGCTTCTACAAGACCCGGCTCAAGCGCACACGAGTGGATGACTTCGTTTACATCACGCTCAATGCCGTGTTTTCCATCCTGATCGTCTTCTCCTTCCTCAACGCGCTGGTGGCGTACGGTCAGGGGATCGCGTCCCTCATTCCGGAGAGCTTCACGATCTCCCGCCTCTTCCTCCCCATCTATTTTGTCAGCGTGGTCTTCATGATCACCGTGCTGCGGCATCAGATCTACTACGTGATGAAGCGCCGGTATGCCAAGGGGCTGAACCTCAAGAATGTGCTGATCGTGGGGGCCGGCAAGATGGGCCTGGCCGTGGCCCAGAAGCTGCTGGATTACAGGGACATGGGATTTGTCGTGAAGGGTTTCCTGGAAGACTCACTCCCGGCCGGTGAGGAGGTCCCGGTCGATGGCGGGCTGCCGGTGCTGGGTGCTGTGGGGGACATGGAGTCGGTCCTGGAAAAGGGGGACATCACGGAAGTGTATGTGGCCCTGGACCTTTCCAACTATGCGCAGATCCTGGAAACGCTCAAGATCGTGGACCGTTTTATCGTCAATGTCCGGCTCATCCCCGACCTGTTCCAGATGCTGACGCTCAAGGCCCGGATCGAAGACCTGGACGGATTCCCGGTCATCAGCATCGACGAGCCGCCCCTGAGGGGACTCATGCTCTTTTTCAAGAGGTGCGTGGACGTGATCGTGTCGACGCTGGTGCTCCTCGTCCTGTCACCCCTCTGGCTGCTCATCGCCCTCCTGATCAAGCTGACTTCAAGCGGGCCCGTGCTCTACCGGCAGGAGAGAGTGGGCATGGACGGAGCGAAGTTCCTGATGTTCAAGTTCCGGACCATGGTGGAGAACGCGGAGCGGGAAACCGGACCGGTCATGTGCTCTCCCGGCGATCCCCGGATCACCTCCCTGGGACGCTTCCTGCGCAAGTTCAGCATCGACGAGATACCCCAGCTCATCAATGTGCTGAGGGGTGAGATGAGCCTGATCGGCCCCCGACCGGAACGTCCGGTGTTCGTGCAGGACCTCCGGGGCCGGATTCCCAAGTACATGCTTCGCCACAAGGTCAAATCCGGGATCACCGGTTGGGCCCAGGTCCACGGCCTTCGCCAGGATGCCGACTTCGACAAACGCCTCGAATATGATTTCTATTACATTCAGAACTGGTCCCCGGCCCTGGACTTCAAGATCCTCTGGAAGACGCTGCGTAAGGAATTCATCGACAAGAGCATCTCCCTCTCTTCCGAAAAGAAGAAAGACGGGAAGCACTCCTAGGCTGCGCGGGGGGAGGTTATTTTTTTGGGGGAGCCGACCGGAACCACTCGCGTCCCCGCTGGACATATTCATACCCGGAAATGACGGTCAGGATGCCCGCCACTATGTATAACCAGAACAGGAATCCGGCCTCTTTCCCCAGCATGTTGAACAGAAGTACCAGCAGCAGCACCGAGAACTGACACACCGTGCTGCTTTTTCCGGTCATGGTGGGGGGAAAGGATTTTGCCTGGATGAGGAAGTACAGGAACAGCGCACCGCCGACGACCAGGACATCCCGTCCGATCACGAGCGCGGTCAGCCAGATCGGCAGTACGTTGGGAGAATTGAGAGAGGGCATGGTGAGGATGATGATGGCCCCGGTCATGAACACCTTGTCTCCGAGGGGGTCCAGCAGGGCCCCCAGCTTGGTCTTCTGGTTGAGCAGGCGTGCCGAGGCGCCGTCCAGGAAATCCGTGAGAGCCGAGACCAGGAAAATAATGAAGGCCATCTGTGTACGGCCCTTGATCATGGCATAGAGAAAGACCGGCACCAGGAAAACCCGGCAGAGGCTGAATAGATTGGGGATGTTGAGTAGCCGATCGGGCGTATTCGTTTTCATGTTATCCTATAAGAGCCAAGATCAGGTTCAGGTACTGCATGGCATTCGCGCCCGAGACCGGCTGATCGGGATTGAACCGGCGTCCTCCCTCCATGCTCATCAGGTCATAGGAGATCATCAAGACGATGGGACGGTAGTAGAAATTATCGGGAGAAACATCCTCGATCTGGATGCGTTCAGGCGGGATCTGCTGGATGAAGCGGTACCCCTTGTCTTCCAGCTTCCGGATGAGACGGTGCAGCGTCTCCGCCATTTCCGCCCGCGTGATGATCTTCCGGGGCTGAAACGTGTGGTTGGGGTATACATCGAGCAGCCCCAGGGAGGCGGTGTCCAGGATGTAGCGGGACGCCCAGGACGTGGAGATGTCGATGATGATGGGGGGCTTCCCCTCCGGCCTGTCCAGGACATCTTTGAACTTTACGCCGATCAGGGCCGACATCTGTTCTTTGGTCAGGGACTCGGTGGACGGAATGGTGTGGTACTGGCTGGGCAGCTCGAAGATTCCCAGCCGGTTCTTGAGGGTTTCCATGCGCTGCCGCGCCATCTCGTTGTCCGGATCCATGCTGAGCAGCTGCTGGTAGACTTCCATGCTGAGCGCATTATCACCGCTCTGGAACAGGGCATCGGCATAGGCGGCCAGGAGTTCCGTATTCTCGGGTTCGTCGTTCACCGCCGCTTTGAAGTGAACGATCGCGTTCTCGAATTGGCTTTCGCTTGTGTAGATATCGGCCAGGGCCCTGTGGGCTTCGGTGGATTGCGGCGTGTAGTAGAGGGCCCTCAGGTATGAGGTCTTGGCTGCCTCGCTGTCTCCGCTGGAGAAGTAGGCCCGGCCGCTATCCATGGCCTCCTGAGTCTTCCTAAACTGGATTCCCTCATAGCGCGCCTTGGCCCAGGGGTGATCCGGGTCATGCTTGAGCACTTCACGGTACTCCGTGAAGGCCATGTCCTCCCGGGCGGTCTCCTGATAGATCTGCCCCAGCCCCAGGTGCGCCAGAGCCAGAGCAGGATAGGCGTTGGTCGCCGCCTTGAAGTAACTCTCGGCTCGGGGGATGTCCTGGAGCACGTAGTAAGCATAACCCAGCCCTGTGTAGTAAAAGGGATTGTCCTCGTCCAGCCTGCTGATCCGATCTATGGCCTTGCTGGCGTTTCCCTGTTTGATGTTCTGCCAGGCTTCTTCTGCGATGAGCCTCTCTTCCAGCGAGAGACCGGAGACTTCCGCGGCCGGCAGGCTCTCGATGTAGAGGTTGGGAGGCGGCGGCTGGTACGTGACACAGGACCACAGCAGGATTATCAGGACAGCAACCGGGAGCAGGTTTTTCTTTACCACTTGGTGTCTCCTCTCTGGACATAAGGCGAAAACCTGAGCATGGTGCCCGGGTCCGCCATAATCTTCAACTCACAGTTGAGTTTGTTTTCTCTTCTTTTTAACACAATTGACCATTTGGGAAAAGCTTGAATAACGTTTTTCTCGGTTTTGGGTATGCTGAGGTAGAAGATTTGCATTTCCTTGAAGAGCAGGTGATGCAGCGCCTGTTTGAGGTCCTGGAGGCCATCGCCCGACCGCGCGGAGACGTAAACCGAAGCCCTGTCCGGGTCTTGTTTCTTTTTGATCGGACGGGTGTCTTTCGGCATCAGATCGACCTTGTTGTAGATCCTGAGGGTAGGGATGTCCCGGGCACCCAGTTCGGCCAGGACGGCCTCCACTGCCTCTATCTGACGCAGGCAGTGCGGAGAGGTGATGTCGATCACATGGCACAGGCAGTCGGCCTCGCCGGCTTCTTCCAGCGTGGCCCGGAATGCCGTCTTCAGTTCTTTGGGGAGTTTTTTGATCAGTCCCACCGTGTCGCTCAAGAGGCAGTAGGTGCCGTCGCTGAAGCTGACGCGGCGGATAACCGGGTCCAGTGTGGCGAACAGCTGTTCGGAAGCCAGCATGTTCTCCCTGGCCAGCTGGTTGAACAGCGTGGATTTGCCGGCGTTCGTGTATCCCACCAGGGAGACCACCGGGATAGGGCTTCTCTTCCGTCCTCTCCGCTGCTGGGCCCGGCGCCTGTGGATGCTCTTGAGAGATTCCTTGATCGTGGTGATCCGGATCTGGATCCGTCGGCGGTCCACCTCCAGCTTCTTTTCCCCGGGGCCGCGCGTCCCTATGCCGCCACCCAGGCGTGAGAGCGCCGTGCCCTTTCCGGTCAGACGCGGCAGGAGGTAATGGAGCTGGGCCAGCTCGACCTGCAGCTTGCCCTCCCTGCTCCGGGCCCGCTGGGCGAAGATGTCCAGAATGATCTGTGTCCTGTCGATGATCTTGGTCCGCAGCCTGTCCTCGAGGCTGCGCTGCTGGATGGGGGTCAGGATGTGATCGAAGACCACCATGTCTCCATGCAGTTCCCGGAGCAGCGTTTTCAACTCGGTGACCTTGCCTTCACCGATGTAGTATTTGGGGCTGATCCGGCTGCGGCGCTGAAAGACCTCAAGAACGACCTCGGCGCCAGCCGATTCCACCAGACCGCACAATTCCTGCATGGATTCCTCGGCTTCGAATGACTTGTCCCGTCCGGTTGTCAGGTGGACGAGCAGGGCTTTTTCCATTTATCTTATTACGGATCGGAGGATGTGTTTTTCGATATCGGGCAGCTCATCCGGAGCGAACCAGCGGATGCCCTCCATCTTACGAAACCAGGTTACCTGACGTTTGGCGTAGCGGCGTGTTTCCTGTTGGGTCAGCGCCACCGCTTCCTCTGCAGAGATCTCCCCTCGCAGGTGCCTGAGCACCTGTTTGTAGCCCAGGGCCCGGAAGGGAGGCGCATCTTCTCCGACCCCGGCGGCCAGCAGGTTCTTGACCTCGTCGATCAAACCTGCGGTGAACATTCGCTCCACACGCCGTTCGATGCGGGTGTACAGGTCCCGGCGCTCCAGGTTCAGTCCGATCCTGATCAGGTTGCTGTCGGCAACATACGAGCGTGTCCGGGCAAAATGCCAAGAGAACGGACGGCCTGTCTCTTCATAGACTTCCAGCGCCCGGATGATACGGATGCGATCCCTGGGCCCGATCTTGTCGGCATAGGAAGGATCGACGCTTTTCAGACTCTCCCAGAGGGACTCGAGCCCCTGGGCCTGGGCCTCCTGCTCAAGCCGCCTGCGGATCTGCGGATTCTTCCGTCCTTCCGGGAACAGGCCGTCGATCAGAGCCCTGAGGTACAGGCCGGTCCCTCCGGTGATGATGGGCAGGCGTGCCCGCTCCCATATCCCCTCCGCTGCCTGCAGCGCGGCCTGCACGAAGTCCGCTGCCGTGAACTGGATCTCGGGAGCCACCACATCCAGAAGATGATGGGGGATACCTTCTCGGCCTCCGGGAGAGATCTTGTCCGTTCCGATATCGAAACCCCGGTATACCTGCATGGAGTCGCAGTTGATGACCTCTCCCTCGAAAAGGTGAGCGAGATGGATGGATGTCCGGCTCTTCCCTACCCCGGTGGGGCCCAGGATGATGACAAGGTTTTTGCCTTCAGCTTCCAATTTGGATCAAAAATATCAGGGCCAGAAGTGTAACGAACAGCAGAAGCGCGAGCACCTGTTTGCGCTTCAATTGCATCCGAGGACCTTCCCGAGGTTCTTGATCAGCACCGCCTCATGGGCATTACCCAGGATCTTTTTTACGGCCAGCATCTCGGCGGCCAGGATCTCGTTGAGGTCCTGCACCAGGGCCTGTTTCAGCCGTCGGCCCTGGATCCCGGCTCCGGTGATGGGTACGGAGTTGATCTCGATGCGGCCGTCCGGATCGAACCTTGGATTCTGAAACAAAGGAGACAGAGAAGGCTTGGTATCTTCGAGGCACTTTTCCAGGACGTTCAGTGAAGCCGGTCCGATCTCTTTGGAGATGTACTTGTAGATCGTTTCAAATGTGTGATTGAAGCTGTCGAGGAGATGATAGATGTCGGACTGAGATATCTCCACCTGGTTATGGTTCTTGATGCTGGTGTGAGGGAGTCCTACCACTCCCAGCGCCAGAAAGGTGTAGAGGGCCTTCTGGGTCTCTTTTCGGCCCATCTGGCTGGAAGCGTAAATGTCCGCCACCGCCTGCTCCTCCTGTATCACATGATACAGGTAGATCTCAGGGGCGTTGAAGGGGATCCGCTTCAGGTAATCGGGGAAGAGAGGCCTCAGCGCCGCGTCCGGGTCCGGCAGGTGTTCTGTAATGAGCGCGGTGTTTGACATCCTCCGGATCCCATCCAGGATGAGATCCAGGATAGGGACGTAGAACAGTATCTCGTGCTCCTCCCAGCAGTGTTCGCTGTGAAAGGCGTAGTCGGCGTCCGGCTGATCGAACAGGGGCATCAGGTCTTCCGAGATGAGGGTCCGGAGGATCTTCCACATCTCTTCCGGTGTGAGATTTCCGGCGTCCATCAGGTCCGGGAGGCCTCTTGCTTCCTCGAAATCTGTTCCTTCTCCGGAAATCCGCTCCTTCAGACTATCCAGGCCGTCTCCGTCGCCGAACCTTTCCGCGGGCACACACATGTCGCCGTTCTTGAAATCCACGGCATTTCCGGCTTCCGTCTCGATCTCCAGGGTGCCCGACATGCGGCTGTTCCATATCCGGAACAGAAGAAAGGGGA
This sequence comes from uncultured bacterium, assembly GCA_965602945.1. Lineage (GTDB taxonomy): Bacteria > Acidobacteriota > Aminicenantia > Aminicenantales > Aminicenantaceae > JAUXEH01. Next base: position 4,468 of record CBFDBC010000038.1, on the reverse strand, counting down.
AAGGCAGGTCGGACAGGTTCCCTGACAGCCAGACGTCTTCCATGCACATACTTTATAAGGTGGGGGGGGAGGTTGTCAAACCCTCTGGCTTTCGAGTCCGCAGCTCCAGGTCCGTGCTCAATATCAGCCAGCCAAGCTGAAACGTCAGCCCGGTGATTTTCCCCAGCGAGAAAAATACCCTTATTCCTCGGCTCGCCCGAAGGGTAAAAATGCCGATTACAAATAAGAATCCGCCGGGGGAAAATGTAGGCTCCTGCTGTGTATGAAATATCAGGCCATCACTCAAGATCACTAAATTCTGTATCGGCACTTTTTATCAATAATCCAGGATAATAATCAACATGGATTGGAAAGGTTTCCGGTTACGACTACAGATAAAACTGCATGACGAGGACCGAAATGCCTACGTTGAGGAGGCTCTTGAGAAACCAGAGGAAATAGGAGATGAAAAGTGCGCGCTTCAGATTGATCTTGAAGATGTATGTGAGTCCCAGGGCAAGGATGCCGAACATCCAGATCTGGAAGAAGTCGAACTGGTTTAGCACGGTGTAGGCAACGGATGTGGGCTCCAGCTGAGGGAATAACATGGCCGGCGAGGTCATCGCCTGGAAAAAGGATTGCTTGGAGAGGACAAGGAAAGTACGGACCCCGTTCCCCAGGACCTTGTCGATGAGGTTGGCATGAATGAGCGCGGCGAAGATCTGCCCGAAGCGTCCCTCGGTCGAACCCATGCGGCCCAGCACCAGAATGACCAGGCTCGATATCAGCAGCCCGGCCAGGAAACCCAGACCAGCCATCGCGTAACCCAGGTAGACCTGCCACGCGGGTGGATTTTTCCTCAATTCGAGCATCTGCTCGAACTGCTCGTCGCCATAGCGGTCGCGCAGCCGGGTGTTTTCCTTCAGGATCCCGAGCTGATCATCCTGCAGGTAAGGTGCGGAGAAGTAGGAGAAGAGGAGGACCCCCATCAATACTATGAGGATGACGTCCATCCAGACCGGCTTTTCCGCCAGGAATTTGAACGTGGCGTCGGGGCTGAAAAAAGTGCCTGTGACACGACCGGGGAAGCTCATGCGTTAGGCTCCTTCCTCACCTCGCGTTCGATCTTCCCGTCGCGGATATAGATGATCCGCTGGGCCTGGGAGGCGATATCCGGATCGTGTGTCACTATGATGATGGTGTTTCCCTGGGAATGGATCTTGTGAAACAGCTTGAGGATCTCGCTCCCGGTCTTGGAATCGAGGTTTCCGGTCGGCTCGTCCGCCAGCAGTATGGACGGCTCGTTGGCCAGGGCGCGGGCGATGGCCACCCTCTGGCGCTCACCACCGGAGAGCTCGGACGGCTTGTGATCCATCCTGTGGGAGACCTCGACCATTTCCAGGGCCTGGCGTACCTGCCGGGTTCTCTCTTTTTTTGCAGTGCCTCGATAGATCAAGGGCAGCTCGACGTTGTGGAACGCGGATGCACGGGGCAGCAGGTTGAAGACCTGGAACACGAAGCCGATCTCCTGGTTGCGTATGTGCGCCAGCTCGTTCTCAGTCAGGCTGCTGACCAGCTGGTCATTGAGCCAGTATTCCCCCCGGCTGGGCGTGTCCAGGCATCCCAGGAGATTCATGAGGGTGGATTTTCCCGAACCTGAGGGGCCCATGATAGCCAGGAATTCGTTTCGCTCCACGACCATGGAGACTCCGCTCAGGGCATTGACTTCCTGCTGCCCCAGCACGTAGGTCTTCCAGAGATCTTCGGAACGGATGATGGCGTTGTTCGTGTTTTCCATCAGTCGGTCTCTTCCTTGGCGGTAGGTTTCACGAGGGCCCCATCTTCCAACAGGCGGAGTGCTGAATAAGGGCCGACCACTATGGTCTGCCCGTTCTTCAGTCCGGAGATGATCTCGATCTTCAATTCCCCCATGATCCCTTTTTGTACAGGCGTGAACTTCACCCGGTTGTCCGCGTCCACCAGGTAGAGCCCTTCTATCCGATCCCCGTCATTTCTCCTGCCGGAATCCGGGCCTTCCCTGCTGATGAGGGCGGAGATGGGCACGGCCAACACGCCCTCCTTCTCGTCCGTTATGATGTCCGCGGAGGCGGATAAGCCCGGTTTCAGATTGCCCGGAGGATCCTCGAGTGTGATCACAACCTTGAAGTCCCTGGATTCTTCCGAAACCGTGATCTTCGCCAGCGCCGAACTCCCGATCTCCGTGACCGTGCCGGCGATGATGCGGTCTGGGAATGCATCTACCCGGACCTCCGCGGGATGCCCGAGTTCCAACGCCACCACATCGGTCTCATCCACCTCGACCTCAACTTCCATGACGGAGAGATCGGCGATGGTCATGAGCACGGTGCCGGGATTGTTCATGGTCCCCACGAGTGCCGTCTCCCCCTCCTCTACCTGAAGGCTGGCGATGATCCCCGCTATTGGTGAGGCATACACGGTTTTTTCGATGTTATCCAGGGTGCTCTTGAGCGAAGCCTGGGCCTGACGGATCTGGTAGGTTATCGCTTCTTTGGTGGCCTTTGAAATATCGGACTGTGCCGTGGCGGCTTCAAGCTCCTCCCGTGAGATGAGCTGCTTATCCCAGAGGTTCTTCTGCCTTCCGAGATTGTTCTCGTCCCTTTTGAGATAGGCCTCGGCCCTGATGAGTTCGGCATTGAGAGAGCGGATGAAGGCCTGGTCCCTTTCGGCGTTGGCTTCGTATTGGGTCGCCTCCAGTTTGAGCAGGAAGTCTCCCACTTCCACGATCTGTCCCTCTTCCACGGCGATCTTTATGACACGGCCCGGAATCTGTGCGCTGATGTTGACGCTCTTTTTCGGCTTCACCTCTCCCGACGCGGATATGACCGACGCGAGGTCGTCCGCCGTCACCTTTTCTACCGAGACCTTGACGGCCTTCTCCCGTTTGGACTGAAGGTTGACCAGGATAATAATCGCGATCACGGACACTGCGGCCAGGATTAGGAGGAGTTTCTTCATGTTTATCTTCTCGATTTTAACTCGGTAATGCGCCATCTTAATCTACGTTCTTTGTCTGAAAAGGTTCAATCCCGAGGTCGGCCCAGGATGTCCTCCAGTCCGGGGCGTTGCGCTTTTAAGTCTACCCGGTTTACCGTCAGGACGCAACCGCTATTCCGGGGAACGTCCCCGTAGATAGATATACGCACCTCCCCCTCCCATTATTCATTTCTTCTCCCGAACTGTTCCGGACGGTATCCGAGTGTGTCCGGTCGGCCGGGCGGCTGAACGTCTCCCGGTGTTGTATGAGAGGCGGAGAGTTGATAAGATGGGTTATTATGGAGTGGCAGGCGTATCAGCAGGAGGCTGAAGATGCGGCGCGGCTGGCGGGGGAGCTGCTGCGGGCGCATCGCGATTCCGTGGGTGAGATCTCCTTCAAGGGTGTAGTGGATCTTGTCACCGATACCGACAGGCGGTCACAGGCATTGATCGTAAACCGCTTGTCCGAACGTTTTCCCGGTCATGACTTTCTCGCGGAGGAGGGCTTAAATGAAGAAAGGGGATCGGAATTTCGCTGGATCATCGATCCTCTCGACGGAACCACGAACTTTGCCCATGGCCTCCCCGTGTACTCCATCTCCATTGCGCTGGAGAGGCGAGGGGAGATAGGTATGGGCGTCGTGTTCGACCCGACACGTGAAGAGATGTTCACAGCCCTCCGCGGAAGGGGTGCGGAGCTCAACGGCCGCAGGATATCCGTCTCCTCCACTCCCGACCTGGATCACAGCCTGCTTGCTACCGGCTTTCCCTACGATGTTCGGGAGAGCCGGGAGAACAACCTGGATCATTTCGCCGACTTCGCTGTCCGGGCCCAGGCTGTCCGCCGCTGCGGATCGGCGGCCCTCGATCTGTGTTATGTGGCATGCGGGCGCTTCGACGGTTTCTGGGAAATCAAGCTCGCCCCCTGGGATGTGGCCGCCGGCATTCTGATGATCTTCGAAGCGGGGGGACGAGTGACGGATTTCAGCGGAGAGCGGCTTGACACGACCGGAAAGGAGACCGTGGCCTCGAACGGACGCATCCATGAGTCACTTATTCAGGTCCTGGGGCTGCGCCCTGCCGCCTCCCGTCATGACAAAAGCCCTTAGGAAGGTGAACCCATATGCCGCCTATTAACCAGAAATTCAGGCCGGAAGCGCTCCTCTCTATCTTCTTCGCTGTGGCCCTTTTGTTCCCGGCCGATCGGGCAGGGGCCGCGGATCAGGAACTGCAGGAAACCCGGCCGGTACTTGAGACCGGCCGTTTTTACCGCATCGGAGTGCCGGCGGATGTGCACTGGACCGATACCAGGCTCGATGTCAAGGCCGGGCAGAGGATCGTGTTCCAGGCCCAGGGTGGGATCTCGCTGCAGCAGGGCAACCCCCGGGGATACTGCGGTCCTGACGGCCTGGGATTCTCCACTGTCCAACAGCCCATCCCCGAGACGAACTTCGGCGCACTCATAGGGAGGATC
>CBFDBC010000037.1:0-21204 GCA_965602945.1 uncultured bacterium | reverse complement strand
ACCGGCACAGATACTGGCCCAGGCGCATGGTCCCGCCCCTGTCTGTGATCCCCTTGAGCTCCCGCCACTTGAAGAAGACCTTGTGGGGTGTGCGTTTGTCGAACTCGGTGCTGTTGGCGCCCTCCAATCCCGCCACGTTGCGGGAGTACTCGATGGTGGCACACTGCATCCCCAGGCATATCCCGAAAAAAGGAATTTTTTGGGTGCGGGCGTGGGTCACAGCCTGGATCTTGCCCTCGATGCCCCTTACGCCGAATCCTCCGGGCACCAGGATGCCGTCCGCATCCTTGAGCACATCCCGGGGGCTGCCCTCTTCGACAGCCTGTGACTCGATCCACATGAAGTTGATCTTCAGGCTGTGGGAGGCACCGGCATGGACCAGGGCCTGGTTGAGGCTGATGTAGGAGTCCTGCAGACCGGTGTACTTGCCTACCAGGGCGATGTTCACCTCATCCCTGGGAGACTTCATGCGTTTCACCATCCGTTTCCATTCTGTCAGTTTGCGCGGGCTGGGAGGCAGGTTGAGAAGCTTGAGGATGATCCCGTCCAGGTCTTCCCGGGCGAACAGCAGCGGGATCTCATAGATGTTGTCCACGTCCTGGGCGGAGATCACGGCCTCCAGGGGGACGTTGGTGAAGAGCGAGATCTTGGCCTTGAGGTCCTTGCCCACGGATCGGTCCGATCGGCAGAGGATGATGTCCGGCTGGATACCGATGGAACGGAGCTCTTTGACGCTGTGTTGGGTGGGCTTGGTCTTGAGCTCCCCTGAGGTCTTCATGAAGGGGACCAGGGTGAGGTGCACGAACAGGGTGTTTTCGATCCCCAGCTCCAGCCGCATCTGACGGGTGGCTTCCAGGAAGGGAAGCCCCTCTATGTCGCCCACCGTCCCGCCGATCTCGATGATGACGATGTCGTTTTCCCCGGAGGCGGCCCGGAAGGCGTCTTTGATCTTATCCGTCAGGTGGGGGATGACCTGCACCGTCTTGCCCTGGTATCCACCCTCCCGCTCTTTCTTCAGGACCGATTCATAGATCTTGCCCGCCGTCCAGTTATGGGCCTGGGACGTACGTGTCGATGTGAAGCGTTCGTAATGTCCGAGGTCGAGATCGGTTTCCGCCCCATCATCCGTCACGTACACCTCTCCGTGTTGGAAGGGGCTCATGGTCCCCGGGTCGATGTTGAGGTAGGGATCGAATTTCTTGATGGTGATCGTGTAGCCGTGGCTTTCGAGCAGCCTGCCGATCGATGCCGCGGCGATCCCTTTCCCCAGTGCGGACAGCACTCCTCCCGTCACGAATATAAACTTAGTTGTCATGGATCCTTTCTTTCAGCCGGCTCTCGACCTTGATTATATCCTCCGGTGTGTCCACACTCAAGGTCGAATTTCGGGTCTCGAGGACCTTGATACGGAATCCGTGCTCCAGGGCCCGAAGCTGCTCCAGCCTTTCCGTGATCTCCAGCCTGGACTTGGGCAGGCTGCTGAAATGCAGCAGGAAGTCCTTTTGAAACCCATAGATCCCGATGTGTTCCCAGAAGAAGTCCGAAGCCTGATGCGGGAGCGGCGAGCGGGAGAAATATAGGGCATACCCCTCAGAATCCATGACCAGCTTGACGACGTTCGGATCAGCGATTCGCGATAGGTCGGGATTGGGATGGGCCAGTGTAGCCATGGGCACGGTCTCATCCTGGAGCGCCTCCACCAAGAGATCGATGGCATCACCTCTCAGCAGAGGTTCGTCTCCCTGGATATTGATCACGATCGGCAGGTCGTAGCGGGATGCCGCTTCGGCCGTGCGTTCCGTGCCGGAACCGTGCTCCGGAGAGGTCAGAAAGGCCTCGGCCCCGAAGCCCCCTGCGGCCTCAAGAATCCTCTCGTCGTCCGTGGCCACCACCAGTTTTGCCAGACGCTTAGCCTGGAGGGCGCTCTCATAGACCCACTGCACCATCGGTTTCCCCAGGATCGGGGCCAGGGGTTTCCCCGGGAACCGCTGAGCCTTGTAGCGGACCGGGATAACCCCCAGGGCCGGCTTCAAGTCTCGGACCTCGGTACCGGGAGATGAGGCCCCTCCGGTTTCTTTTCCGGAGCTGTTTGAGGCAGCTTGTCCGTGGTCTGGCAGTTGGCCTCCAGGAAAGCCCCCTCTTCGATGGCGAGAATGGGGGAGATGATGGTTCCCGTCACCCGCCCTGAGGAATGGATCTCCACTTTGTTCTTGGCATGGATGCTGCCCTTGACCTGTCCGTCGATGATGGCTTGGCCGATCTGCACGTCCGCATCCACCTTCCCGTTCGGCCCGACGATCAGGATGGAATCTGACTTGATCGTACCCTTGAAATGCCCGTCCACACGGAATGATCCTTTGAAGCTCAGATCTCCCTTGAAGTGTGTGTCCTTGTCAAAAAATCCCGTAATCTTCGTATCGTCCATTTCTCTCCTTTTTTCTTTCATGAGATGGCTCCTTTGATTGCCTCATAGATTCGGTTTAGATCGTCCAATGAAAAATAGTGGATCTTGATCACCCCTTTTCCCGGCCTGCCGGAGATGGCGACCTTGGTGCCCAGGAGCTGGAGGAGCTCCTCCTGGACCGCCTGAAGGTCCGGGTCCAGGGTCGGTCCGCTCTTCTCCCTGGGTTCGGCCTTAAGTTTCTGGATAAGTTTTTCCACGCTTCGGACGGAAAGTCCCCTGCGCACGGTCTGGCGTGCGCACTCCTGCTGCACATCCGGGTCTTCCAGCGTGATCAGAGCTCGGGCGTGGCCCATGGACAGCTTGCCGGTGGAGAGCATCTCCTGGATCTCCGCCGGGAGCTTCAGCAGGCGGATATAGTTGGCTACGGAGGCCCTGTCCTTCCCCACTTTTCCCGCGATCTGCTGTTGGCTCAGGCCCAGGTCTGCGGACATCTTCTGGTAGGCAGAGGCGATCTCGATGGGATTGAGGTCCTCACGCTGCAGGTTCTCGATCAGGGAAGCCTCATACTGCTGGACCTGTGACATGTTCCGGATGAGCACAGGGACCTTTCTAAGGCCTGCCTGCTGTGCGGCGCGCCATCGTCTTTCTCCCACGATGATCTTGTAGTGCTTCTCCTGAGGGACCACGACCACGGGCTGCAGAATCCCCGTCTCCCGGATGGAGAGGGCCAGCTCCTGGAGTGCGACCGGGTCGAAGTGGGTCCGGGGCTGGTCGGGATTGGGCTTGATCTGTTCGATATCCAGCTCTGCGAAACGCTCCTCCTTCAGGATTCCGTATTCTTCGGGGAGGAAGGCTTCAAGTCCTTTGCCTAGGGCTTTCTTTTTCATCTTTGCAGTAGCTCCGTTGCGAGGTTCAGGTATGCCTGAGCGCCCTTGGACCGGACGTCATAGAGGAGGGCGGGCTTGCCGAAGCTGGGGGCCTCGGCCAGCCGGACGGTTCGGGGGACCACGACCTCGAACACGATCCTGCTGAGGGAACCCCTGATCTCCTCCGCCACCTGCCTGGCCAGGTTGGTCCGATCGTCGTACATGGTAAGCACGATCCCCTCGATAGCCAGGGAAGGATTCAGATAGGAGCGCACCGTGTCCAGGGTGTTGAACAGGTCCGGCATACCTTCCATACAAAAATATTCTGTCTGGACAGGGATGAGTATGGAATCGGCCGCCGTCAGGGCGTTTATCGTGAGATACCCCAGCGATGGCGGGCAGTCGATGAATATAAAATGGAACTTGGACCTGATGTGTTCCAGGGTGTCTTTTAAACGTGTTTCCCTGGAATCCAGGTCGTGGGCCTCGGCCTCGAAACCAGCCAGCTCCCGGGAACTGGGGCACACGTAGAAGTTGTCCAGGGGAGTAGCCTGGATGAGCTCCATAAGAGGCTGTCCGTTCATGAGGGCCGAGTAGATCCCCCGCCCCGGGGTTTTTTCCAATCCGAGCCCCGCCGTGGCCATGCCCTGCGGGTCAAAATCGACCAGCAGGACCCGTTTGTTGTGCAGGGCCAGAGAGGCACCCAGGTTGATGGCCGTTGTGGTCTTTCCCACACCGCCTTTCTGGTTGGCGATGGCGATGATCTTGTTCAATGGTCAAACCGTTCCTGGTGTTCCACGTGGAACACCGTGTTAGTCGTTCAAGTCTATATTTGTACCACAGTTCAGGGCTGATTTGCACCGGGTTTTTGCATTTTCTCCCGGCTGCGGGATTTTGATGACATCTTGAGATAGATGTGCAGGTTGATCACAGACGCCGGTGTCATCCCAGGGATACGCTTGGCCTCTCCCAGGGTGGAAGGATCGGATCTCTCAAGTTTCTCTACGACTTCGGAGGTCAATCCCGGGATTTTCCGATAGTCCATTCCGGGTGGGATCTTCACCCGGTCTACTTTTTCGATCCGGGCGATCTCCTTGGCCTGTTTTTTGAGATACCCCTCGTATTTGACCTCGGATTCGATGTGCCGGAGCTCTTCCTCCGTAAGCTCCCACGGGAGGGACCTTGCGTCAATGACTGAACGGAGGAACACATCCGGCTTCTTGAGCCAGTCCTTGAGTGTGATCCTTCCCCGGCCGTCCGGATCGATCTTCTCTGTCTCGAGCCAATCCAGCACAGACCGTATCCGATCCTGTTTCCTGAGGAAGCCGGCGTAATCCTCCGGTTCGATGAGCCCAAGACGGCGCCCGTACTCCGTGAGCCTCCGGTCTGCGTTGTCGATCCGCAGCTGCAGCCTGTATTCGGCCCTCGAAGTAAACAGCCGGTAGGGCTCCTCGACGCCTTTGGTGATCAGGTCGTCGATCAGCACTCCGATATAGGCCTCCTCCCTCCCCAGGATGAGCGGCGGCTGCTTCTCTATCTTCAGCGCGGCATTTATCCCCGCCATCAGCCCCTGTGCGGCGGCCTCCTCATAACCCGAGGTTCCATTGATCTGTCCCGCGAGGTAGAGGTTGTTTATCTCCCGGACCTCGAGCGTGGGACGCAGCACGGTCGGGAGGATGGCGTCATACTCGATGGCATAGGCCGGGCGCAGGATGCGGGCGTCCTCCAGGCCGGAGATGCTCTTGAGGACCTCTTCCTGGGTCTCGAGGGGGAGGGAAGAGGATATGCCGTTGACATAGATCTCTTCCGTATCCAGACCCTCGGGCTCCAGGACGATCTGATGACGCTGGCGGTGGGGAAACTCCACCACTTTGACCTCGATCGAGGGGCAGTAGCGCGGCCCGACACCCTTGATCCGGCCTCCGTAGAGGGCGGATTTCTTCAGGTTTTTCCGAATGACGGCGTGGGTCCGCGGGTTGGTGTATCCGAAGTGGCACACGACCCGGTTCTCCAGCGCATGCTTTGTTCGGAAAGAGAATGGGACAGGCTTCTCGTCTCCCTGCTGCGGTGTGAAGCGGCTCCAGTCGATGGTGTCCCGGTGCAGCCGCATGGGCGTGCCCGTCTTGAGCCGGAATCCAGGCAGGCCCAGGTCCTTGAGGTGTTGGGCCAGATGGGTGGAAGGAGGCTCATCGGCGCGGCCGGCCGGATAGCTCTCCAGCCCGATGTGGACCATCCCGTTCAGGAAGGTGCCCGGTGTAAGGATCACGGCCGTGGTCAGGATATGGGAGCCGTCCAGGAGCTCGACGCCTGCGGCCGAACCATCCTCCCGCAGTATACGGGCCACCGTCGCCTCAAGCAGCGTGAGGCGTGGAGTGTTCTCCAGGATGGTCCGCATGGCCTTGCGGTATCGGGACTTGTCCGATTGGGCGCGGGGCGCCTGCACGGCGCCTCCCCGGCTGCGGTTCAAGAGGCGGAAATGGATCCCGGTCTCGTCCGCCACATGGCCCATGACGCCTCCCAGGGCATCGATCTCCCGGACCAGGTGGCCCTTGGCCAGCCCCCCTATTGCCGGATTGCAGGACATCTGGGCGATATTCTCCAGGTTTAAGGTGATCAGGCCGGTTTGGAGGCCCATGCGGCTGGACGCGAGAGCCGCCTCGCATCCCGCGTGGCCGGCACCGACCACAACGACATCGAAGCGGGCTTCTTCACTCATGGGTGACTATTTCCCCACACAAAAACGGCCGAAGATGTCCTCCAGCACGTCATCGGCCCGAATCTCGCCCGTCAATTGGCCTATGAGGGGGAGGACAGAGCGGATCTCCTCGGCTAGAACCTCCTCTGAATGCCCCTGCTTGAGGACGTCCAGGGCGGATTCAAAGGCTTTTCGCATCTCCTCCAGCACCAGCTTCTGGCGGAGGTGCAGGATGACCTCGTCCCCGCCGCTCCGGTCCGGGACGAAGAGCTCGTGGATCTTTTCTTTGAGCAGAGGGAGGTTGGTCCCCTGCAGGGCCGAGATCTCGAGCTGCGGGAGCCCTCCCGCCTCCTCCCGGATCCGTTCGCTCCGGATCTTGGGGGGGAGGTCCGTCTTGTTCCAGAGCAGTATGGTCCGCTCGTCCCGGTACTTTCTGATCAGGGCCAGGTCGTCCTCGTTTTCCATGCGGGATGCGTCCAGGAGCAGCAGGATGCCGTCTGCCCCGGCGGCCAGCTCCTTTCCCCTGCGGATGCCCTCTCTTTCGATGGGTTGGGCGGCGTCGTCCAGGCCGGCCGTGTCTATCAGGGTGAACATTGCGTCCTTTATCTTTATCTGCTCCCTGATGTAATCCCGTGTGGTTCCGGGGAAGGGAGTGACGATGGACCGGTCTTGGTCGAGAAGCCGGTTGAACAAAGTGGATTTGCCGGAGTTCGTCCGTCCCGTGACCGCCAGTACGGTTCCCTCACGAAGCGTCTTCCCCAGATCATAGCTCTCGACCAGGCGGGAGACCGCATCCAGTGATCGCCGCAGGCCGCGGGCTATGACTTTGGGAGAGGTCCCGAGGCCCTCATCCGGGAATTCGATGCCGGCCTCTATCTGGGAAAGGATGTGGATGATGCTCCGCCGCAGTTCGGATATACTCCGGGACAAACTGCCGTCCAGCTGCCTGCAGGAAATCTTCGCCTGATTGAGAGATGCGGCCTTTATCAGGTCGTTCACCGCCTCGGCCTGGAGTATATCTATCCGGCCTCCCAGGAAGGCCCTCAGCGTGAATTCTCCCGGTCGGCCATGGCGGGCTCCTGCCTCGAGGCCCAACCGCACGATCTCTTCCATGAGGACCGGGCTGCCGTGCGTGGAGATCTCCACCACGTCCTCGGTGGTGTATGAACGGGGCCCGGGAAAATAGGTGAGCATGGCCTCCTCAAAGGCTTCTCCGGTTCCCGGATCGAGGAGGCGGCCCAGGATCGGCTGCCGCTGCGGAAACTTTCGGCGGCGTGTCCGGGGCCGGAAGATCTCCTGCGAGATGGCAAGGGCCCGAGGGCCGCTAAGCCGCACCACACCCAGGCCTCCATAGCCGAACGGGGTGGAGACGGCGATGATGGTGTCTTCGAACATCCTTCTTGGCCTCAGGCCAGTAACTTATTGATAACAAAGAGAATAAAGGAATTCTGTCGCTGTGTTGGGCCTGCTTCCGGGTCCTAGGAGTAGGAGTTTTGCTTGGGCCGCCCCTTGGTGGGATACACCTTCACCTTTTTCAGGAATCCCTCGCCGATGCTTTCGGTGGATATACCCGGGATCTGATTGACGGCGATGTGGACCAGGCGTCTTTCATAGGGATTCATGGGATCGAGCGTCTCTTTACGACCGGACTCGCGAACCCGCCGCGCCACGTTATTCACATAATCTTTGAGTTCCCGTTCCTTGCGCTTGCGGAAGAAGTCGCAGTCGGCCTGGACCTTTTGAGGCGACACCTTGTTCAGGATGTGCTGAAAGGCCAGGAGCAGGGCCCCGTCTTTCTGGAGGAGGAATTGTTTGTCCTTGCCCTCGAAGATGACGAACAGGATGTCGTGGTTCCGTCGGGTGTGGTATTTTATGTCAAGGGGATACTGGGCCAGCAGGTCATCCAGGAACCGTGTGGCCGGCTCCGAGTCTTTCGCTGTCTTGGGCCAGGCCCGGATCACGATCTCCTTGGTCTTGATCCCGAAAAGCTTGGTCTTCTCGGCTACGATCTCGTAGTTGAACTGGGTCCGCTCTATCTTCAGGACGTGTTCGGCCAGGCTGATGACGTCCTCCAGGTTGCGTCCCTTGAATTCCTGCTTATCGTCATTTTTTTCTTGGTTTTCCATGGGATTCCTTCTTTTTCTTATGCATGTAGCGGTTCATAATATACTGCTGTCCGATCTGGAGCACATTGTTGCTCAGCCAGTAGAGGACCAGGCCGCTCGGAAAGCTGATGAAAAAGACGGTCATGATGACCGGCATGATGAGCATCATGCGCTGCTGCGTGGCGTCCCCCGAAGTGGGCGTCATCTTCTGGCTGATAAACTGTGTCACACCCATCAGGACCGGGATGACATAGTAGGGATCCATGACCGAGAGGTCGCCGATCCACAGGATCCAGGGGCTGTGCCGAAACTCCACGGCCACCCGCAGCAGCTGGAAAAAGCCCCAGAATATGGGCAGCTGGATGAGCATGGGCAGGCATCCGCCGGCGGGATTGACGCCGTGCTCCTTGTAGAGGCGCATGGTCTCCTCATTGAGCTTCCGCCGCTGCTCGATGTCCTGCTTAGCCTTTTTGTACTTGTTGCGCAGGGCCTTGATCTTGGGCTGCAGGTCAGCCATCTTGGCCATGGACTTGGTGCTTTGGTAGGTAAGGGGGAAAAAGAGGATCTTGATGATGATGGTGAGGAGGACGATGCTCCAGCCCCAGTTGGGGACGGCATTGTGGATGCCCTTGATGGCAACGTACAGGATCTCGGTGATGAAGCCGAAGAGGCCGAAGCGGATCGCCCGCTTGGCCTCGTCGCCCAGGTCGGTCAGCAGGTCGAGCTGCTTGGGGCCCAGATAGGCCTTACGGACGAAATTGATGCTCAGGTAGTGGTAGGAAGGCCCTTCTTCACTGACCTGTTCCTGGGAAAAAACCGCGCTGCTGTTTTGAGGTGAGGCGAAGAGCAGGGCCATGAAGAACTGATCGTCGTAGGATGCCCAGGAGACGAAATTGTAGGTGTTCTCCTCCGGCTTAAACTTCCTCTCGTCGTGACGCCACACCTTGGGCCCGGACAATACCGAGATTCCGGGAGAAGCGCTCATGCGGCTGCTCTTGGTGGCGGCCTTGAGGTTCCCGAATTGAGGGCCCCACACAAGAAAGGGTTCGATCGCCTGTCCGTTCTTCCACAGGTTGACCTGGAGGTCGATATCGTATCCTTCTCCCCGGAAGGTGATGACCTTCTGGATCCGGTTGCCGCTTCCATCCGCATACTCGAAGCGGAGCTCCTGTGTTTCCCCGCCCAGAAGGTCCAGCCTCTGGCGGGAAGGCTTGTACAGAGCTCCGTTCAGCACGAGGTCGAACTCGGGATCGTCGGTCCGAACGGCAAAGGGATAACGGCCGAGCTGCCGGGACTCTTCGGACACCAGCTCCATGTCCCCACCCTCATTATCCGTGTGCTGCTTGAGTCTCCAGCTGGTCAGCACTCCGCCTTTGGTGCTCCACACGGCCCGGTAAAAGGGCGTATCGACACGGATCTCCTGTTCCCGGTCCCCGGATACGGGCTCTCCGGAAGCCTCAGGAAGGCTTTTGGTCTGGGGAGCGGGCTCCTCCGCCGGCTTTTGCGGTGTCGCAGGTGCCGGTTGCAGAGTTGACTCCTGAACCAGCCCCTCCGTGACCGGCAGATCCTGGGGCGGCTCCGTCTTCTGTTCGCTTTTGAAGATAAGCTGCCAGCCGAACAGCACGACGAACGATAGTACAATAGCGATGAGCAGTCGTTTTTCCATCTACAAGTCCTTTATGGCACAGGATCGACTCCGCCGGGATGCAGGGGGTGACACTTGGTGAGCCTTTTGGCCCCCATCCCGATTCCCCGGAACAATCCGTGTTTTTCAATGGCCAGGTAAGTATAATCCGAGCAGGAGGGGAAGAATCTGCAGTGGTTGCCCAGCAGAGGGGACAGAATCTTCTTGTAGCCCCTGATCAGGGCCAATGCTACATTCTTCATACAGCTCGACTTTTTTTGTTCAGATAATGAACGGCCTTCCTGTATTCGTCCAAGATCTCATTCCAGTTCGAATCCGGCATCCCCGGCTTTGCGATCATGATCAGGTCCAAGGAAGCATTCAGCAGGCACTTGTTCCGCCGGAACAGGGCCCTCATCCATCTCTTCACCCTGTTTCTCTTGACGGCGTTGCCGACTTTTTTGCTGGCGACCGCCGCCATCCGGGAATGGTTCAGATCACTGGTGAGATAGACGAGATTGAAATATCTTCCTCTGTAGCGACTGCCGTTCTTATAAATCCTGGCAAAATCGCTTTGTTTCCTTATCCTCTCTTGAGGCCGGAGGGATTCGGACATCAGACAGCAAGTCTTTTTCTGCCTTTCTGACGCCTGTTCTTTATGACCTGCTGGCCTCCCTTGGATCTCATTCGCACAAGAAAGCCGTGATTCTTTTTTCGTTTTCGGTTATTGGGTTGAAACGTTCTTTTCATCTTTCCAGCTCTACAACAGTCGTTAAGTCACGTATAATAATAAACAAACCCTTATATGTCAAGGCCTTCCAATCCCTCCCACATTGGTGATCCCTCCCACATTTTAGTTTAAAGCCCTGCGATTATCAGCCCGCCTGAAAGGATAAGGGGCGGGGCTGAGTCCTTATATCTTCCGTCTCAGACCCGTATCCCTCGGGAGCCGTTCTCGTATCGCAGATGTAACCAGAGTTGCTGCCCGGAAGGGGGTCATATAGGTCGAACGATATAGGATGTTGACTCTCAGTGACAATTTGTTCTATAATACTGTTTCCTCATGGATAGCTTTTCGATTGGCGATAAGGTCATCTACCCGAACCAAGGGATTGGGGTCGTCGAAGATATCCAGAAAGAGAAGTATTTCGGTCAGGAATTTCGCATCTATCATCTCAGGATCGTCTCCAACGACAGCAAGATCATGGTCCCTTCCTCGAATGCCGAGGAGATAGGTATTCGGAGGCTGATCACGACCGACGCCATCCGCAAGGTTTATGATTTCATGCGTTCCGGGGCGGTCGAGGTCTCCATGAACTGGAAAGGCCGCTACAAGGAGCACGTCAACCTGATGAAGACCGGATCCATCCTGGATATGGCTGTTGTCCTCAAGAGCCTGTATTATCTGAACCTCGTCAAGCCCCTCTCATTCCGGGAAAAGAAGATGATGGAAAAGGCCAAGGAGCTGGTGGTCACGGAGATCTCTGAGGTAATGGACTCCTCCTCCGAAAACATCGAGCAGCAGCTCCTGGATGGGTTGTCCGATTGCTACAAGAACCTGTCCCCGCGTTTGGACTCCTGATCTTCGAAAGATGTTACAGCCGACCCTGATCCTGGACCGTCTTTTTCTACCCTCCCCAGCCGTCCCCTCCGTCTACGCCCGGCCTATCCTGCCGAGTCCAACTCGACTCGCGAATTGTCCCGGGTACGGACTTTTTTCTGGGGAAACGGCAGAGACGCTGGAAAATCGATCATGAAGAGCGGCAGGATGAGAGTTATCGCCAAAAATAAAAAGGCCTATTTCAATTACGAGCTCCTGGAGAGCTTCGAAGCGGGAATCGCCCTGCAGGGGAGTGAAGTCAAGTCGATCCGGGAGGGGCGGGTCAGCCTCAAGGAAAGCTACGCCGAGATCCGTGACGGAGAGGTCTTCCTGGTGAGCTGCCACATCAGCACCTATCCTCCTGCCAACCGTCTCAACCATGAGCCGCTGCGGGAGCGCAAACTGCTGCTCCACCGGAGGGAGATAAAGCGTTTGCTGGGCAAGATCAAGGAAAAGGGCCTGACGCTGGTCCCAACCCAGATCGTCATATCCGCCACTAACAAGGTCAAGGTGGAACTCTCTCTGGCCCGTGGGAAAAAGACCCACCAGAAACGCGAGGTCATCCGCGAGCGCGACCGCGACCGCGAGATGCAGGCCGAGCTCAAACGCTTTAGCTAGACCGTCCCTGGGGTGTGGGGAGGGTTATTCCTTCTTTTTTACTGCGTAGCGGATGATGGTCTGATATTCCTCAGGCGGGATGTTGCCCATGCCCGTGGACTTCAGGTATTCCTCTTCAAGCGGTCCGGCGATCTCATAGCCCTGTGCCAGGATATACTGGTGGAGCCTCTCGATGGTGGCTTCTTTTCATTTTTTCCTCCCCACCATGAATATTATCTGCATTTATTGCCAGGAATCAAGCCTGGATTATTGATAAAAAGGCCGATGCAGAATTTAGTGAACTTTAGTGATGGCCTGATATTTCATACATCGGAGGAGCCAGCATTTCCCTCGGCGGATTCTTATTTATAATCGGCATTTTTTACCCTTCGGGCGAGCCGATCTCACCACATCGGCATTGTTGCAGCAATCTCGCCTCGTGAATAATCCAGGTTAGGTCAGTCGGGTAAGCTGATAAAGAAGCCATTCGGAGGCGCCTGCCAGACTGTGCCCCCGGTTTGACATCGAATCCGAAAATGGATAGGGTATTGTGTTTGTTTGAAAATGGTTTAAATTAGTACTGGCGAAATCGAACGATTTAGTACGGAGATTAAAACAGAGACAGATCCATGGCAAACATCAAAAAGAAAAAAGGTATCATCGGGATCCTGACCGGGGGGGGAGATGTCCCGGGATTGAATCCCGCCATGCGGGCCATCACTATCCGGGCGCTGCGTGAGGGCTACAAGGTGATCGGGATCCGCCGTGGGTGGGCCGGTTTGACGGACATGATCCGGGATAAAGACGCTCCCCATGAGAACTTTTACCAGGTGCTGACCGAAGAGGTCGTGAACAAGGTGGGCCGCACCGGCGGGACGTTCCTGCACACCTCGCGCACCCGCCCCAGCCACGTGCCCGGCGTCAATGTTCCGGACCATCTCCGCGGCGCCTTCAAGGACAGCTACAATGACCTGACCCCCGAGGTTTTGAAAAACCTGGATTACCTGGGGATCGATTACCTCATCCCCATCGGCGGCGACGATACATTGAGTTACGGGGCCCGGCTGCATGCGGAAGGGGTCAAGGTGATCGCGGTCCCCAAGACCATGGACAACGACGTGCCGGGAACCGACTACTGCATCGGCTTCAGCACCTGTGTCACCCGGACGATCAGCATGACCCACGCGCTGAGGACCACGGCCGGATCGCACGAGCGGTTCCTGGTCATCGAGGTCTTCGGCCGCTATGCCGGATTCACGGCCCTGCTGCCCACCATGGCCGGCGCTGCCAACCGCTGTGTCATCCCCGAGCACAAATTCGACATCACGAAGCTCTGCGAGCTGCTGGCCGCCGACCGGAAGACAAACCCCAGCCACTACTCCGTCGCCCTGGTTTCGGAGGGAGCCATGTTCGTTGACGGGGAGATGGTGTTCGAGGCGCAGGAGAAAGACATGTACGGCCACAAGAAGCTGGGGGGGATCGGTGACCTTGTGTCCCGGCGGCTGAAAGAGCTCTCCCCGCACTTCAATAAGGGGCGCCAGCTCAACGTCATCAACCAGCGGCTGAGCTACCTGGTCCGCTGTGGAGACCCCGACGCCATCGATTCCGTCGTTCCCATGGCGTTTGGAAACCTAGCCCTGGACCTCATACTGGAGGGGACCGGCGGGCGGATGGTCTGCCTGCGCAAAGGGCAGTACGACAACGTCCCCATCGATGTGGTGACCAGCATGAAGAAGACGGTGGATGTGGCCAAGTACTACAACACCGAGCGCCTGCGGCCCTACTACAAAAGCTTCAACTTCAAACCGCTCTTCATCATGACCTCGGATTACTGATCCCCGGCTGCCCGGCCGACGAAGGCGGTCAGAATATCCGTGCGGTGAACGCCGCCAGCCAGCGGTGCAGGCCCGCCAGGGGCGTGAAGCGTTCCATGCAGTAGTCGATCAGGCGCTCCGAATACAGCTCATCGGGAATAGAGGCCTCGACCCCGGCATACAATCCGTTGTGGAGCAGCAGCTTCGCGTTGGGATGGGCGGCATCGAAACCGGCGGGGATGCGTTTGTAGTGCGTCCCTCCCAGAGAATAGCCATCCAACCCGGATATGGATGCCACAATATCGGCCAGCTCAGCCCCATATTCAGGGTGAACCACCGCATTCCGGTAATGTTCCAGTGCCTTGCGGGGGACCATGTAGAGCCCCACCCCCAGCATCAGATTGGGCGGCTCAAGGTGAAAATAGAATCCGGGGCACTCCATGCGGGGCCGGACTCCCTCCCAGATATACAGGCCCAAGTGCGTCTTGTAGGGGGATTTGTCGGCGCTGAAACGGGTGTCCCGGTAGATGCGGAAGATGGAACGGTTGAGCTGGGGCACTGCGATGATGCCGGGTGCCATCTCCTTGAGACGGCCGCCCAGATCCGTCACGAGGGCACGAGCCGGGTTCATCACCTGGGTGGTGTATGTCTCCTTGTGGGCGTTGAACCAGTCCCGGGTGTTGTGCTTCTTGAGGTCGGAAAAGAATTTTACGGTCCGGGGGGTGAACCCCTGAAAGCGGGTTTCCTGTGTCATAGTCGGCTCCTTGGCAGTGGTTATTCCCTCAGCGGTCTTTGAGGCCCGGGATCCGCGTCCGGCTGTGGGCCAGAGTGCGAGGGTGCAGGAGGATGCCGGGAGGATGAGGAGGGAGGTCGAGGCCCCGGGGCAGGTCATAGGACAGGTCTGCACACTCCACCTCTATCGGGCCGTCCCCTTCGGCCTCCAGCCTCAGCCGGATCCCCTGTGCGGGCATGCCGAAGAGGTGGAGCAGGAGCCGGTGGGGCTTCCCGGCATCGGCTTCCTGTTCGGCCCGGATGGCGGAGAACATTTTTTCTCCTTCTGCCCCTATCTGCAGCGTGAACGGCTCACCTCCCGCCAGCAGGAGGCCCACGACCGGTGCCCGGCGCGGAGACGAGATCCTGAGTTCCCGGATCGACAGCCCTCCAGCCCGTGAAGCGGCCCCTGATGCGAGCCTGGGAGCGGCGAGCGGCAGCCGGAGGTGGGGCCGGCGCAGTACCGTCCCCCCCAGAGGGTAGACCGGCGACACCGGCTCCTCCTGCCCACCCTCCATGAAGTTCGAGATCCAGGGGGTTCTTTCGTAGACGCTCAGGGAGGAGGACTCCCCGTCGGCCTCATAGAACACGGTCTGCGGCAGCGGGCGATCGCTGACAGGCAGGCCGAAAAGCCCGAATCCGGCGGCTGCGAGGGCCAGAACGAGGAACAGGATGCTCGTTACCGAGAGGGCCTTCTCCCGGTAGGCAGCCAGTGCTGGGATCAACAGGCCCAGCATGAGCCCTGGGATGAGGACGGACAGGGGATTCAGACGGAAAGCGGTGTTGAAGGCGATGAAAAACATGCTGAGCTGGATCAGGGCCGGCAGCGCCAGGATCCCCATAAGGAAAACCTGCACGACGGACACCTCGTCCGGCTCGTTGTGGCCCAGGATCACCCAAAGGGAAAAGACGGCGAACACCAGCGGCCAGGTCATCAGGAAGCTTCCCTGAGGCAGGAACCGGGTCACGGCGACCGCGCCCAGGGCCCACCAGATGGCTGCACCGGCGGCCAGGGACGGCGTATCCTCCCAACGCCTGGCCCACCTGAGGAACAGGAAAAACAGGAAGAACATCAGGCAGAGCAGAGCGAATAGAAAGATGTGCCGGAAATCCGGGTATCGAGAGATCTCCGGATAGGCGGCGGCGAAACGACCGCGGGCGACGCTCTCCAGGGCGAAGGCGGCTCCCACGCCGGATCCGCTGCACAGAGCCAGGCCCACGAACCCCAGAAGGATCCCTCTGCCTGTCAGGTGCTTTTTCCAGAATCCGAACAGAAGGGTCGCCGCAAACAGGGCCAGCGCCAGTGCCGTGAGCGGCCAGGTCCAGGCTGCCGGGTAGGAGATCAGCCAGGGTCTCCAGAGATTGAAGTAGACGGCATCTCCCGGGGGAAGCGTATCCAGGGACATACCGGACAGGCCGTTCACCAGCTCCAGGATTCCGGATCCGTGGTGGTAGAGGGTGTTGTCGTCCAGGTGATCCAGGTTGTCCAGGGGCGTGTGGTAGGCCTGCCAGCCGTCGATGTAAGCGAAATTCAGGCCGGGGATGCCGGCAGATTTGACGAGCGAGAAGTCCGAGTCGTTGGGCATGGCCTGGTATATGGCATGCGTAAGGGAGTTCCCGACCGGTGAGGAGGCGCTGCGGGCGAACGCCCTGACCAGCCAGGCGTTGTTCGGGCCGGTCTCGTACATGAAAGACACTCCCGTGCATCCCCGCGCTTCGAGGTTGAGCACCACGCCCACGTCCTGTGACCAGGGATGCCTCTCGAAGAATACCTGGGCACCGAACATCCCGATCTCTTCCCCGTCGGATATCAGGGCGATGACATCGTTCTTCACGGGTGCGCTCACGGACAGGATACGCAGGATCTCGAGGATTGCAGCCACGCCGGCACCATCGTCGTTAGCCCCGGGGGCATCGGGGACGGAGTCGTAGTGTGCCATGAGCAGGATCGCGCCGCTGCTGTCTTGGCCGGGGAGGCGCACTATCAGGTTTTCCACCCATGCGACACGGCCATAGCCATTTTCCCAGGAGGTCGAGCATCTCTCCCGCTGCACAACGGGCGTGAGCTCGAGCCTTCGGAGCTCTCCCAGGATGTACTCCTGCACCCTCCCATGCTCGGCTGTTCCCAGGGGATGCGGGGCCTGCGCCATCTGCGTGATGTGGTTTTTCTGGTTTTCCACAGAGAACTGCTTGAGTGAAATGTCCGCGGGCTTTTCCGGTGGGAACGTCAGCATCACACCGAGCGCGATGCCCGCAACGACCAGGATCCACAGGACGACATAGGCGATGGTCTTATTCATGTTCTTCCTCGTACGGGGGAATTCGCGGTGATAGATATCTGGGGTGGTGCATGTCAGGATATGTCCAACGTGACAAAGAGCGGTGCATGGTCGGAGGGGGTGGGGCTGCTCCGTTTCCGCGGCCACAGGTCGACGCCGACCTCTTTGATCCGCGCGAGCAGCGGGGCGGTGGCGAGGGCGTAGTCGATGCGCATGCCCTCGTCCTTCCAGATGGCGCCGCCCATGTAGCCCCACCAGGTGAACTGTCGGGATTCGGGATGCAGGGTACGGAAGACATCCGTCAGTCCCCAGGCCAGGAGCCGGGAGAACGCATCCCGCTCTTCGGGCATGGTGCCGATCGTGTCGGACAGAGCCTCCGCGGAATACACATCGGCGTCTGCGCGGGCCACGTTGAAGTCTCCCACCAGCAGCAGAGCGTCTTCAGGCGTGTGATTCCGTTCGAGGTGTTGGATGAGCTGCTGGTACCACCCGAGCTTGAAGATGAACTTATCCTGGCCCCTCTCCCCTCCGTGCGGGACGTAAAGGTTGTACAGTGTGAGGCCGGACACCCGGGCGGCGATCGAACGCTTCTGTTCGTCCCAGGCGGCATCCCCGAATCCTTTCCGAACGTCCTCCAGAGGAGGCTTGGAGCAGATAGCGACTCCGTTGTATGCCTTCTGGCCGGACACCACGCAGGTATAGCCCAGCCCTTCGAAGTCAGGGTGGGGGAAAAACTCGTCTTCGGCCTTGAGCTCCTGCAGGCAGAGGATGTCGATGTCCTGTCCCCTGTGGTCCAGCCACTTCAGCACCAGGTCCTTGCGCGCCCGGATGGAGTTGACGTTGTAGGTGCATATCTTCATGTTGACTTATCCTTCCCGGGTGAACACCCATTATAGCCGGAACCGGAAGGGAACGGAAACACCGCTTCAGTTTAGTCGCCCCACATCCCGGGACACGCAGGTTTTATCGATCCGGGCGCCCCGGGTGACTGCCGCTCAGGGCGAGGCGCCCACGGAGCGGTAGGCCAGCTGGAGGGCAGCCAGCATGCTGCGGGGATCGGCATCCCCTTTACCGGAGATGTCGAAGGCCGTGCCGTGATCGGGAGATGTACGTATGAAAGGAAGCCCCAGCGTCACGTTCACTCCCG
Organism: uncultured bacterium; assembly: GCA_965602945.1. Classification (GTDB taxonomy): domain Bacteria; phylum Acidobacteriota; class Aminicenantia; order Aminicenantales; family Aminicenantaceae; genus JAUXEH01. The sequence continues at coordinate 3,302 of CBFDBC010000037.1, read as the reverse complement.
TGTCGAAAGCGATCAGCTTGAATGCCACCAGGCCCTGGTCATGATACAGGGAAACCAGAAGACGGTCGGGACGGTCCAGGGCCATCCGGGCCACGATATCCGGGGGATACGGACCGGAGACAGGCACACCTTCCACCCGCACCGCCTCCAGGGCGGGTATGATCTCATCCTGCTCCTCGGTTCCCAGCAGGCCGCCTTCTCCCGCGTGCGGATTCAGGCCTGAGACCAGCAGCTCGGGCTCGCGGCCCAGGATCGGAACGGCCCCTCGGAACAGCCGCAGCAGAAAATCCTGCAGAGGCTCTTTCAGGACCCTCTGAAGCGCCGTTCGAAGGGGGAGATGATGGGTATACAGGGCCAGGTTCAGCCTTTCGGAAAAGAAGGACATGATGGCCCCCGGCCAGAGCTGTTCCAGGTAATCGGTGTGCCCGGCCCAGGCGATCCCCGCCAGCCTCCAGGAATACTTGGAAACCGGAGCCGTGACTACAGCCTGGAGCTCGCCCCTGGAGGCGGACTCGACGGCTCGCTCCACACAGGCAAAGGAGGCCCTGCCGTTTTCTGCGGACGGTTTTCCCGTGATGAAAGGTCCCAGCGAAGGATCCACGTCCTTGATCGAGAACCGCTTGAGCACGGAGGACAACCCGAGCCTCTCGGATTCGCTGAGGATGACGGAGCGTGCCCCGAAAAGTATGAATTCGGCTTCAGGCAGCTTGGGAGCGGCCAGGGCCTTGAGGGTGACTTCCGGGCCGATACCTCCAGGATCCCCGAAGGAGATTCCTATCCTCGGGCGAGTCATTCCTGGGTATCGGCGTCGGTCGGGCCCGGCTCTTTCTCTGAACCGGGTTGATCCGGTTCGTGCTTGTAGAGATATTTTATTGAGCTCTTGTAGATCAACAGGTTGGGAGCGTTTTCCCGGTTCATCTTGATGCAGTCGCGGTCATACCACTCGACAAAACCCTGGATGACCTCGCCGTCATTGCAGACGACCGTCATCAGGACCTTTTTGTTCATCTGTTTGAGATAGTAGTAGTTCTCCGCATGTGTCTCGTACGAGGGTTGAGACTTTTTTTTCGCGGAATCCCGGTCTCGGTCCCGATCGCGATCCCGGTCACGGGAGGATTTTTCCTTGTAATCGCGTTGGGGTTTTTCCTTATATTCAGAGAGATTGGGCCGGATAAGCTTCCTGTTCATTTTATTTCTCCGCGGGTGTTGATTCTGTGAGAAATACCCTAATTTGTTTTCTATTATAGCACTTGCGGAGAAATATTTCAAATCCGCTATTTCGTGAAGCGTTGTTTCAGGGACTCGTAGACCAGCGGGAGCACGATCAGCGTGACCAGCGTAGAAGTCAGGAGGCCGCCCACCACGACCGTGGCCAGGGGCCTCTGGATCTCGGCGCCCGGTCCGCGGGCCAGGAGCAGCGGCAGCACGCCGAATATGGTCGTGAAGGTGGTCATCAGGACCGGCCGCAGCTTCTCCCTCACACCCAGATCGACGGCATCGCTGAGCTTCTTGCCTGACTTTATCTTCTGGTGAAAGGACGACATGAGGACCAGGCCGTCCTCCAGGGCAATGCCGAAGATGGCGATGAATCCGATGGAGGCAGGCACGCTCAGGTACAGTCCCGAAAGCTTCAGGGCCAGGATCCCTCCGGTGAGGGCCAGGGGGATGTTGACCAGTATGATCAGGACCTCCTGGAAGGAGTAGAAGATGGTGAACAGGAGAAGGGCCACCAGGGCCAGTGTGATGGGTGTTATGAGGCTCAGGCGCCGGCTGGCCCTTTGCTGCAGCTCGAACTGGCCGCCCCACTTGACGAAATAGCCGGAGGGGAGGTCCACGGTCTCTGCCAGCGTACCCTGCGCTTCCTTCACGAAGCTGCCGATGTCCCGTCCCCGGATGTTGCACTGGATGGTGATGAACCGCTTGTTATCCTCGCGGTTTATGATCCGGGGGCCCATGACCTCTTCGACTGCGGCCATCTGTGCCAGAGGCACCTGGCCCCCTTGAGGAAGCCGGATGAGCAGGTCCTGGAGTTGGTCCACATCCCTGCGGAAATCCGGGTGGTAGCGCAGGAAGATGTCGAAGCGTTTCTGCTCCTCGTAGACCTGGCCCAGCGTGATGCCTCCCACCGCGGCCTCGATGGTCTCCTGGATATCGCTGATGTTGACTCCGTAGCGGGAGATCTTCCCGCGGTCGAGGACGATCTGGATGTGATTCTGGCCGCTGAACTGCTCCACCTGGATGTCGGCGGCGCCGGGGATTTCCCCGATCCCCTCCTTGATGTCCAGGGCCAGGCGTTGGAGCGTGTCGAAGTCTTCCCCGTAGACCTTGACGGCCAGCTGGGCCCTGACCCCGGTCAGCAGCTCGTCCAGGTTGTGCGCGATGGGCTGGGTCATGTTGAGGTTGATGCCCGGGAACTCCTCCAGGCGGTGCTCGATCTCATGGATCAGCTCATCCTTGTTCTTGAAGGATTTCCATTTCCGGATGGGATTGATGCGGATCAGGATCTCGGCGTCGTTTATGGAATGCGCGTGGCTCCCCACCTCCCCGCGCCCGATCCGGCTGAGCACGCCTGTCACTTCAGGGACGGTGATCAGGACCTTTTCGATATCCATGGTGGTGGCGACGACCTCTTCTAGGGCGGCGTTGGGATCGAACGTCACCCGGAGGTGCTGGGTTCCCTCTTCCAAGTAGGGGATATATTCCCGCCCCATGAAGGGCACGAGGGCCAGCCCCCCTGCGAATACGAGCAGCGTGATGGTAAAGACTTTTTTCCGGTTTCTCCGGCACAGGGAGAAAAACGGCAGGTAGGCCTTCTTGATGTTGCGGATGAGGAAAGGCTCTTCCGGGCAGGCCTCGGGTGGCTTGGCCTTGAGCAGGTAAAAGGCCAGGGCCGGGGCGGCCAGCAGGGCGAAGAGCAGGGATCCGACCAGGGCGAACGAGATGGTGAATCCCATGGGCCGGAACATGACCCCTTCCACTCCGGTCAGCGTGAATATGGGCAGGAAGACCAGGACGATGATGATGACGGCGAAGAAGAGCGGCCGGCCCACCTCCTGGGCGGCGGTAAGGATCGCCAGGCGCTTGTCCTCACACTGCAGGCGCAGGTGGCGGTGGATGTTCTCCACCAGGATGATGGCCGCGTCTGCGATCAGCCCGATGGCGATGGCCAGCCCTCCGAATGAGATCAGGTCCGCGGCCAGGTTGAACCGCTGCATCAGGATAAATGAGAAAAGGATGGAGAACGGCAGGGCGAACACCGCGATCATGGCGGAGGGGAAGTCCCCCATGAACAGGAACAGGAC
>CBFDBC010000036.1:0-21345 GCA_965602945.1 uncultured bacterium | reverse complement strand
ACGCGGAAGCCACCAATATCTACGCCATGGCCTATAACCTGGATCCCGAGTTCTACCAGTTCACGAAGACACTGGAGACCTACCGCACGATCATGGACAAGGAAACCTGGCTGCTGCTTTCCACAGACGCGGAGTTCCTGAAATACCTCAAATCGACCCAAAAGTAAGACCCGGCAGCCTATAAGGTATTTTCGGAAGAACCGATTCGGATGAGAGAGGCCCGGCCTCTGCCGGGCTTTTCTTTTTTCAGGCTCCGGCCCCAAAGAAGGATGGAGGCTACGAGGACAGGAGTTCGGTGAAGCGGGACTTGTTGGGGAACAGGGCGGGTGTGCCCCCGGTGTGCAGGAAGACAACCCGGTCCGTGGACTTGAAGTGTCCCTTGTTCACCAGATCCAGGAGGGCGACGAAGGCCTTGCCTGTGTACACGGGATCGAGGAAGATGCCCTCGAGCACGGCCATGCGCCGCACGGCTTCGGCCACGTCCCGGTCGACTATCCCGTAGCCCTCTTTAATATACTCGTCCAGCACAATGATGTCATCCATCTCCAGATCCGGCTTCAGGCCAAGGTTCTTTTCCGTGTCCCGTGCAATCGACAGGACGTCCCTGCGAAACACCTCGGCTTCCTCGAGGACGCTGATGCCCATGACCCTGGTGCCCTGACCCAAAGCCCTGGCCCCCACGGCCAGACCGGCCTGGGTGCCTCCGGATCCTGTGGCATGGATGACATAGTCTACAGGTCCCACTCCCTGCAGCTCAGCCTGTTCGTGCATCTCCAGGAAGGCGTGCACATAGGCCAGGGCACCCAGGGGTCTTTCCATGTCTCCTCCGGGCATGGACCCGCCCACCGGGGCCACATAGGGCGTATGCCCCCATTCCCTGACCTCGTTAACCACCTCGTCCAGGGCCTCTTCCAGGGCGGCCTCATCAATGAACTTGCCCGGGCCTCCGTCCTTGATGCGGATACGGGCCCCCAGGATGTGGTCCAGGAGGAGGTTGCCGTCCAGCTCGTTCGGGAGGTCGTATGTCCTGAACAGGATCAGCAGGGGGATCATTCCGAACTTCCGCGCGGCGGCCGCGGTCTGCAGGCACCAGTTGGACTGCAGGCTGGCATAGGTGATGACCACATCCGCCTTTTTGGCCAGCATATCCGGGATGATGTATTCCAGCTTGCGCGATTTGTTCCCCCCGAATCCCAGCCCGGTCATGTCCTCGCGCTTGACGAATATCTCGGGGCCGTTGAGTTCCCGGGACAGCCTCTCCAGCTTGATGAATGGAGTGGGCGTGTGGATCAGCTCGGCGCGCGGAAACGCTTTGAGCCGCTCCGCCAATTCATTGGGGGTCAGGCTTTGATAACTTTGATTATCCATCTCCCCTTCCCTATATCCCGATACCGGAATAAAATCAAGTCTTGACTGTTTAGATCAATGTTCAGATCGGCAATTCTTATGAATAACTCAGGTTAGAAGTGGGAACGGGAAGTCCGAAGCTCCGCGACCTTCCTGGCACTCCATGTGCGGACGTTGTCACCGTAGTAGTAGAAGATGGGGATGGCGATCAGGATGAAGATCGTGGACGTGATCAGCCCGCCCACCTGGCACAGCGCCAGGGACGACCAGAGGTGCTGATTGGTCTCCCCGATCTGGATCAGGACGATCGGAAGCATCCCCAGCACCGTGGTGCTCGTGGTCAGGAATATGGGCCGGATCCGTTCCCGGGCGCCCTCCACCACGGCTTCCAGGATGGGCATCCCCTCCCGCCGTTTCAGGTTGATGTGGTCGACCAGCAGGATGGAGTTGTTGACCACGATCCCCCCCAGCAGTATCACCCCGATGTAAGCCGAGGAGTCGAAGGAGATGTCCGCAACCACAAAGGCCACGAACACCCCGATCAGGGCCAGCGGCACGGCCAGCAGGATGAAGAAAGGCTGCAGGAAGGACTCATAGAGGGAGGACAGGATCATGAATATGACGATCAGGGAAAAGATGATGGCGAACCGTATCTGCCCTTTCTCCTCCGAGGTCAGGAAGCGGTCGTCCTCCATGGTGGCCGAGAATCCCGGCGGCAGCTCAAGCCTGTCGAAGACGGCCGTACGGAATCGCTCGCCCGCCTTGTAGGGCCCGCGGAATTCCCACATCACCGTCATCTGGAACTGCTGGTCCTCGCGGTCGATGGACCCTGCCACCGGCTGCTCGGACAGCGTGGCCACCTCGCCCAGGCGCATGAGCTCGCGGTTGCGGGTCATCAGCATCACGTTCTGGAGCTCCTTCAGGTCCATGCGCTCCGCCTGCGGGGATTTGATGGAGAATTCCAGCTCGCGGCCCCCGATGTTGGCCGTGATCGGCCAGGTCATACGCCCCCGGATCATGGTCTGGATCTGGGCATACAGGTACTGCGGATCGATGTCATACTTGCGCATGGCCTCCTTGTCGAGTTTGAGCACATACTCGAACGATCCCTCTCCCCACCACCAACCAAAGCGGCTGGAAATGGTCCGTGTGTCCTTGATGCGCGGGTTACGTTTGAGGGTCCGCTCCAGGTTGGACGCGATCTGCCTGAGCTTCTTCAGGTTGTATCCTAAAAACTTGATGCGGGAGTCATAGTAGGTCCCGCCGCCGATCCCGGAATAATATCCCTGGGGATCGAAGCCCCGGATGCTGATGTTGATGCCGGCAAAATTGGTGGCCAACTGGATCAGCTCCTCTTTGAGCAGGTAGGGCCGGTAGGACGTCTCGATCTCTGGGGGAAACTTGATCGTTATGAAGGCCCGTTCGTCCGAGACCTGCGTGCTGACCTCTTTTTCGTAGCTCGACTCCAGGATCTTGTCTTCGAACTGGCGTATCACCTCATCTGTACGTTCTACGTTGGCGCCCGCCGGCAGCCCCACAGAGACGACCAGACGTTCCTGCTGGTACCAGGAAAAGAACTCACCCAGCGTGACTTCCGAACGGAACCACTTGTAGGTTCCGAAAAAGATAAGGGCGATGACCAGGAACACCTCGACGGGATGCTTGATCAGGAAGCTCAGCATCCTGGCATAGAGCTTGCGGTAACGTTCCTTGCGCTTCTTGAGCGTCTTCTTCATCAGCTTGGGCGTAAGGGCGGGGATGACGGAGAAGGACACCAATAGCGAGGCGGCCAGTGCCACGCTGATCACGATGGCCATGGGCAGGTAGACCAGCCGCAGCCGTCCCTGGAAGTAGGCGATGGAGAAGAACACGCTCATGGTGGTGAGCGTAGAGGCGAAGACCGGCAGGAACACTTCCCGTGAGCCCTGGATGGCTGCCTGGATGGGCGGCACACCCTTCTCCCGCACCCGCAGGACGTTCTCGAACACTACGATGGAATTATCCACGAACAGCCCGAATCCCAGGGCCAGTCCGCCGAGTGTGAGCATGTTCAAGGACGTCCCCGTCAAATAGACCAGGTTGAAGGTGAGCAGCACGGAGAAGGCGATGGAGGACAGGACCAGAAGGGAAGGCTTGATGGAGCGCAGGACCATGAACAGGAGGACGAAGATCACCGCGATGATGATCCCCACGAGGAGGTAGATCCAGTCGAGATATTTCCGGATCTCCTTGCTCTCATCCTCCGAGTTACGGAAGACCAGATCCTGCGGAAGCTCCAGCCTCAGCCCATCCAGGCGCTTTTTGACGGCCCTCGATACGCCGAGTGTGCTCAGGCCCTTTTCCTTGTGGACCGTTAGGCTGATGGTGGGCTGGCCGTTGATCCGGTGGAGGCCGCGGACATCCTTGTAAGACGGCTCGAGCCGGGCCACATCCCTGAGTTTGATGGGATTCACACCCACCCTGGCGATGATGGTCTCTCCCATCTCCCTCAGGCTGGGGATGGGGTTTGCGACCTTGAAGAGCAGCTCCCGGCTTCCTTTCTTGACCGTGCCTGCGGGGAAGATCCGCACGCGTTCCTGGATGCGGTTGATGACGGTGTAGGGATGGATCCCCAGGCTCTGGAGCTTTTCCTCATTCAGGACCACCCGAATCTCCGGGTCGGACCCGCCAAAGACCTCCACGGCGGAGACGCCCTTGATCGAACCGAGCCCGATCTCCAGCTTGTCTTTTACCAGCTCCCGAAGCTTCTGGAGGGGGTAATCGCCGGAGATTGTGTACTGCAGGAAAGGCCGGGTGCTGAATTCCTCCGGGACATAGGATGTGATCGAGGGGCGCACGCCGTAGGGTAACTCCTCCTTCAGCTCCGCCATCTTCTCACGCAGAGCCAGGCGCGCGAACTCCATGTTGGTCTTGCGTACGAACTCGACGGTAATCCTGGATAATCCGATCCGGGACTCTGAAAAGATCTTGTGCACTCCCTTGACGGTGGACACCTGCTCCTCGATGGGTGCCGTCAGCTCGACCTGGATGATCTCGGGCGGCATTCCGTACCAACCGGTAGTGATGGTCAGCTCAGGGAATTCTTCCGTCTGGACGGGCATCTCCACCGGGATGTTCAAGAAAGAATAGACACCCAGGACCAGGAAGGCCAGGAACACCATGGCCGTGGCTATGGGTCTCTCGACAAAAATCCTCATGCCTCCGCACCTTTCTTCTTTTCCGCTATCTCATAAGCCATGGGGATCAGGATGAGGGTCAGGAAGGTGGCCAGGATCAGCCCCCCGATGACCGATATGGCCAGCGGCTGCTGGAGCTCCGAGCCTTTCCCCAGGCCCAGGGACATGGGGAACAAGCCCAGCGCCGTGGTCACGGTCGTCATGAGGATGGGGCGCAGCCGGACCCGGCTGGCCTGCATGATGGCCTCCCTGACGCCCATGCCGCCCCTGCGCAGCTGGTTGGTGTAGTCGACCTTGACGATGGCATCGTTGACCACGATCCCGGCCAGCATCACCATCCCGATGACCGAGATCACGTTCAGGGTCTGCCCCGTGATCAGGAGGGCCCAGATCGCGCCGGTCAGGCCCATGGGCAGGGTGAACAGGATAAGGAAGGGGTGTTTGAGCGACTCGAACTGGGCTGCCATGATCATGTAGACCAGAAGGGCCGCAAGCCCGAAAGCGAAGATCAGGCTCTGGAAGGAGCGCTGCATTTCCTCCTGTTCCCCGGAGAACACAACACGGTACCCGGGGGGGAGCTCCAGCTCCGCGATCTTTCCCTGGACCTGGGGCACGACCTGGCTGATCTTTTTCCCGGCCAGGTTCGCCGTCACCAGGACCTCACGCTGCTGGCTTTCTCTCCGGATCTCCTTGGGCCCCCGGGCGATCTTATAACTGACCAGCTCCCTGAGTGGGATGAGCATCCCCTGGTGAGAGTACTGCTCGTCTAAAAGTGTATCGATGTTTTCCCGGACACCCTCATCCAGCCGCACCAGGATGTCGAACTTCTTTTCCAGCTCCTTGAACTCGGAGGCGATGCGGCCTCCCACGGCGTTGGTCAGATAATTCCCCAGCGCGGCAGGAAAGATCCCGTATTTTTCTATGGCCTGCTTGTTGATGCTGACCAGGAATTCCGGCTTCCCCTCCCCCAGGTTGGTGGAGATGTCCGTAATACCCTCAACGCCCTCCAGTTTGGACACCAGCTGTTCCGCCAGGATCCTGAGCCGGTTGAGGTCATCCCCCTTGATCTTGAGTCCGATCTCCGCCGTGCTGAACGCCATGAGCTGGGCCAGGGTGGACTGCTCCTTGACGAGAGAAAAGGTCATCCCCTGCACAGCGTACATCCGCTGCCTCAGCCCCTCCATCAGCGGCTCCACATCCTCCTCGGCATGGGCCTCGATATAGAGCTGGGCCGAGTTGAGCGATATGTCCGGGTTGAGGGCTTCCATCCCGCTCACGATGCCGATTTGAGAGAACGAGGCCTTGACCGATTCCTGTTTCTCCAACCAACCTTCCAGGGTACGGACGATGTCCGAGGTCTGTTCCATGGAATAGTCGACGGGTGTCTTGAGGTTGACCTCGAAGGCCACGGACTCTGGTTTGGGCATGAGTTCCCGTGGGATGCGTGACGCAGCGTAGGCCGTGACCGCCAGGAAGACCAACGACCAGAAGATCACGGTCCCCTTGTGGGCCAGGCTCCACTCCAGAACCGAGTGATACACTTTCTCGAACCGGGCAAAAAGGGCGTTGTAAGCCTTGAACACGGCCTTGATGACCGGTTTGAAGGGCAGGCTCAGGTAATGGAAAAGGAGCATAAGCAGCTGGCTGATAAGGCTGAAGATCAGGTTCAGCACGAAAAAGATTCCCTTGGGGATGTTGTACAGGAGCCAGCGGAGCCCACGGAAGGGGAAAAGCAGGATGTTCTTCTTTTTGGGTTTGCCCCCCGGATCGCCGCCTGCGGGGTCCGTGCCGGATGGGGCCTTGGACGCCTTGGGTGTCAGCTGAACATTGATCTGGCGGGAGGCCAGCATGGGGAGCAGGGTCAGAGAGACGATCAGCGATGAGAGCATGGCGAAGGTCACGGTCAGTGCCTGATCCTTGAACAGCTGGCCCGCCACTCCGTGCACATAGATGACAGGCAGGAACACCGAGATTGTGGTCAGTGTGGAGGCGGTCACTGCCATCCCCACCTCCCGGGTCCCCATCACCGCCGCATCGAAAAGACTTTTTCCCAAAGACCTGTGCCGGAAGATGCTCTCGGACACAACGATGGAGTTGTCCACCAGCATGCCGACACCCAGGGCGAGCCCCCCCAGGGACATGATGTTGAGGGTGATTCCCTTGTAAAACAGCAGGTTGAAGGTGGCGATGATGGATATGGGGATGACCACCGCGATGATCATCGGGGTTTTGAAGTCCTGCAGGAACACAAACAGGACCATGAATGCCAGGATCCCTCCCAGGAGGATGGAATTCCGGACCGAGGAGATGGCGTTTTCTATGTACTTGGCCTGCTCGGACACGATCAGGACCTCGATGCCCGGGTTTTGGGCCTGGATGTCCGCCAGGATCTCACGCGCGGTCTGGGTGACCTTCACGGTGTTGGCGCCCGCCTCTTTTCGGACCAGGAGGCCGATACTCTCCCTCCCGTTGAGCCGGGTGATGCCCTGGCGCTCTTTGATGGAATCCTTGATCTCGGCCACGTCCTTGAGCCGGATGACGCCGCGTTCCTGGGTGGTTTTGATGCTGATCTCACCGATCTCGTCCAGCTCCTCGAACTCCCCTACCACACGCAGCGCATAGCGGAACCGTCCCTTGTTGATGGTTCCCCCCTGCAGGTTCTGGTTGAATGCGTCGATGCGGTTGGAGATCTCGTCTATGGTCAGGCCGTAGAGAGTGAGGTAGCGGGGATTGATCTCGACATGGATCTCGCGCTCGACACCGCCCGCGATCTCGGCGGAACCTATGCCCTCGATCTGCTCCAACCGGGGCTTGACCAGCTCCTCCGAGAATTCCTTCAGCTCCAACAGCGATCTGTCTCCTGAGATGGAGAGCACCATGATGGACTTGCTCTGGGGATCGAACGGGATGATGGTGGGATCCTCTGCCTGGTCGGGGAGCTGAACCCCATCCAATGCCTCCCGTGTGTGCAGCATGGCGAAGTCCATGTCCGTACCCCAGGCGAATTCCAGGATCATATATGAGACACCCTCCTTGGAAACGGATTCCACGCGCCGCAGCCCGGGGATACGGCTCACGGCCGCCTCCAGGTCATCCGTTATGATGGTCTCTATCTCTTCCGGGGCTACACCCTGGTACTGTGTGACCACCGACAGCCGTGGATAGCTGATGTCCGGAAGCAGGTCGACGCTGAGCTCTCTCAGGGAGACAAAACCGAGCAGGATAATGGCCAGATAGAACATCATGGTGGTTACGGGCCTCTTGGCCGTGATAGACGTGATCTTCATATTTTCTTTACCCTCTACGGGGCCTCTCTAGGGCCCTCCATCTCTCTATACCTCTGGTCCGATAGGATCCAGTCTGATCATATATATATACGCCTCTTTTACCTTAAATGCTAATACGGATTATCTCAACTCAAGTTGTCTTTCATCCCTCTCCATGTTTTCTTTAACCCGGTCTGCTTCCGGAGCGTTGCCTTAAATCACAACCCGGGCACCAACCCCCGGGGAGGATCTATGGCCCGAATCCTGAAGGCCCCCTGTTCTTCATCGTTTCAGGGGTGGGAAAAGTTCCGGCGGCCGGCGGTGTCCCGTCGCCTGCTCATATGCATATGCCATCCGGATGAGACCGGCCTCGTCAAAGGGCCGGCCCAACATCTGCAGCCCGGCGGACAGCCCCCCGGATGTGAAGCCCATGGGCACGGTTATGGCCGGCTGCCCTGTGTGGGGAGCGATCTGGGGGCTGTTGTTGCCGTGCGGGCTCTTACGGTCGCCGATCTCGCGGGGAGGGTTGTTCCAGGAGGGGTAGATCAGCGCATCGACTCGATGCCGGTCCATGGCGGACAGGATCGTTTCCCGGAACGCGATCCGTTTGGGATCATCGAACACACCCAGGCGCGGGGGGTCGCGTTCCTCCGGTGGCAGCTCCTGTCCCAGCGCCTGCCTCAGCCTCCTCTCGACGGAAGCCGCATACAGTCCGGATTCCACGATCTGCTCGAGGTCTTTTACCGGCGACTGCTCTCCCAGTGAGGCGAAATAGGCGTTGATGTCATGACGGAAGGCATCGCACCACTGGTCTTTGGATACGCTGTCATATTCCGGGATAACGAACGGATCGATCACCTCCGCCCCCCGGCCGCGCAGGTCGGCGATGGCGGCTTGGAAGAGGGCCGCGATCTCGGCATCGGCCGTGGGTGTGTCGCTCAGGAATCTGAGCACGCCCAGGCGTTTGCCCTTGAGGCCGTCCCGGTCCAGGAATTCCATGTAATCTGAGGGAATCCTCCCCCTGCCGGCCTCCGTGACCGGGTCGGACGGATCGAAACCGGCGATCACGCCCAAAAGCCTCGCCGCATCCTCCACGCTCCGCGTCATGGGACCGCCCACGTCGTTGCGCAGGTAGAGCGGCAGGATCCCGTCGCGGCTGGTGAGCCCTATGGTGGGCCGGATCCCCACCAGGCAGGTGTGTGAGGAGGGGCCGCGGATGGAATTGCCCGTGTCCGTACCCAGGCCCACCGATCCCAGGTTGGCGGAAACGGCGGCGGCCGTCCCTCCGCTGGAACCGGCCGGGACGCGCGTGAGGTCATAGGGATTGCGTGTGATCCCCGCGATCGAGCTCTCGGTTTCGTAGGGGCTGAAGGCCCATTCCGCCATGTTGGACTTGGCCAGGACCACGGCCCCTGCTTCCCGGATGGCCCGGACCTGGAAGGCGTCATCCGGAGGCAGCCAGCCGGCCAGGGCCGCCGAACCGGCTGTTGTCTGCAGATCATGGGTCTCATAGTTGTCCTTGACTATCACGGGGATGCCGTGCAGGGGCCTCAACCTCCCGGTTTCGCGAAACTCGGTGTCCAATTCATCCGCCCTCTCCAAGGCCATCGGATTGATAACGACCAGGGCATTGAGGCCGTCCGGCCGGTCATAGGCCGAGATCCTGGCCAGGTAGCGTTCCACCAGCCGGCGGCAGTCAAGCTTCCCCGTACGGAAGGCGGCATGGATCTGCGATATCGTGGCCTCCTCCAGCGAGAAGGCCTCTTCTTTTCCCGGCCCCTGATCCGAGGGACTACAGGCCATGAGCGTAAGCAGGAGCCACAACAGCGCCATCAGCCCGATCGCGACCAGAACGATAAACAGCAGTTTTCGGTACATGCCCTCTCCCTCCTCTTTCCGACCGGATATCATTCATAAGGCTGCAGGCTCAACATCGCCGCCGCCGGTACTTCCTCATACAGGATCCGGGTCCTCTTGTAGAAGAACTGATGCTGGTAGACCCTGATGCCCGCCAGAAGGATCAGCACAGCACCGAAAAATACGGGAAATGCATCCGGATGTCTCAGCAGCACGTTTTCTACCGCGGTCAGTATGAAGACATACCCCAGGAAGGCGAACGTATAAGCCAGCCAGAAGAGCTGTAAGCGTTCCTGGCCGGGGAGATAGGAGCAGGCGAAAGGGATTTTCCGCTGCTTCAGAAAAAGGACTTCCATGAGGACAACCGAGACCGCACAGCCGTACAGGCAGTGATAGAGGGCCGTGACCGGATCCCAGACCTGAGTATAGAAGATATAGAGGAGAAAAAACAGCGGAATCAGGGCACCGAAAAGGATAAGTTTCCGCAGAGAGGAAAAATAATGGTGTTTGACCCTGTCCTCGGTCAGCCGGAACACCCAATTCGCCTCCAGCACCGATGGGATCTGGATCACACCCCGGATCCCGATCAGGAGGAAGAAGCTCAGGATCAGGGGGATGGCCAGCAGGGTCTGGCTGGGGCGTGCCCCTGGGCTGAATATCTCCGGCTGGGGCAGCACCAAAACCAATATCAGCCCCACGGCCACGGCCAGGAAACTGGCCAGCCGCACCTTGTGGAACATGCTCTGTCTTAGGGTGTTCTCGATGAAATGATACACCGCCCGCTGCACGGGATGGGGAAGGAATACGGCATCGAAGGCGCTCTGCAGCCTGGAGCGGATCCTCACGAACCTGCGCCTCGAGGCCCTTCCGGCTGCCATATGTCTGAGATACCGGCGGTAGCCCAGCCCCATGGCGACATAGAATAGGCCCACGGTGCATGCAAGGGATAGGAGGGCCAGCGAAGCGAATGGCCGGAAAAAGGCGTCCGGGTTGCCCAGCAGGGACTCGTACAGGCCGGTAAACCACATGGGAGGGAAGAGGTAGAGGAAACTGGAGTAGGAGGCCTTGAGGCCGAGGAAGCTGCCGAAGGAGGGTGCGAACAGGACCGTGCCGGTCAAATACATTGCCAGGAAAAAGACATAGGCGGCCAGCAGAGTCGATCGTATGTAAACGGAGAGGCGGCGGAAGAGCCGGAATCCGAGTGCGTTCATGAGCAGGCCGATCAGGAGCACATTCAGGAAAAAGAAGAAATACACGGCCGCGAAGTTGGACAGCAGATGCACGCCCATGAAGCGGAGACCATAGGACAGGCTGCGGGACTGCCATTTGACCAGGTAGAACGCGTGGGTGAACACGGAAAGCGCGTTAATGGCGACGGCGAACAGGGATACGAAGAGGAACAGGCTGGCGAACTTGGCCAGGAACAGCGTCCGGATCCTCACTGGAAGCGACATCAGGTTGGTATAATCCCGCTCGTCGGGAAAGATGATGTCCCATTCGAACACGACGATGAAACCGATCAGCAGCATGAGAAACGTGGTCACGTAGCATTTCTCCACCCAGGAGGTTCCCCGGTCCTCGAACAACATGTACCTGATCATAATGACATTGGAAACATGTCCGCAGAGCACCGCCAGCAGAACCTGGACGCCGATGATCTTCTCCTGCATCTGGTCTCCGAACGACACGACATCGTTGTGAAAAAGGCGCAGGTAGAAATGGCGGGTGAGGATCAGGAAATCTTTCAGTTCACTCCGGGTCGAGTGAAAAAGGTTTCGTGTTTCCCGCATGAGTCGGTTAACCCTGAGGGCGGATGGCGGCCAGGATCTCCCGCGCCCTAGCCTCCGTGTCTTCCTTGACCACCAGCTGGCTGAAGATCTCTTCCAGGCTGGGCACCCGCATGAGTTTCCTCAGGTTCGCCACCGAGTCATCCGCCACGATCGATCCCTTGTGGATGATGATCGCCCGGGAGCAGACCTTTTCCACTACCTCGAGCACGTGTGAGGAGTACACGATGATCCTGCCGGACCCGGCCAGCATGCGGACCAGGTCTTTGATGACCAGGCCGGTGGTCACGTCCAGACCGGAAAGAGGCTCGTCCAGCAGCAGGATCTCCGGATCGTGCAGCAGCGCGGACGAGATCAGCACCTTCTGGACCATCCCCTTGGAATACGAAGAGATGGCCATGTCCATCTCCATGGAGAGTCCGAAAGACCCCATCAGCTCCTTGATCCGGGGTTTCAGGATCCTATCGGGGATGTGCCGCAGCCGGCCCACCATGAGCAGGTAATCGTAGGCACTGAGGTGAGGGTAGATCTCCGCGTTCTCGGGCACATATCCGATCCTTTTCTTATAGGAGTAGAGATCCCTGGAGATCCCGCGGCCCCGAAACTCGATGGCACCGCTGGTGGGCTCCAGCAGTCCGGCCAGCATCTTGATGGTGGTGGATTTGCCGGCGCCGTTGGGACCGAGATATCCAATGACCTCGCCCGGATCGACCCGGAAGCTGACCTTGTTGACGGCTGGGAAAACTGAAAATTTCTTTGTGACTTCGCGCAGTTCCAGCATGCAGAGCGGCCCTCCGTGCACCGCATTACACCTTTATACCGCGCTCGCGGGGATTTATTCCAGCTCGACCTCAAAGATGCGGGCCGTACCGTCTTCACCGGCCAGCGCTACATAGCGGCCGCTGATGTGGAAATCGACGGAGCGGACGGCGTCACCCGAAACATGCCGCACGGCCATGACCCTGGTCCCCTCGCGGGCGGCCCAGATCACGGCCCGGCCGTCACCTCCGGTCACGATGTACTTGCCGTTGGGGCTGAAGGCGACGGCATGGAACGCCTGCCCGCCGAAATTCTGGATCTGCCTGCCGTTGTCGGAATTCCAGATCCTGGCCGTGTTATCGACACTTGCGGAGGCCAGGCGAAGCCCTGTGTGCGTGAACTCCACGCTGGAGACGGCGCGTGTGTGGCCGCTGAACTCCCGAACCCTTTCCCCGGAATTCACACGCCAGATAGCCAGCTCGCCGTTGGCACTGCCCACAGCGAGGAGCCGGCCCTTGGGGTGGAAAGCCACGGAATAGACCCCGGGCGAGGCGAGCGCGATGCTGCGGATTTCTTTCCCGTTGGAGGCCTGCCAGATCTTCACGGTCCCGTCATCGGAGCCCGTGGCCACGAGGCTTCCGTCCGGGCTGAAGGCAGCGGAGAGGACCGCATCTCCGTGGCCCTGCAGCACGTGAATCAGGTTCCCGCTCCCGGCCTGCCAGATGCGGGCCGTACCGTCCCCACCGGCCGTGACCACGCGTCTGCCGTTGGGACTGAAATCCGCTACGAACACATTTCCGGAATGGCCGCGGAGCGTGCTCCTCAACTCCCCGGAGGGAAATGCCCAGACCCTGGCAGTCCGGTCTGCCGAAGCGGTCACCACGGAGCTGCCGTCCGGGCTGAACCGGATGCCGTACAACCGCCCGCTGTGGCCGGTCAGGGTTTTTACGACCCGCTTCTGTTTCTCGGCTGCAGGCTGCCCGGATAGGATCTTGAGCTCGGTCAGCACCGCCCAGTCCTTGTCGGCCGAACGGCCGGCATCGAGGACCAGCATCAACGTGCCCGTCCGGCCGGCAAACTGCTCGAGGCTGCATTCGCCCCGGGCAAGCTGCCGGTCATAGCGGACCTGCAGTGTGTAAACTGCCTGAGAGGGGCTGCCGAGCTGGGTGGTCGCTCGTGCACGCCTCTCACTCGCACCCTCCCGGGACCCGGAATGCAGGAAGCGCACGCTGATGGAGACCCCGTCGGTTCCGGCCGCGCCCTGATTGAACCCTGCCGTGAAGACCAACTTGGGATCGTTTTCGGGGATGGTCAGTTCATCGAATCCGCCGTAAACGGCTCCGCCGCTCTTCCAGGGCGGGTGTATGAATAATACCCGGTCGTACTTCCGGCCGTCCTCCAGGATGGGACCGGATTCGTACCTGACCGTCCCCTGCTCCTGTTGATCCCGGCCGAAGACCAACCGGTCTCCGTCCCGGTTGCTCCAGCGGGCCTGGGCCGCCTTCTCCATCAGATCGATCTCCTGGGATAGGCCCGGAAGCCCCGCACAGAAGAGCCCGAGTAACATAAGGATCCCCGCTTTTTTGACCATGGTTTGTTCTCCTTCCGACATTCTCTTGAGACGAATCTCCTCCACTATAACAGATTCCAGGTGCCAAGCGTACAGGATTGAGGTATAATGGAGACAATTCAATGGGAGGCACCCATGTTCAAAGCGGCCCCTGTCCTGATCCTAACACTCGCAGCTCTGGTGCTTGTCCACTGTGCCGGCACACCCCGCCAGCCTGAAGTATCCCCCCAGGAGGTCGCCCAGTACAACCTGAGGCTCAAGGAGGCCGATGGGCTCTTATCGTCCTACAACTATGTCAATATGAAGCGGGCCTTCGCTATTTACGGCGAGCTCCTGCCCTTCCCCGCCTTCAAGCAGAAGACAGGAGAGCGCTATATCCGGACCGCCCTGGTGCTGGCCCTGCGGGAGCGTGAGTTGGGGATCACGGATACCGCCACACTCGGGCTGGCCGAGGCTCAAATCGCTGCCGCCCCCTATCTGGATGGATTCCTCAGGTACATAGATATCATAGAGCACATACCCGTCAACACCAAAGGCATCACGGACGGAGATGCCCAGAGCGACGAGAGTATGGACGATTACTTCGAGTGGGTCAAACACAACGTGGAGCCCATCAACGCCCACCTGAAAGAAAACTCCACCTCCTCGGACCTCTTCGCATACCTCTACATCTCCTTCCACGGTTCCTTCGCCTACAGGTTCCCAGAATTTGACGACATGAAGGCCCTGGGTAATCTGTTCCCTGTCTCGCCGCTTATCCGTTTCAAGCTCTCCATCTATCCCGTACTGGACGACCGGGGTCTGAAAGGCATCCTGGATGCAGACCCCGGGTTCTACGAGGCGGACCAGTTCCTCGGTGCGGTGGATCTGCAGGCGGGGAAACTCCTGTCCGCTGAGAAGAAATATCTGAATGTCCATACGCACATTCCAGAGTCCACCTCGGCCGTCATTTCGTTAGCCACTGTCTGCTTCCAGATGGAAGAGTTCGACCGGTGCCTGGAATTCAACGACAAGGCGCTCGAACTGGCTCCGCGCTACCGGGACGCCATCCTGGGCAGAGCCATGTGTCTGGGCTATTTGGGGCGCCATGAGGAAGCCTTGGCCGAACTCCAGAAGATGCTTGACCTGGGCAGTTATTACATCGGAGAATCCTATTACTGGACGGCCTGGAACCTCAACGAGATGGGCCGCATCGACGAGGCGCAGACAAATATCGAGAAGGCCAAGAATTACCTGATCGGCCATTACGAGGTCATGCTGTTGGCGGGATTGGTCGCCTACCAGCAGAAGCGTCTCGAGGATGCCGAAAAGGACCTCGCCGAGACGCTCGAACTCAATGCTTACGAATGCGAAGCCGCCTTCTATTTGGGCAAGATCCATGCCGACCGGACACAGTGGTCCAATTCCGGGATCTTTTTTGAGAGGGCGGCGGGCTGCAATTCCCAGATGGAGGTGGCCCTGAACGCCAGGATCCGGGAGATCGAAGAGTCCGCCATGTCGGCTGCCCGGAAAGAAAAACTCATCCGCAAAAAAAAGACCCAGCTCCTGCAGACCAGCCGGACCAAGGCCACGGCCTATTACAACGCCGCTGCAGGATTCTACAACGCCAAGATGCCGGACAAGGCTCTTGTTTTGGCCGAAAAGGCGGCCGAGCATCCCGTAACCAGGGAGAGGGCCCGGGAACTCATCACCGCCATCAAGCAGAAATCCCCCTGAGGATCCTCACGCGATCTTACGACCGGAACTGTAAATATTCTTTACGTTTCTCTCCAACTCTGCCGTCAGGCAGCCTCGCATTCATGGGGAAGTACACACAAGGCACGTTTTTTGCATCTACTCAGAGTCAGTGGGAATAATCTTCGATTCCAGTTGTAGATAAAATGGGAGCGAGAATGAGTCAGAATGAAAGCGAAGAGGAACGCATGATTATCGTGAAAGCCAAAAAAGGCGATCCCAACGCGTACGAGTCGCTGGTGCGGAAGTATCAGAGGAGCATCTATTACCTCTGTCACCGCATGACGGGGGCTCACCAGTCAGCAGACGACCTTTCTCAAGA
This sequence comes from uncultured bacterium, assembly GCA_965602945.1. Taxonomy (GTDB): domain Bacteria; phylum Acidobacteriota; class Aminicenantia; order Aminicenantales; family Aminicenantaceae; genus JAUXEH01. The sequence goes on along the minus strand of CBFDBC010000036.1, from coordinate 5,527 downwards.
GACTTTCGTAAAGGCCTATTTCGCCCTTCCCAAATTCAACGAGGAGATGAGCTTTTTCGCCTGGATTCGAAAGATCGCCGTCAACAGCACACTGAACTATCTCAAGCTTCGAAACAGGGAGAGGCCTCTGGCTGAAGACAATCCGCCACCTCGGACCGGCAACCCCGGCTCGTTTGCCGCGAAGCCGGAAGCTAAGTTGGAGCACAAGCGGATGGAACAGACATTTCGGGAGGCGCTTTATTCCCTGCCTGCGGATCAGAAAGCCATCTTCATACTCAAGGTGTACGAAGAACAGAGCTACAAGGACATCGCTCGTGTCATGAACATCCCACAAGGCACTGTGATGTCAAGGCTCAGCCGGGCTCGACAGAAACTCAAACACGCCATGGCCGCATACCTCGAGGGAGGTGACGCATGAAACACGAGAAGATCCGTGAGTGGCTCAGCCCTTACCTGGACGACGAACTCTCCAGCCAGGATAAGGTCGCTGTCGAGGAACATCTGGGCGGCTGCCCCGAGTGCCGGAATGAGCTGGGCCAGCTGCGCCTGCTGGAATCCATATCCCGGGAAGTCCCTCAACCTTTTCAGGAAGATGAATATTGGGAGTCCCTGCCGGCCAAGATCCACTCCGGCATCACAGGCCAGATGCAGGCAGCGCCTTCCAAGGAGGATAAAATGTTCAGTGATGCATTCATCAAGGGAGATAAGAACATCGGGTTGAAGGCATTTGTTTTTCCGTTTTCTCTGACCGTGCATGCCGTCATCATCCTTTTTATGCTGGTCTTGCCTCTCATGAATATCGGTAATCTTCCGGAAGTCAAGATCTACAGCGCCTTTCTTGCTCCTCCCCCCCCTCCTCCTCCGCCGCCGCCTCCTCCGGCGAAAAAGCGCACTCGCCCCAAGAGAACCACCCGCATCAAACCCGTCCAGGCCAAGACTACCATCCAGCCCGGGCAGCTCGTGGCTCCAGTCGATATCCCGGATGAGATCGCAGAGGAAGAACTGATAGACATCGGCATCGAGGGCGGTGTGGAAGGCGGCGTTGAGGGCGGCGTGGTCGGCGGCGTGCTTGGCGGTGTCGTGGGCGGCGTGCTCGGCGGTGTGGTCGGCGAGGTCGAAGCGCCGATACGTGCCGGAGGTGAGATCCGTGCTCCCAAGCTGATAAGGCGTGTGGATCCTCTCTACCCGGAACTGGCCCGCCAGGCACGGGTGGAGGGAATTGTCATCGTCGAAGCCACCACCGACGTCTACGGCCGGGTTCAGTCGGTCAGGGTCCTGCGCTCAATCCCCCTGCTCGATCAGGCGGCCATCGACGCCGTCCGCCAGTGGGTGTACGAACCCATGCTCATCAACGGGAAACCGCGCGGCGTGATCTTCACGGTGACGGTGACCTTCAAGTTGAAATAGCTTTCCGAGGGAACCGGCCTTCTTCATGATCTTTCATACATAGCAATTCAAGAGAACCCTTGGGGAACAGCAGGGAATCTGTGATAGAATGCCTGTGTATCTCATACAAGGAGAACGGACATGCCATTGATCGAGATCCACATGCTGGAAGGCCGGTCGGATCAGCAGAAGCGGGCGCTCCTGGATGCGGTCACAGAAGCCGTACGCGAATCCATAGGCGCACCCCTCTCCACCATCCGTGTCTGGGTTCAGGAGTTCTCTCCCAAGGAGTACATGGTGGCGGGCGAACTCTACGCCGACAAGCAATAAAAAAGGGGACAGGCCCCTTTTTTATTTGACGATGCGTATGCGCGCATCATGCGCGATGGTGAAGTGGCCGTCGATCAGGACCTGGTTTCCCGGTTCGACCCCGCCGCCGGGATCGTCGGTGGGCAGCACCTCGGCGTAATCTTCGTTCTCCAGGCCGATGGCGATGTACTTCCACTTGGCCCGGTCCCCCTCGACCACGAACACCAGCTTCCTCTGGTTCCGGGTCAGTATGGCGTCCTGGGGAACGAGCAGGCGGTCGGTGTAGATCTCGGCTGCGATCTCGACCTCGGCGTGCATGCCGGGTTTTACGGCCTGATTCACGTTCACCATCTCCACGATGACGTTGCAGGTCTTGTCCGCCGGGTCCACGATCGGGCTGATCGCGTGCACCTTTCCCTTGAACACCTGACCGGGATAGGCGCTGAACTTGAGGTCGACCTCGCGCCCCTCCCTCATCTTTCCGATCTCGCTTTCCAGCACCTTGGCATGGACCTGCACCTTGTCGATGTTGACGAGGGTGAACAGGTCGCTTCCCCCGGAAACGTGCTGTCCGGGTGAGACCTGGATATTGGTGATCACTCCGGAAAAGGGTGCCCGGACCTTGGATTTTTCCAGTGTCAACCGCGCCTGTTTGACCTGGATCTCGGCCTGGGTCAGGCCTTGCGAGACTTCCATGATCTCTTCTTTTTTGGCCCCGGATTTGATGATCTCGATCTCCATCTGCCGGCTGCGCCGCTCAAAGTCCTCCTGGGAGATCATGCCCTTCTGGTAAAGCTGGCTGATCTCATCGTATTGCTGTGTGAGGTTCTGTCCCTGCCTATCCGGGTCGGTCCCTTCCTGGCTGTCGACCGCGAACTGCTGCTCTAGGATATACCGGGAGAGCGTCTCGAGTCTGGTAGCTTCGCTGTTCTCCAGGGCCAACCGGGCTTCCCGGTCATCCAGTTCCAGGAGGATCTGCCCTTTCTGCACACGCTGGCTTTCCTTCACTAGGAGCCGGTTCACCTTTCCGGAGACTTCGGCCTTCATGTCGACACGCATGTTCGTGACCGCTTCGCCCGGAGACTTGAGCCGGATAATCAGCTCGCCCCGGAACACTTCCCCCACCATTACGGGTAGAGGTGTCTCCGTCGGCTGCTGTTCCGGTTCGCTCTCATCCCCGGCCGCATCAGATTTTAGACCGACACCTTTCACCATAAAAACGTAATAGGCCGCTGCCCCCAGCACGATCACGATCAACACGATGGTCAGGATTTTTTTGGAAAACACCATGGTTGCCCTCTCTTAGGAATGCAAAACAGTCAAGCTCCGTTATTATATACCTGTTTATACACTCATACGTCTCATCTTTCTATACGTTTATCCTAAACTGGAGTTTTTCTTTTTCACTCCCTTCCAATCTGATAACTCCCAAGCAACTCAAGTGGTTTCATTGCAGCTCTGCACGGCCTCCTTCAGCTGGCTGAAGAATCCGGGCATAGCGGCGATGACGCGGTGCCAGTTCGGGATCAGGTTGGTCGCGGACGGGGTCTGCCAGAATCTTTCTCCCGCCATCTGGATCCCCCGGGAAAACGCTTCCACGGCCGTGGACTCGGAATGGCGGTCGAACTTCAGGCAGTTGATGGCGGCATCGTTCTCGTACCTAACGACAGCCTCCTGGGCCATGCGCAGGTATATGTTTTCCAAAGACTTGAAGAATCCTTCAGAGAATTCGACTCCTTCCCCGGCCAGCGTCCGGTAGATCGACTTGGTGATGTCGACGGTCATCTTCGTGATCCCCTGGCTGGGATCGTTCGCGCTCAAAGGCTGATGCTTGTGTTCGTAGGTGTCGGCGATATCCACCTGGCTTATGCGGCCCAACGTGACGCTGCGGTACACCTCGGCCAGTGTCCCGACCTCGAGCCCCCAGTCGCTCGGGATCCGCATGGCCATGGCCAGGTCGTGCCTCATGGCGATCTCGCCGGCCAGGGGATAGCGGAAGCTGTCGATGTAGACCAGGAAGGGCAGGTAGCCGAGGATCTTCTGCAAAGCCCGGACAAATGGAGTAAAGAAGAGCCGTGTGGCCCGCCCGTACATCTTTTCGTTCACCCGGCTGTAGTAGCCCTTGCAGAACTCGTACTCGTGGTGTGGGTTGGCCACCGGATAGCACAGGCGGGCCAGGAGCATCTGGTCGTAATTGACGATATCGCAGTCATGCACAGCGATGACCTGGCTCTTTCCCCGGGCCAGGACATAACCCATGGCGATCCACACGGCACGCCCTTTGCCGGAATCCCCCGGCGAGAGTTTGTTCTGGTCCAGGAGCTGGTAGAGCTTCTTCAGCCTCGGCCCATCGTTCCAGATAAGCGTCAGCTTCTTGAACGACGCGAATCTATTTTTGATCTCCTTGAACTGGGGCGCGGTGCAGCGGTCGAGGCAGAGGATGATCTCGTACAGGTAGCTGGCTTTCTTGAGGGTCTGCATGATGTTAGCCAGCGCGCCGCTGGCATACTCCCGGTAGAGCGAGGGCAGCACGAGGGCTATGGGCCGGATGCGGGAAAAATCCTTGAGCTGCTCCTCCAGGCTGCAGACCTGGGAGGTACCCAGGTTATGGAACGTGGTGATGACCCCGTTCTGAAAAAAGTCTGTCATAGGACCTGTTCCCCTTTCATCAGTGCCTCTATGGTAGTCTATCGACCAGGGCTCTGTCAAACTGGCTGCGTAACCGGCTGACATTACCATAGCCTTGTTGATTTTTTGAGGCGTCGGGCAAGCTCAATCCATCTCATAATACAATACAAGACAGACGGGTGATTATTCCTCCAGCCGCGCGGCCTTGAGGCGGATCCCATGGCCGGCCGGGAAGAGCCCGGGGATGGATACCGGGAGCCGGCCTTTTAGCCCGATCCTACCGAACAGGGCCAGGGTAAGAGCCAGGGTCTTTGTGATTTGTTTTCTCAACGGTCTTTCCTCACTTTTAACATCGTGGGGTCGCCGGACGATCGGCTCACCATGGAGATTAGTCGCCGGCAGGTCCGGGGAACCGGGTCAGCTGACGATGTATTTGATGATGAACAGGACAGAAAAGACATAGATAAGCCAGTGCACCTGACGCCCCTTCCCCGTAACGAGCTTTAACAGGGAATACGAGATAAACCCGAAGGAGATCCCTTCAGTGATGCTCAGGGTCAAAGGCATGAATATGACGGCCAGGAAGGCCGGGATTCCTTCGGTCAGGTCATCCCACTGGATGTGCCGGACGCTCTTCATCATCAGGAAGCCCACGATGATCAGGGGTGGCGCGATCACGGGCCGGAGAAGGAACTGCCGGGTGACACTCTCCCCGCCAACCAGGCTTGTCACGCTGTAAACGTACTCACCGCCCACCATCTCGGCCAGGGGGCTGAAAAACAGGGCCACCAGGAAGAGAAAGGATGTGAACACATTGGCCAGCCCGGTACGCGCCCCCTGGGAGATCCCCGTGACGCTTTCCACGTAGCTGGTAACCGTAGATGTACCCAGGAGCGCCCCGCTCACCGTGCCCACGGCATCGGAGAGCATGGCCTGGTTGGAGCGCGGCAGTTTCCCGTCCTTCAGGAAGCCGGCCTGGCTGCTGACTCCGATCAGGGTCCCGACCGTGTCGAAAAGGTCCAGGAAGAAGAACACGAAGATCACGGTCACGAGCCCGGTCTGCAGGGCGCCGAGGATATCCAGCTTGAACAGCGTGGGGGCGAGCGAAGGGGGTGCCGAGAGGATCCCCTGGTACTGCACGACACCCAGGGGAATGCCCAACGCGGCCGTGGCCAGGATCCCGAGGAGGATGGCTCCCCTCACC
>CBFDBC010000035.1:0-21542 GCA_965602945.1 uncultured bacterium | reverse complement strand
TCTCTTCTTCATCGGTCGGATCGCATTTTATGAGGCCAAACTGCTGTCTCGGTCCTGGGGGTTTCGAGTTTTTTCCGGGCTCGCCCTGATCCTCATCGGCCTTTTTAATGTCGCCATCGTATCACGGAGCATAGCAACCCCATACTACATGAGTTCTCTATCCGGCTCACTCCCCCTGAACAGCCTCAAATTCTTCAACATCTTTCAGGGGATCATCGTCGCCTTCATGGCCACCGAATTTTTCAAGAGGGACAGGAGGGACGATTCCGTCCAGGTGATCTTTACCCGCTCCTTTTCAAACCTGGGCTATTTCCTGGGGAAGGCCCTGGGCATCTTTTCCGTGTTCCTGTTCTTGAATCTGGCTGTGCTGGCCTTAACCTTTGTCATCCATTTCTTTTTCTCCAACACGGTTTTTTCCCTGCAGCCCTATATCCTGTACCCGCTCATGATCAGTCTCCCGACCCTGATCTTCATGATCGGGCTCTCGTTCTTCCTGTCTTCGCTCCTGCGCAGCCAGGCCGTTGTGTTCATGGTCCTGCTGGCCTATTCCTTTTTGGCCTTGACTGTCATCGGGGCTCCGTTCTTCGGGCTCTTCGATGCCTATGCCTTCTATCTGCCGCTCATGTGGACGGATTTTGTCGGACTCGGCAACATCCATACGGTCCTGCTGCTCCGGCTCTCCCACCTCTTCCTGGGCTTGAGTCTCTTTTTGGTCTCGTCCCTGCTCTTCAAAAGGCTGAGGCAGGCTAAACTCTCGAACGCGGTGACCGGATCTCTGTCCATCGTCTTCCTGGTGCTGGCATTGATCCTGGGATTCAGCTACACGAGCGGCAAATACGCTGATCGGGCGTTCCGCCAACAGCTCAGGGCTTCGAGCCAGGAGTTCCGTGGGGCACAGACTGCGGCCGTGCGCAGCTATGATATTCGATTCGAACACACAAGCGAAGAGATCAGCGCCACCGTTCAGATGGACTTGGTCAATGAATCGCTGTCCCGCCTCGACAGCATATTCCTCACACTCAATCCCGGATTGAGCATCGACTCGGTCACTCAGGGCGGCCTTCCGCTCGATTTCCAACGGAACGACCATCTCCTTCATGTGACTCCGTCAGAGCCCCTCGATGCGGAGGATTCGATCAGTCTGATCATGACCTACTCGGGAGAGATCGATGAGCGCTACTGCTTCCTCGACATCGAAGACCAGCGCTATGAGAGCCGGTACCGTGTGTGGATCTATGATGTTCCCAAACACTACGCTTTTGTGACACCTGATTTCGTCCATCTCACGCCGGAGAGCGGATGGTACCCGATCCCCGGACTTCCTCCCGGCGCCGCCTACCCGGCCGCTGCCGCCCCCGGTTTTTCGAAATACACCCTGACAGTCACCACACCCGAGGGCTTGACGGCCATCTCTCAGGGGAAACCGGAGACACGGGCCCAGGGTGACACAATCCAGCACATCTTCAAGCCTGAAGTCCCGTTGCCGAAAATGTCCCTCACCATCGGAATTTACCAGCAGCACGAAATCGAAATCGATAACCTCACTTATTCGCTCTACGTGCGGCCGGGCCACGACTATTTCGTTCCCCTGATGAGCCATATCCAGGTCAATGATATACTCACGACACAGATCAGGAACGCCTTAGATCAGCTCGAGGTGTATCTCGGGCTCTACTATCCCTACAAACGACTCTCCCTGGTCGAGGTTCCCATCAACATCTCCAGCTACCATCGTCTCTGGACCGTGGGACACGAAACGGTCCAGCCCCAGCTCACCTTTCTCCCGGAAATGGCTACGATTAACACGTATGGTCAGCTGCAATTCCCGCTGAAGCAGGAAGAGGGGATGCGGGGCAGGGAAGTGCCGGTCGGGTGGGAGGGGATACATAGGGGCGCACTGTGGCGCTTCATCCATTGGAATCTAATGGGCAGCAGCGACTACATGGATCCGGTTACGGCCGCGACGATCGAGAACCTGAGGCGAAACAGGATCGGGTTCAACTTCCAGGCCGATATCGAAACGCAGTTCGATCTGTTTCCCAATTTTTTCTCATTCAACTCGCAGGTGTATTCCCCAAGGTGGCCCTCGCTCAATTATGTATTCGAATCGTATATGCGAGAGCGTATGGCGACTCCGCTGACCATGTACCGAGAAACCGGGAGCGGGCTGTCCCCGGAAGAGCAATCCAATCAAGACCTCAAGGGCCGTTCGCTGGCCGAGATGATCGAAGATCCGGATCTCGAGACGGCTGTCGTGCACGGGGCGCTCCAGGCCAAAGCCCAGGCCCTCCTGGCCCTGATCGAAGCTCGGTACGGCGAAGATGACTTTCAGAGGAAGATCACAGGCTTCCTAATCAGTCAGAAACACAGCAACATCTCAGAACAGGAGCTGGAGGATTTCCTTTCCAGCCTGGGCGGCATAGACCTCTCCGAAATCGTCGATCCATGGTACACCGGCAAACAGATCCCGGGCTTCCTCGTGCGAAACATCGAGAGCTATGAAGTGATCGAAGGGGAGAGAACCCGGACGCAGATCAAACTCCTGATCGCCAATCCCACCTCTGTGGGCGGCATCATCAAGATCAGCCTCCGGGGCCGGCCCGTGCGGGGAGGGCCGAGGCCTGATATCTATACTCGAGCTCTCTTCATCCCGGCGCAGACCACATTCCAGATGGGTTTTGTTTTGGATGAGGCCCCACAAGAATTGAATGTGGACACCTTTGTCTCTCAAAATATACCAGCGTCCCTTGATGTGTCGTTTTGGGAATCAAGGAACTTGAGGGAGGAGAGCCCGTTTCGTGGGGAGATAGCTCAACCCTATGACCGAACAGACTTTTTCCCCGAGGATGAGATCATCGTCGACAACGAAGACCCGGGATTCGTGATCCAGGGTACGGCCAAACAACACTGGCTCAGCCGCATCCTGCAAAACCTGTTCGGGATCAAGGAAGATAGCTCGACATTTACCGGCATGAATTTCCTGGATCCCCCCACGATCTGGACGCAGTCGACTTACCAGGATTTCTACGGAGAGTTTGTCCGTTCGGCCTATCTGAAAAAGTCCGGCCAGGGCCGCGAAAAAGTCGGCTGGAAGGCGGACATCCCGGAAGCGGGAGAATACGACATCTACTTCTTCCAGGGCATCCGAGGCAAGCTGCGGCAGGGGATCGAAGAGGTCGAGGTCGATCTCGAGAACGCCGACCATGGATGGAATCTTATCGGAACCTTCGCACTGGACACAGGGCCCAACTCCATCCATCTCTCCGATAAAAACGACGCCGGTTATGTGTTGGCCGATGCCGTAAAATGGGTGAAAAGATAAAAGAATCCAGAGAGTTGCTAAGGAAGAGGAAGAATCCGCTTCCTTATTCAGTCTAATACGATGAATCTTTAGGAAAAGAACATGCAAATTTCCGTATCCCAACTTTCCAAACGTTATCGCGGGGGCAAACTGGCCCTCAAAGACATCGACCTGGACATCCCCAAAGGATTGTTCGGCCTTCTGGGGCCCAACGGTGCGGGCAAAACCACCCTGATGCGCATCCTGGTCACGCTGTTGAAACCCAGTTCCGGCCAGGTCAAGATCGATGATCTGGACATCCGCAAGAACCGCAAGGAGATCCGTAAGCAGATCGGATATCTTCCTCAGGACTTTTCCGTGTTCTCCAGGCTGACGGTCTGGGAGTTCATGGACTACAGCGCCTGCCTCAACGGCATCATGTCCAAGAATCAGAGGCGGGACAGGATCGATACACTTCTGGAAGCCGTGGGCCTGTTCGAGGCGCGGGACCGCCTGACCGGGAAGCTGTCCGGCGGCATGAAGCGGAGGCTGGGGATCGCCCAGACCCTGATCGGAGACCCCCCGCTCCTGGTCGTGGACGAACCCACGGTCGGCCTTGATCCGGAAGAGCGGATCCGGTTCCGCAACCTCATGTCCGACCTGTCCACTCAGGACCGGATCATCCTCCTTTCCACCCACATCGTGGGCGACATCTCCTCGACCTGTGAGACCATCGCTCTCATGGACCTGGGACGCGTCATCTTTCACGGGGCCCCGTCCGACCTGGTGGACAGCGCCCGGGGAAAAGTCTGGTCCATATCCACCGGTTATGAAGATCTGGACAGCTGGAAAGAACGTTTCCCGGTGATCTCCACGGTACCCTCCGAGGGCGGATACGAGCTGAGGATCGTTGCGGAGGATCCGGATACGCCCGAGGCTGTTCCGGTCGAACCCAATCTGGAGGATGCCTATATACATTACATGCAAAAGGCGGCCTCGGGGCGCTTGTCCGGCGCGTTTGATAGTGGGAATGGGGGAAAGCCATGACACCTGTAATGATCTGTCTGAAGATCGCCGTCTATGAGGCCAGGCTTCTGCTGAGGTCCTGGGGATTCCGGATCTTCGCGCTGCTGGGTTTCATTCTTCTGGGCCTGTTTACGGCCGGCGCCGCGGCCCCTTCCTTTGCCTTCCCCTACTACTTCCGGTCCCTTTCGGGTTCCATCCCGCTGTTCAGCTTCAAGCTCTTCAATGTCTACCAGGGCATCATCGTTGTCTTCATGGCCACGGAGTTCTTCAAACGGGACAGGAGGACGGATTCCACCCAAGTCATCTTCGCCCGGTCCTTTTCAAACACCAGCTATCTCCTCGGCAAGTTCCTGGGAGTGCTCGGTCTCTTTGTCCTGATGAACATCCTTGTCGGCGTCATCACCATTCTCATCCACCTGTTTCTATCAGAGACTCCCCTGAATATCCAGGCCTACTTCCTCTATTTCCTGGCACTCATCCTCCCCACATTGGTGTTCCTCATCGGCATGGCCTTTGTTTTGGGGGTGGTTGTCCGAAGCCAGGCAGCCGTCATACTGATGGGCCTGGCCGTGTCCGCCCTCAGCCTGATCGCCGTTGGGAACAAGGCCGACTTCATCCTCGACATATTCGGTTTCCACACGCCGCTGATGTATTCCGATTTTATGGGACTGGGCAACAGCGCACAGCTTCTGCTGCTGCGGCTTCCAATCCTCCTCCTAGGTCTGGGATTCGTCTTCGGCACGGTGCTCCTGGCCAAGCGGCTCCGGCAGTCGCCTTTTACAACGGCCCTGTCCGGGGTCCTGTCTGCTCTGCTCATCCTCTCGGCTCTTGGCCTCATATTTGTCCATATCCAGTCCAACCGGAGCGTCGATTCCCTCCGCCGCGACCTTCTGGCAGAGAGCCGGGAATATGCCGAGGTCCCAGCCCTGAACATGGAATCCTGTTTCCTGGATGTGGAGTATTCCGGCAAAACCCTGTCGGCTGCTGCGGAGATCGTTCTCAAAAACGAACTCGAGGAGCCCGCTGAATCCCTGCTCCTGACCCTGAATCCGGGGCTTCAGATAAGCCGTGTCTCTGCCGGCGGTTCGCCCCTTGATTTTTTCAGGGGGGAACACGTTCTCCTCATCCAGCCGCCGGATCCCCTGGCTCCGGGTACCGGAATCACCATCCAAATCGACTATGCCGGGACTCCGCTGGAGGCCTACTGCTACCCGGATATCGAGAGTGAAAGCCTCCGCAAGCCCTCCAAGCTGGGGCTCTACAATGTCCCGAAAAAATATCTCTTCCTATCCGAGAAGTTTGTCCATCTGACTCCGGAAAGCGGGTGGTATCCCCGGGCGGGGATCCCTCTCAGTCACCGCTTCCCCGGAGCGGTGGCCCATGATTTCTCGCAGTATACTCTCAGTGTACGTGTGCCCGAGGGCCGCACCGCCGTATCCCAGGGCCCGTCTGAGATCACAACATCTGACGGCGGCAATGTCTACGCCTTCCGCCCCGGGACACCTCTGCCTCAGATCTCCCTGACAGTCGGCCCCTTTGAGGAGAGGTCTCTCAAGGTCGAAGATGTCGAGTATACGCTTTACACCCTTCCGGGGCATGATTACTTCGCCCAGTATTTCGATGCCATCACCGAAGACCTGCCCAAGACCATCACCCAGTTGAAGGACGAATTCGAGGTCATCCTCGGATTGGATTATCCCTTCACGAAGCTGGCGCTGGTGGAGGTCCCCATCCATTTCTTCAGCCACAAGCGTCTCTGGAGTGCGGCCGATGAAACCGTCCAGCCCCAAGCGGTCTTCCTCCCTGAAATGGGCACATTGTGTACGGGCGCCGACTTCGCGTCCATGGCGCGCTTTATGGAGAGAAGGATGGGTCGCAGTGCGCGCGCCGGGGTGGAGGTCACGTCCGCCCAGATCCAAAACAGTTATTTCACGCGCTTTGTCCGCAGCAACCTCCTCGGATCTGCCCAGGGCAGTTCTCGCGACAACGCCCTTTCCAGCTTGACGGAATCCGATATAGATGCAAAATACAACCTTTTGCCGAACTATTTCGCATTCACAGCGACCCTGGCTTCGGAACGCTGGCCCATCCTCCACTCGGCCCTCGAGTCCTGGCTCCAGGACCGGATCTCTGCCACCAGCTTCCGCTTCAATCGGAGCGGCGGGATGACCGAACAGGAAAGGATCAACCGGTTGCTGGACGGCAATTCCATGACCGAGCTCCTGGAGGATGAAAGCCTGGATCCTGACCAGCTCTACGATGTCATCCTGGCCAAGGGTAAATATCTGATGACCGCCATCGAATCCCGCATCCAGGAAGAGCACTTCGACGAAAAGCTCCTCTCCTTCATCAAAGAGAAGAAGTTCAGCACCATCTCGGAAGAAGATTTTCTCCAATTCCTCTTCGTCTACAAGGAATTCGACCTGGAACCTGTGATGGCCGCCTGGTATGCGGACAAACAAGTGCCGGCGTTCACCCTGGGTGCGGTGGGCATGTACAATGTCCAGGATGGAGAGCAGCAGCGCACGCATCTCCTCCTCCCCGTCTCCAACATTTCCGATGCCGAGGGGATCGTCAAGCTCAACATTTTAGAGGGACGTGGAGGACGGGATAGAATGGGCGGAGGAGCTCCATCCGGGGTCGAACGCACCGTCCTCATCCCACCGAACACCACCACGGAGATCGGCGTTCTCCTGGACAGCCGGCCCATGCTGCTCACGGTGGACACAACCATCTCCCAAAACATTCCCGCCTCTATGAACCTCATGATGATGAGGCGGAATGCCGAGGATGCGGAGACGTTTTTCGAAGGGGAGCGGACCTTCCCCTATGAGGCAGACAAACAGACCGGTGAGGGGGAATACATCGTCGACAACGAGGACCTGGGATTCGCTGTGTCCGGGGGCGGAGGGGATAGCCGGCTCCGGACGGCCATCCTCCGGCTCTTCGACCGCTCGGGCACAGAAACGGAGTATCTGGATTACAATCCTACCAACCCTCCCGGCCGGTGGAGCCCGGTCATTCAGCAGGATTTCTACGGCACTATCCTCCGTACCGGCCTCATGATCAAGGTCGGGGAGGGCAGCAATGCCGTTTCCTGGACGGTGGACCTCCCGGAGGGCGGCAGCTACGACATCTATTTTTATAACGAAACCATGAACTTCGGCGGGGGCCGGGGAATGGGCGGAGGCCAGCGGGGTGGAGACAGGGGAGGCCGGCGGCGGCCCACCCAGGAAGAAAAACACTTCATCGTCCGCCACCAGGACGGCACCGAGGAGATCCCCTTCGACATCCAGGAGTCGGCCCAGGGTTGGGTCCTGCTGGGGACCTTCCGCCTGTCCGCCGGGCCCAACACGGTCGAGCAAACGGATAAGGGCAAGGGGGCCTTCCTTACGGCCGATGCGGTGAAATGGGTCAGATCAGACCAGGAATAACAACCTGAAAATGGAGTTGTCCATGCGTAAAACAGTCCGAAATCATCTACACCAGGGATGGGGATTGGGATGCAGGAAGAGGAGAAGGCTAGTCCCAGTATTCTTTATTTCCCTCATATTGGTCACCGGAGTGATGGCCCACGGGGAAGAACTGACCCTGGAACGGGCCATCAACATCGCCTTCCAGAACAGCCCGACCATACGCCAGGCAGGGTATTCGCTGGTGGCCAGCGAGCGAAACTTGATGGCCCAGCAGGCTGGGCTCAAGTCTCAGTTCAGCCTTGCGATCACTCCCTACCGCACATCCAGCAGCAGGGTCTTCAACGACCTAATAGCCGACTACAACACCCAGAACCAGACCAAATCAGAAGCGACCTTTAACATTCGCCAGCCGATCAAATGGACGGACGGCACTCTTTTCTTCCGCAATACGATCAACTGGACAGAAGCCTCGAGTTCCGCCGCAGGCGCGGAAAAGTCATCCGGATTCTCCAACACCCTGTCCATAAACCTCCAGCAGCCCCTATTCACCTATAACCGCACCATGATGCAGATCCAGGAGCTGGAGCTTGCCCTGGAGAACACACAGCTGAACTATGCCATCCAGAAGCTTTCGATCGAAAGACAGGTTACGTCGCAGTTTCTCAATCTCTATTATTCCCGGATGAGTATCCAGATCTCCCAGGAGGAGTTGGACAACGCCACGGAGAGCCTCAACATCATCCAGAGCAAGGTGGATGCTGGCCTGTCCGCTCCGGAAGAGCTCTATCAGGCCGACATCACGAGGGACAACAGCTTGGCTGCGCTGGAAAACCAGCGCATGCAACACGAGAACAGCCTGGATGCATTCAAAAGGCTGCTGGGGCTGGAGCTGGAAGCCCTGGTCGATGTCTCTGCCGACATTCAAAAGATCCTCGTGGAGGTGGACCTGGACAGAGCCATCTACCACGGCCTGGATAACCGCATGGAACTGCGGCAGAGGGACATCGATATCCAGCTGGCCCTGAATGACCTCATCGTCGCGGGATCCCAGAATGAGTTCAAGGCTAACCTGGAAGCCGGTTTTGGGCTGACGGGCACCAATCAAGATTTCAGCAACATTTTCGACTCGCTCAACTCCGACTACCTGATCGCCCTGACTCTGGACATCCCGCTGTATGACTGGGGAGAGATGAAACACCGCCTGGCCGCAGTCCAGGCTCAGATCGACACGTCCAATCTCTCGGCCGAAGAAGAGGTGAAGAGCATAAAGGCCGAGATCCGGGAAGCCTACCGGAACCTGATGAACCAGAAACGGCAGATAGAGATCGCGGAAAAAAGCATAAAAAACGCAGAGCTGACCTACGACATCAACCTGGAACGGTACCGCAACGGAGATCTCTCTTCCAAGGATCTGCAGTTCTATCAGCTCCAGCTGTCCCAGCAGAGGCTCAGCCTGGTCCAGGCCCTGATCGACAACCGGCTGGCGCTGCTCGACCTGAAGATCAGGACGCTCTGGGATTTCGAGACCAACCGGTCCATCCTGGACGATCTCGATGAATTAAAGGAACTGGAGGATTAAAGGGATGAAAAAAACCACATCTGGATCCATTGTCTTCATACTCACGATGTCACTGCTGCTCCTCTCCGGCTGCCAGCAGGGCGGAGCGCCGGAGCAGGCCGATACCACCATCCCCGTCCGCGTGACCGCGGTGGAACAATCCTCCATCCAGGAGCTCGTGACCGCGACGGGCACGGTCTATGCCGTCAAGGACAGCATCCTCCTGACGGAACAGGCCGGCCGGTATGCGCTTCAAAGGAATCCCAAAACGGGAAGGCCCTTTGTCATGGGGGATTCCGTGGCCGCCAACACTCTGATAGCCTCTCTGGACAATCCCGAATATGTCAACGGGATCGCCATGGATTCGAAGAAGCTGAGTCTCGAGTCTGCGGAGAGGGAGCACACCAAGCAGCAGAGCATCTATGAAAAGGGGGGCATCACACTCAGCGAGGTGAAGATTGCGGAAAAGGCCAAAATCGACGCCCGCTACAGCCTGGACAACGCCCAAATTTCCCTGGCCAAGCTGGAGATTCGCGCCCCCTTCAAGGGGATCCTGGTGGACATCCCTCACATCACCGCTGGAGAATGGGTGATAGCCGGCGTGACGGTGGCCGTCTTGATGGATTACTCCCGTCTCTATGCCGAGCTGACCCTGCCCGGAAAGGAGATGGCTCGCATCCAACAGAACCAGGGTGTCACAATCAGCAACTACAGCCAGGAAAAACAGAATCTCGCCGGAAAGGTCACACAGATCTCGCCGGCGCTGGACCCCACCAGCCGCATGTTCAAGATCAGGATCGAGGCCTCTAACCCGGACCTCCTGCTCAAGCCTGGGATGTTCGTACGCGCCGACATCGTCGTTCAGGAAAAGAAGGATGTGATCGTCATCCCCAAGGACATCATCCTGGACCGGCGCGGACGCAAGATCGTCTACGTAGTCCAAAGGGGGATCGCACTTGAGCGGCGCCTCGAGCTGGGCATCGAAACCAGCGACAGTGTCGAGGTGCTCGAGGGGCTGACCCTGGAAGACAGCCTGGTCACGGAAGGCTTCGAAACCCTGAGAAACCGCTCCCGCGTGAAGGTCATCGAGTGAGATGAGGAAGCTCGCACAGTTTTCAGTCAGGTATCCCACGACCGTCGTTATGGTCATCCTGGCCATCTGCCTGCTCGGCTACATCTCCTTCCAAAGGCTGGGGATGGACCTGCTCCCGAATCTCAACAGCCCCCGGCTCTACGTGTCCCTGGAGGCCGAGGAGCGCCCACCTGAGGAGATGGAGGTGCAGTTCGTCTCACCACTGGAAGCGCAGGCGGCCCGGGGGAGCCAGGTCACTGGGGTCTCGTCCATATCCCGCGTAGGCCGTGCATTGATCACAGTGGAGTATGAGTGGAACGCAGACATGGACGAGGCCTATCTCGGGCTCCAGGAGGTTGTCGCAGACTTCAACCAGGGGCAGGAATTGGATGACATCAATGTCAGCCAGCTCGATCCCAATGCCCAGCCCATCGTCACCGCCGTCTTCTGGCATGAGGACCTGGAGGACCTGGACAGGCTGCGGCAGACCGCGGAGAACAACATCCGCAACGACCTGGTACGGCTTCCCGGTGTGGCGGCAGTGGAGCTTGTAGGGGAGCGCAAAAGGGAGATCGAGATCCGGACGGATTCCTACACTCTGGATGCCTTCGGCCTGACCTCGGACCAAGTGGCCTCCGCCATCCAGCAGAGCAACCAGACGATCTCCGGGGGATCCATCGTCGAGATGGGCCTGAGCTACATCATCCGCGGCGTAGGCGAACTGGAATCTCTGGAAGACCTGAGGAACCTGATCGTCGCCTATGCCGCCGAGGAGACGGAAGAGACTACCGATAAGATCCCGATCACTCTGAAGGATATCGCGGAAGTAGGATATGTGCTCAGCGAGCCCGAGAACATCGTCCGCTACAACGGGCGCCGGTGCCTTGCCCTCGAGATCTTCAAGGAAGCCCGTTTCAACACCACTCAGGCCTCAGAAACCATCCGCGCCCAGATCGACGACCTCCAGAGGGCGCTTCCCGGATACGAGCTGCGTATAATCCAGGACCAGGCCGGCTTCATCCAGTCCGCGGTCCGGGAGGTGGAACAGACCGGTTTGATCGGCATCTTCCTGGCCGTCCTGATCCTGTTCATCTTCCTCCGCAGGATCGGGGTTACCGCCGTCATCAGCATTGCCATCCCCGTCTCCATCATCGCCACTTTCAACCTGATGTACTTCAACAAGCTGACCTTGAACATCATGACCCTCGGAGGACTGGCCCTGGGGGCGGGCATGCTGGTGGACAATGCCATCGTGGTGGTGGAGAACATCTTCCGCCACCTGGAGGAAGGCCTTGGGCTCAAGGAGGCGGCAGTGCGCGGAGCGGGCGAGGTAGGCGGGGCCATCACAAGCTCCACCCTGACCACCATCATCGTCTTTCTCCCCATCGTCTACCTCGAAGGAATCGCCGGCGCACTGTTCAGGGAGCAGGCCTGGACGGTGGCCTTCGCCCTCCTGTCCTCCCTCTTTGTGGCCCTCTCCGTGATCCCCATGCTCAGCTCCAAGATCCTGAAGGCCCCCACGGGAAAACGGGCGCGGCCGTCCCTGCAGTTTCCTTTCTATGCCCGCTTCCTCACCGGCGTGCTGAAAAAAAGGTGGCTGGTGGTCTTCCTCGCTCTTCTCCTGGTCGGTTCTGCGGCTTTCCTGGCCACCCGCATGGGAAGCGAATTCCTGCCCCAGACCGACCGGAACGAGCTGGAGATCTCTCTGCTCCTCCCGGAAGGCTCGAACCTAGAGCGGACGGAATCGACGGTCCGCAGCCTGGAATCGCTGCTGGAGGAAAACCACGGGGAATCCATCCAGTCGGTCTTCTCCCGCATCGGCCCCGTGGGGACCGCCCTGACGGAATCAGAAGTGCTGGCCGGAGAGAACAGCGCCAAACTCTTGATCGGCCTCAAGCCCGATTCCATCGCCCCAGAAGCTCTGCAGGCCTGGCTCAAAGACCAGCTGACCGACATCCCCGGCCTCAGCTCCCAGATCATGCGGGCGCAGACCGCCCTCCAGATCACCCTGGGCACTGCGGAGGCGCCCCTGGTCGTGGAGATCCAGGGCAAGGAGCTAGATACCCTGCAGTCCCTGTCCAGCCAGGTGGAGGCCATCCTGGTACAGGAGCCGGGCCTGAGCGCCGTTGACACCAGTTTTCGTGAAGGTCGGCCCGAAGTGGAAGTCGTAGTCGACAGGGCCTCTGCCACAGCTTACGGGCTCACGCCTCAGAGTATCGGCGCCCAGCTCAGCGACCTGCTGTCCGGACAGGAACTGGGGGAATATGAGGACGAGGGGGAGTACCTCAACATCATGCTGCGCTCGCCCGAACCTTCTCTTAAGGATCTGGGAGGCCTCCTGCTGGACGTGTCCCAAGGAGGGAAGCTGAGGCTGGATGAGGTGGCCTCATTCAGACGAACCGTTTCTCCCCGCGAGATCCTGAGAAACAACCAGGTTCGGACGGCCGAGGTGACGGCCCAGCTCAGCGGTGAGGAGACCTTCGACAGGATCGTCGCCCGTGTGGAAGGCGCTCTTTCCGGGATCACTCTACCCCTGGATTATTCCTTCGCCGTCACCGGCGAGGAAAAACTGCGGAGGGAATCCTTCGGCCACCTGTGGTTCGCAATGCTCCTGGCTGTCATCCTGGTCTATATGGTCATGGCCTCGCAGTTCGAATCCCTGCGGCATCCTTTCGTCATCCTCCTGACCATCCCTTTGGCGCTGGTCGGGGCCGTGGGGCTCCTTTCATGCCTGGGGCTCCCGCTCAATATCATGTCTTTCATCGGGATGATCATGTTGGCCGGGATCGCCGTCAATGATTCCATCATCCTGGTGGACCTGATCAATCAGATCCGGCGGGGCGGCAGGGAGATGGAGGCGGCCATCATCCAGGCCGGGCAGCTGAGGATCCGGCCCATTTTCATGACCTCGGCCACCACCATCCTGGCTCTCTTCCCCCTAACCCTGGGGATCGGGGAGGGAGCCGCGCTCCGGGCCCCTCTGGCGGTGGCCGTGATCGGAGGGCTGGTAACCTCTACCCTCCTGACACTGGTGGTCATTCCCGCGGTCTACAGGATCCTGGGTGGCCGTCTGAAGCTGAGGGAAGAAAAGGTGTAGCCGATGATTCGATGGATCATCCGCCGGCCGGTCACGGTTTTAATGCTCATCGCGGGCCTCTGTCTGCTGGGAGCCGTGTCCCTCCGGCAGCTGCCCATCGAACTCTTCCCGAATACCGAGCTTCCCCAACTGATCATCAATGTCTCCGGCCCGCAGAACGCCGATCCCTCCTATGTTGAGCACAACGCCGTGATCCCGCTGGAGGGTGCCATCACCGGGTTGGAAAACATCGAAAAGATCGAATCCTTCGTGAGCAGCAGGTCGGCCGTGATCTTTGTCTATTACAATCAGTCCAGCCGCCAGAAGTACGATTATCTGAAGCTCCAGGACAGGGTGGCCGCGGCAGCGGAGCAATTGGATGAGTCCTTCCAGGCTTCTGTTAACAAGACCAATCCTCAACAGCTCTCCAATCAGTTCCTCTCTTTTCAGGCCAGGGGGGATGGCAGCCTGGATCAGATCCGCAGCGTTATCGATGAAAAGGTCACCCCCCGGTTGGAAACCCTGGATGGGGTGGCCAACGTCAACATCTACGGCGGCCGCGAGCGGTCCATCGAGATCATCATGGATAGCCGGCAGCTGGCCGAGTATGGATTGACTGTCAACCAGGTCGCCTCCCGGATCAACCAGCAGGCCGGACAAAAGCAGTTCCTTGGAGTCGCGAGGGAAGGAAGACAGAAATTTTTCGTCAACCTGGTCAGCGAGTTCACGGAGATCTCCCACCTGTCTGAAGTCGTCGTCAAAGACATCGGCCCTATAACGTTGGGCCAGATCGCCGAGATCCGGGATGGCTGGGCAGAGGAAGAATCCATCTCGCGCATCAATGGAATGGAGGCCATCACGGTCTCGCTGGTCCGCAGTTGGAACACCAACCTTCTTGCCCTGGCCGCCGAAACCCGGGAGGCCATCGATGACCTCAACCGGGAGGTCAGCGCCGATGGAGTGGAGCTTGTCATCCAGATGGATGAAGCCAAGGTGATCGAAGACAACATCGAATCCATCCTCCAGCTGGGCCTCCTGGGAAGCCTTCTCGCCATCGCCGTCCTCTGGGTATTTATCCGGCGCCTCAAGTTCGTATTCATCATCGCCCTCAACATCCCCATCTCCGTCCTGATATCCATGAATCTTTTCTACGCGCTGGGCATCACCATCAACACGCTTACACTGGTGGGAATCGCCATCGCCGTGGGGATGCTGCTGGACAGCAGCGTTGTGGTGATGGAAAACATCAACCGCCATCTCAGCATGGATCAGGATCCCGGCCGCGCCGTCGTAGACGGCACCAATGAGGTGCTGCGGGCCATCATCGCCGCAACCCTGACCACCATCTGCATCTTCATCCCCTTCCTGTTTTCCACCGAGCCCCTGGTCAAGACACTGGGCTGGCAGATCGGCGTGTCCATCATCGCCACCCTGCTCGTTTCTCTGGCCGTGGCCTTCCTCCTTATCCCCACCATCGCATTTCGGATCCTTTCAGGGAAAAAACGGATCACACCTCCTCCTGCGCTCAGCCGGAAGCAGCGGCCCATGCAGGTCTACACCGTGCTTCTCAAATCAGGGCTGCGCTTTCCAGCGGGGACACTGACCGTGTGTGTGGTGGCCTTCTTTATCAGCCTGGTCATCTGCCTGGGGCTCAGCATCAATGTCCCCCAGGAAGTCGAGCTCGACACGTTTAATCTGTTTGCCACCCTCCCCTCAGGGACAACCCTGGAGACGGCGGATGAGCAGGCCCGGGACATGGATGAGAGGCTGAAGGACATCGCGGAATTCGAGGAGCGGACATCTTCCATCAGCGAGGAAAACATCATCCTGGCGTTCAAGCTGAAAGAGGACTACGACAAGATCAACGGACGCCCCCTCGAGGAGATCAAGGACTCCATCGAGGAGATGCTGGAGGACTCCTTCCCCCGCCTAGATTTTTCCTTTGAGGAGCCCACACAGAGTGCCGGATTCCAGGGAGGCAGGGGAGGAGGACAGGATTTTCAGCGGCTGCTCGGAATCGGGACCAGCCAGGAGAAGGTCGTCCTCAGCGGACAGGACCTGGAGATCCTGGAAGCCATCGCAGATGATATCGAGTACAACATGGAAAACCTCGATACCATCCGATCGGTCAATGTCAGCGTTTCCTACCAGTCGCCCAGCATCGACCTCATCCTGGACAAGGCGGCCCTCAAACATTTCGATGTGGAGCTCCAGTCGGTCATGGCCGAGCTCAACACCTTTCAGAAGGAATTCTCTGCCTCTGTCAATTACATGGACGGCCCGGAAGAGGTGACCATCATCCTGAAAACCGAAGAGGAAGATGACAAAACCTCGGATGACCTCCGCCGACTCCAGATTCCCGCCACCACGGAAGGCCTGGTTCCCGTCACCCAGATCTCCCAGCTTCTGTATACAGCAGGCTACAGCAGGATCACGCGGACAAATCAGGAAAAGCAGGTGACGGTGACCTACCGGTTCGAGTCGGATATCGAGGGGTCCAGCTCTCTCCTGAACCAGGCACGGGCGGAGATCGAAGCCATGGTCGCAGGCATCTACCCGCCGCCGGGTGTGGCCATCGATGTGGTCCATGATGAGAGCGACGTTTCGGAATTCTACTTTCTGATCGGCATCGGGATCCTCCTCATCTTCATGGTCCTGGCCTCCACCTTCGAATCCCTCGTCACTCCCTTTGTGATGATGTTCACTCTCCCTCTGGCTGCGGTGGGGGCCTTCCTGGCCCTCATCGTGACGGGCAATTCCATCTACAACGCCAACGCGCTCATCGGATTCCTGATCCTGCTGGGCGTTGTCGTCAACAACGGGATCATCCTGATCGACTACTCGCGTATACTGCAGCGGAGAAAATTCCGCCTGTCGCGCGCCCTGATGACAGCCGGTCAGGCCCGGGTCCGGCCGATCCTCATCACGGCGGTTACCACCATCCTGGCCATGCTGCCCATCGCCATGGGGCGGGCGGAGTACATCTCTCAGATCGGGGCGCCTTTTGCCATCACGGTCATCGGAGGGCTGGCCTTCGCCACCCTGTTCACGCTGGTGATCATCCCTACGGCCGCCTACGGCTTGGACAACACCCTGCGCTGGCTGAACGGGCTGCCGCTCAAGACCAGGCTCCTGATGCTGGCGCTTTTTGTTTTGGGCCTTGTCGTGATCTTGAACACGATCTACTCTGTGCTCTGGCAGTCCGCCTACATACTGGGGCTCCTGGCAGCCGTGCCTGCCGGCACCTGGTTCGTGCGGACCAGCCTCCGCCGCAGCCGCACGCGGCTCTTTGCCGACGATGCGTCCATCACCATCACTATCCGCAATGTCTCCAAGGTTTATGACGACTTTGTCAAATTCACTAAGGAGTGGAGGAAAGGACGGGGAGACCGGGCGGTATCCTTGGGCCGCTTCGTTCTGAAGGAGCGGCTGGCCCGCTGGTTCTATATCCTGCCCCTCTATGCCTTTCTAGTCTACTTCCTGTTCTTCTACATGAGGGGTGGATTCTGGCGGCTGGTTCTGGTCATCGTCTTCTATCTGGCCAGCCTGAGCCTGTTCCGAACACTCAGATCCGCACCGGGGCCGGAACCGGGCCTGCGGGGCCGGCTGTTTACCCTGGGGGAGAGGGTGGTCCGGTGGGCGCTGCCCATCCCCGTGCTCCTCTGGCTGAGGGGGCAGTGGCAGGACACATTTTCCGCCGTGTTCTTTGGCCTGATCTGGTATCTGGCCATCAACTTCCATTCCGTGGCCAGGCGCTTGGATCGGAAGGGTATCAATGTCGACCGCCTGACAGGCCGGTTCGGCCGTCCTAGGCGCATCTACTACAGGTTCGTTCAGAGCATCCCTCTGCTCAACAGGAAAAAAAAGCCCTTCGAGGCGCTGGACCGTGTCTCCCTCACCATAGAGAGCGGCATGTTCGGGCTGGTGGGCCCTAACGGGGCGGGGAAGACAACCCTGATGCGTATTATCTGCGGCATCCTGGGGCCCAGCCGGGGCAGGGTGACTTTCAACCACCTGGACCTGGTGGAACACAGGGAGGAACTCCAGGCACTGATCGGCTACCTTCCTCAGGAGTTCGGGACCTATGAGAACATGACCGCCACCCAGTTTCTGGACTATCAGGCAATGCTCAAGGGGATCTGGAACAAGGAGGAGAGGGACCGCATCGTCAGCACCGCCCTGGATTCGGTTCATCTTTCGGAAAGCCGGGACCACAAGATACGCACATTCTCGGGGGGCATGAAGCAGCGCGTCGGCATCGCCCAGACCCTGCTCAAGCTGCCTAGGGTCCTGGTCGTCGACGAGCCCACAGCGGGACTGGACCCGAGGGAGAGGATCAGGTTCCGCAACCTGCTGTCCGAACTGGCCAGGGACCGCATCGTGATCTTTTCCACCCACATCATCGAAGACATCTCCAGCTCCTGCAACCAGCTGGCCGTCCTGCTGGAGGGGAAGGTCAGATTCGTAGGTTCCCCCAGTGACCTGATCGAGCGGACCCGCGGGCACGTCTGGCAGGCCCACATCCCTGAGAGTGATCTGAACAAGCTAAGACAAACTGCCAATGTAGTCCATCATATGCGGGACGCAGGCAGGGTGAGGGTGAGGATTCTGGCCGGGGAACAGCCCCTGGCTGAGGCCAAGGAAGTGACCCCCACCCTGGAGGATGCTTACATGTGGCTGATGGGCAGAACCAAGCAGAATCAGGGAGGCCGGCCGTGATCAACAGGATCAGAACCCTTGTCGCCTTCTTGAGATACAACGCCCTTCACATTTTCGGTGGGCGGTTCATAATCTTCCTGGCTCTGGCCCTCGGCCTCTTTTTCCTGGTGCTCCTGCTTGGCCTGCTGGGGAGGGGAGGGACTCCCAATTCGGAGCAGTTGTACAACTATCTCCTCGCGCCCGGGATCCTTCTGGTCTTCTATCCCGCAGTGTACGGAATCCAGAAGGACCAGGACACCCGCATGGTGGAAACACTGTTCGGCATCCCCGACTACCGCTACAAGGTCTGGCTGACACGGCTGGTGACACTCTACCTCATCATCGCCGCCCTGATGTTCGCTCTGGTTTTTCTCTGCCGTATCACCCTTGCCGACTTCCCTGTCTGGCGTATGACCTTTCAGGTTATGATGCCTATTGTCTTCCTGGGAAGCCTGGCCTTCTTCATCTCCGCCCAGTCCACCAGCGGCAATGTCACCGCTGTGATCATCGTGATCTTTCTTATGTTTTATTGGGTGCTGGGAGATGAGATCCAGGACAGCGCCTGGTTTCTCTTTCACAATCCTTTCCGCAGCGCGGAGGCCCTCCAGTCGATGCTCTGGGCCCAGACCACATTCTACAACAGGCTCTATCTCATCATGGGATCCGTGATCACGACCCTGTTCGCCCTTCTCCGCCTTCAGAACCGGGAGAAGTTCATCTAGCACCGGAGTTTATGCCGGAATCTATTAATACAGCTGCCTATTTCTTGATCTTCACGCCTTCTATCTCCATACCCATGACGGCTAGGATGGACTTGGTGATCTTCCCATCGTCATCTCTTGAGAAACCTATCACATACAGATTCCCGTCACTGCCGGTTGTCTCAAATGTAAGTTCTTTTCCTTCAACCGGGTCGAGTTGGGAGGGTGGTTCCGGGTCGCCTTCCTGTGTGCCAAACAAAATGCCGTCTTCGACCGAATAGGTGATAATAATATACTGGCCCTCGTACTCATACTCATAATCTCCGGCGATTTCTTCCAGGACTTTTGCCTTATCTTGAGCAAAGGTCGAGAGATTGAGGCCAAACAAAACCAGCGAAAAGCAGATGAAAATTAAGACCGTCTTTTGTGTGTTCTTTGCCATTGCGTTCTCCCTCAAGGTATAATTTTACATTCACTTCTTTATACGGATTATTATCCTAGATGTTTCAATAAACAAGGGGAGTCCTCTGAAAAGAATCGCCATTTGATACACAAATCTCTAAGATTTTGAAGATCACCAAGCGCTACATCGAGGTTATCGGGATTCCACCCGATAGCGAACGACCTGCGGGTAATCCACTTCCTCGGCCACGTATAGGCCTCCCCGGCTGTCCACCGCCATGACGATTCCGTTAATCTCCTGGGAATGGACGGCCTGTCCGTCCTCGAAGATGTCCAACTGATGGAGGCCTTCGGTGATGCGCCAGAACAGGGTCACGTAAAGCCGGCTCCCGTGTTCCAGCACCACGACCGTCGGGAACATGATGCCGATGCCCCCGATGTTGGATTTCCCGATCGAAAGGGGCTTGAATGTCTCATTCTTTCCCCTGATCGATTTCTGTGCGCGCCCCCCCACGAAGATACGGATCTCGTATGTGTGAGGATTCAGGACAAACACTTTTCCCGCTCCGGTGCTGCTGAAGCGCAGGGGAAGCCTGACCATGGGAATGTCCCGGTACTGGGATAGACGGGAGGGAACCTCGAAGGGATCACCGAAGGATTCCACGTGCCGTCCGTCGAAATCATAGATGTGGACGATCTTTTCGTCCTTGAGGCCCAGCACCGCGGCTTGTTCATCGGTATAATGGGAGATATCGGAGCACTGGTAGGCCAGGATTTGGGAGGTGTGAAAATCTCCCTCCTGGTCAAAGGTGATGATCTTTTTGGCACCGAGGTCCAGCACATAGATCCTGCCCAGCGGCGTCACCGCGAAGCTCCCCATTTGACTCACTTCCGAAGGGCCCTGGCCTTGAGCGATGACCAGACTCGACACGAAGTCCCCTTGGGGATCGAACTTCTGGATGCGGGAATTTTTCCCATCCAGGACATAGATGTTGTCCTTCCCGTCCAGACCGACCTGGGCGATCGAGCCGAACATCTGCTCTTCGGCTCCGATATCGACCCCGATGCTGAGGTCCCGGGTCAGAACATATCGCTCCTGACCGGATATGGGAGGAACGAGCCATGCCAGCAGCAGCAGGGCCAGAGCGGTCTCACGGGTACGGCGGGAAAAATATCGATCTTTCATAAGTTCACCTCAACGCATTTTGTTACTCTAGGATAACGGTCGGAACCATCAAAGTGTTGCCGCGAGGTACTGTTCCTCTATTTCTTTGCCGCGGTTTGGGAAGAATCCTCGGGAAACGCAAGAGATTCTGTCAAAACGAAAGCTGCCTGGAGATACGATGTGGGGCAGAGCGGAAAACATTCCATGCAGCCGGCGCACTCCTTCGAGGATATTTCCGGGATGAAACTTATCTCCCGTCGTGCTCCACAGTCAACGTATCCGACGGCGTGTTTCTTCTTGACCTCAGCACAGTACCTCACACACAGGCCGCACAGGATGCAGAACGAGGACTCTTTCTCGAAGCGGTCTCTTTCGGCCCCATATTCCAGGGCCAGTTCCTGCAGCTGGGACGAGTTCGGAGCCTGAGCCAGCAGAAACTCCAGGATCACCTTGCGAATCTTATCCACCTTCTCGGACCTGGTCCTCACGATCAGATCCCGCTCCAAGGGGTAGAGGCAGGCAGCGACGAGTTTTGTCCAGCCTCGGACCTCCACCTCCACCATGCAGATGCGGCATAGACCATGGGGCTCCAGTTTCTCGTGGTGACAGAGCGTGGGGATGTGTATACCCGCGCTCTGGGCCGCCTCCAGGACTGTTTTCCCTTCCTCTGCCTTCACTTCTTTCCCGTCTATCTGTACGATGATCTCACCCATCTCGGCGCTCCCCTATGATCCCCTCTTCCCTTCCGGGTGCTTCCTGTTTTCGATGTTCGCCTCATACTCTTCCCTGAAGTAACGCAGCGTGCTCAGGAGCGGATCGGCCGCTGTCTTCCCCAACGCACACAAAGAGGCTGCCCCCGTGACCTCTGCTATCTCCTCCAGAAGCTCGATGTCCCCCTTTCTTCCCTCTCTCTTCCCGATTCTGGTAACGACCTTCAGCATCTGCTTGATTCCCTCGCGGCAGGGGACACATTTGCCGCAAGACTCCTCGAGGAGGAAGTTGAGGAAATACCTGATCACATCGACCAAACTGGTGTCTTCGTCCAAAACCAGCATGCCGCCCGCCCCGATCGGTGCCCCCAGCTCGGCCAGTACATCGAAATCCAAGGGGGTGTCGAGGAGATTCTCGGGGATGCAGCCGCCCATCGG
>CBFDBC010000034.1:0-21745 GCA_965602945.1 uncultured bacterium | reverse complement strand
TTCGATGCTGACGGCGTACGGATCCCAGTTCTTGTAGTAACCACCCTCCATGGGCTCGGCAGAAGGCACAAGGGCTTTGGCAAGAAGAGCCTGTCCTTGTTCTTTTAACCTGGATATTTCACGCGTCGAGTTTGCCGTTTTTATGAATGATTCAGTCGCCTGGTTAATTCACGGTTCCAGATTGGTACAGATCCAAGGCGCCGGTGGGTGAAGCCGTAAAATTTTACTGCGAACCCACCGTAACGAGGGAGATGTGCCTAGCTGGGACCGCCCGAAGGGGAAAAGCTGCCGACATTAGAAATAAAGATTGTAATATGGGAAGTGTCGGCAGCTTTTATGAATTATTCAGGTTAGAGGAAGGGGAGATACTTCCGGATCTCGAACTCCGAGACCTGTTTGTCGTACTCGCGCGATACGTTCTTGTTGTATTCCTCCACCTCCCAGCGTTTGTTGGCGATAAAGGTCGCGAACACGTGATCCTCCAGCATCTCTTCCAGAAGGCTGCTTTTTTCCATGAGGGACACGGCCTTGTCCAGGTTGGCAGGGAGTGTCTTGATGTTGAATTTCTTCTGCCGGGCGCCGCTCATCTCGTATATGTTCTCCTCCACCGGATCGGGCAGGCTGTGAGCCTGCTTGATGCCGTCCAGCCCGGCGATGAACATGGTGGCGAAAGCCAGGTACAGGTTGCAGGCCGGATCGGGGGATCTCAGTTCGATGCGGGTGGCGCCCTCCTTGCCGGGCTGGTATTCCGGGACCCGGATATAGGCGGATCGGTTCCGCTGCCCCCAGGCGACGTAGACCGGAGCCTCGTAGCCTTCGATCAGCCGTTTGTAGGAGTTGACCCACTGGCAGAATACGGCCGATATCTCATGCGCGTGGGTCATCAGCCCGGCGATGTAGCCCCTGGCCTGTTCCGAGAGGTGGTATCCGTCTTCCGCGTCGAAGAATATGTTCCTGCCGTTAGACCACAACGACTGGTGCACATGCATCCCGCTTCCGTTCTGACCGTTGAGGGGCTTGGGCATGAATGTCGCGTACAGCCCGTGCATGCGGGCCACTTTCTTGACTATGTAGCGGAAGATCATGCTGATATCAGCCATCTCGAGAGCACTCATGTATTTGAGGTCGACCTCATGCTGGCCGTGGGCCACCTCATGGTGGTCGTATTCCGATTCGATCCCCATTCTCTTCAGCAGCAGCTGGATCTCCTTCCGGATTTCCCCGTGCAGGCCTCCGAAGAAGTATCCGCCGTCGTCCATGGGAGCGGCCTGGGTTTTGCCCGGGAAGATAAAAAATTCCAATTCGGGCCCAACCTTGATGTCATCGATACCGAATTCGGTCCTGCCTTTTTCCAGCACCTTCTTCAGCACATACCGGGAATCTCCCTCATAAGGCTTCCCTTCCGGAGTAAGGATGTCACCGAACATGAACGCCTCCCTCCACAGGGTTCCCTCCTCGAAGCCCCGATATTCCCACGGGAGCACCCGGAATGTCCGGGGATCGGGTTTGATCACAAGATCGCTCTCTTCTATACGCACGAATCCTTCCACCGAGGATCCGTCGAATCCCTTTCCGGCCTTGAAAGCTTTTTCCAGTTCATACACCGGAATGGCGAAGTCCATGTGTCTCCCCAGGATATCCGGGAAGATGATGCGCACGAATTCTAGGTTGTTGCCCGGATCGAGACACACGTCCAGGACTTCTCGTTCATCTGCAAATCCGTAACATTTGATATGGGCGTCGCTCATGTGTCCTTCGCCTCCTTTTCGTGATCAAACGCAAGACGCTGAGCTGAAGATCCCGAGGTTCGCGCCTGCTTCATTTGTTGATATATTGTATATGATAAGGTATGATTGTCAAGAAAACACGGGGAAAATAAGATAAATATGTCAAATATCCAATAAATATAAGACAAATGTTTGAGAAGGATCATGGCTGACGAGCTGGACAAAAAGATCATTCAGGCCCTCAACCGGAACGCGCGGAAGAGCTTTCGTGAGATCGCCAAGGAGGTCGGGACCTCGGTGACCGCCGTCATCCACCGGATCAAGAAGTTCGAGGAGACCGGGGCCATAAAGGGCTACATCCCGGTCGTTGACCAGGAGTATTTCGGCTTTTCCATGAGCGCGATCATCGCCCTGCGCATTTCCCGGGGGAAACTGCTGGACATCCAGCAGAAGATCGCGGAGGATCCCCGGATCGCCGCTGTCTATGATGTCACCGGCGATTGGGATTCGCTCATCATCGGATACTTCCGTGACCGCCATGACCTGAACGATTTCATAAAGGATCTGCTGCTTCTGGAGAACGTGGACCGCTCCGTTACCCATATCGTCCTGAATGTGATCAAAGAGGAGCGCCGCATCCCGGTCTGATTTCTGCTCTCCTCTGTTATCTGCTATAATGAAATCCTGATTTTTCATGAATTAGTCAGGTGAATACTGAGTTGAGAAAGCGGACGTTTATTCAATTGTGGCTCGCCCTGTGGTGTGTGCTGGCAGCCTTTCCTGAGCCCCCGCAGGATCCTCCCCGGGATATCGACGCCTTTGTCGGCCGTATCACAGCCCTGCTGGAGGCCAGGGACCTCCCGGCATTCCTCGAGACCGTGCAACCCGAGCTGCGAGAACAGGAGGCCTCCCGGTTCCGCAGCATGTTCGATGACTTCGGGATGGAAACCCTGAAGGTTTATCCCGCTTCCGTGCAGCAGCGGACTGAGGGTACCTACCATGTCATCCTGCGGGTTCTGTTTCAGAATTCTTACGCAGTGCTAATGGACCTGTGGCGGTTGGATGTGGTCCACAGCGGCATGGGATGGCGGATTCGCCGCATAGAATACACGGATGATGTGCGTATGCTGTACAAGATCCAGCTGCCCTCCGACCGCGTGGTTCGAGCTCGATCTTTTGAGGTCCGGCATGCGGATATACGGATATCGTTCCAGAACGCCATCTGTTTTTACGATAATATTCCCGACCTGGAAACCGCACTGATCGTGGTGGGCGATGGGCAGCTCCACTTCTCGCCCTCACACCCCAGGGAAAAACACCAGCTGGAGCTGGTCTATAAGAAACCGTTCCTGGAGGACCGGCTGGAATACGTTTACATGCGCATTTCCCCCTCATTTTACAAAAGTAACGTCACCATCGTTCCCGAGACGGACGCGGAGCCGATCAGTGAATCCGAGATCAACAAAGCCTATCCGCTGTTCACCAAACACTACTCGCGGTCATTTACGGTCCGTGATTCACTGACCGATGAGATGCTGTCCGTGCTCCCACAGGGAGAGGAAGCGGTCTTCGAGTTCAAGGGGAAAAAGGTCGACGACGTCACATATGTTTACTCCCCCTTTGCCCGGGACGAGATCAATTTTTATCAGTGGAAGGAAGACAGGATCCTGAATCTGTACTCGCCGCCCATGGGAGAAGGCCAGAAACGGCTCTTTATCTCGTTCGGACAGAAGTACGATGTAACCCGGTATGAGATCGATCTCGACTTCAAACCCGACACGCGTTTTTTCGCCGGGAAGGCCCGGATCGAGGTGGTGAGCAAAGTGGGGCGGCTGGACAGCCTCAAATTTCAGCTTAACCCCGGTCTCCAGGTCCTGCGCATAGCCGACACAGACAACCGGGAGCTCTTTTTCACTGAAGACAAGCTGCGGAAAAGCCTGTACATCTATTTCCTCCGGCCTCCGCCACGGGGCCAGTCTTCGGCCGTAGACATCTACTACCGGGGGCGGATCGAGCCTGAGGCTCTGATCTCGGATGTGGTGGATACCGGCCCCAATGAACAGACCATACGCTTCGGGAACATCCGGCTCGATACTTTGCTCTACAGCCGGTCTGCTCTCTGGTACCCCTCACCCGATGACGTGGATTTTTTCACGGCACGGGTCAAGATCATCACACCTCCGGCTTTCCAGGTTGTTTCCAACGGCCGCCTGGACGAACAGTATGTGCTGCAGAACCTGCAGGACGTCGAGGATGTGGGCCCCATGGGTAATGCCGTCCACATATTCGAGGTCGAACGGCCCGTGAAATACCTGTCTTTCGTAGTGGGCCGGCTTACGCTGCGCGAGGAGGAGCCGGGTCCGGTGCCTCTGGCCTACTACCGCGGCTCCGAGACGACGGGAGATCCCTGGGACATCTTCGCGGGTGCCCGGGAGATCCGGGATTTCTACCAGTTCCTGTTCGGTGAGTTCCCCTATGAAAAGCTCGCCATCGTCCGCAGGGTGTGGGCCTCCGCCGGCGGACACAGCCCCGCCTCATTCATCGTCCTCAACGACCTGCCCGAGGTCATCGTCCAGAACCTGCGTCCCAGCCGCGAGAGCCCGGCCGACCTGTCCAACTGGAAGGAATACTTCCTGGCCCATGAGATCGCCCACCAGTGGTGGGGCCAGGGCATCGCCTGGGAGACCTACCGGGACCAGTGGCTCAGCGAAGGCATGTCTCAGTTCGCGGCCATGCTGTTCCTCAGGCACAAGTATGGAGAGAAAGCCTTCGCCCAGATCCTGGAGAAATTCACGAAATCGGCCAACAAGAGATCCGAGTGGGGCGGCATCACCATGGGGCCCCGGATCAGCTATTTCAATTTCGCCGCGTATCAGGCGATCGTGTACAACAAAGCCGCACTGGTGCTGAATATGCTGCGGGATCTGCTGGGAGACGAGGCGTTTTTTGCCGGGATCCGCCGGTTCTATGTCCGGAATCGGTACAGCGCGGCCGGATCCGCCGGTTTTTTCAACGCCTTCCGCGAAATCACCACCATGGATCTGACGGCCTTTTTCGAACCGTGGTTCGACTCTCATCTCCTCCCCGAGGTCCGGATCACGCATTCGGTCCAGCCCACGAGCGGCGGATACCGGCTGCAGGCTCAGGTGACTCAGGCGGGGAAGGCGTTTGTGTTCCCACTCTGGATAGAGTGGAGGGAAAACGGCCGCAGGGTCCGGCACAAGGTGATCGTGGATGACCGCTCCGCTTCGTTCGAGTTCAGGACGGGACAGGAACCGAAAAGAATACGGTTCAACCCCGAGCGGGCCGTTCCCGGCCGATTCAACATCCAATAGCCCTCCAACCGCCCTCTCAATGTTCCCACCACCCTGTGTCAATCCGGAAGATGGGTGACGTCGATCTCGAGCCGCTTGATCATCTCGTTGAGCGTGGTGGGCTTGACCCCCAGGAGGGCGGCCGCCTTCTTCTGAACTCCCCGGGTACGGTTCAGGGCATCGATGATGGCCTTCTTTTGAAACGAATGGATCTGGTCTTTGAGGCGCATGCTCCCGGGATGGTTTTCCCCTCCCCCGTCTTCTCTGGGATCAAGTAGGAACGGAGGAAGCATGCCCCTCGAGATGATCCGGTTCTTGCTCAGCACCACGGCCCGTTCGATCAGGTTCTCCAGCTCCCGGATGTTACCCGGCCAGCCGTAGGTCTCCAGGATCTCCAGGACATCGTCCGAGACGCCGTCGATCGGTTTGTCATTCTCTTGAGCGTAGCGGTGGATGAAGTGCTGGACCAGAAGCGGGATGTCGTCGAGTCGTTCCTTAAGGGCCGGGAGTTCGATCTTGATGACGTTCAGTCGGTAAAAGAGATCCTCACGGAATGCCTGCTTCAAGATGAGGCCCTCCAGGGCCGTGTTGGTGGCGGCGATGACGCGGACGTCGACCTTGATGGTCTTGGTGCCTCCCAGGTGCATGAACTCCCTCTCCTGCAGCACACGGAGGAGTTTGGCCTGGGTTTCGATGTTAAGCGTGGAGATCTCATCGAAAAAGATGGTCCCTCTGTCCGCAGCCTCGAACAGCCCCTTCTTCTGCGCGGTGGCGCCCGTGAAAGCACCCTTGACGTGACCGAACAGATGGCTTTCCAGCAGGTCCGGGGGCAGGGAGCCGGAATTGACTGTGATAAACGGGAAATCGATCCTGTCGCTGTTCTGGTGTATGGCGCGGGCCACCAGTTCCTTGCCTGTCCCGCTCTCACCTTGGATAAGGATGGTGCTCTTTGTGGGTGCGGCAGCCCTGATCATTTCGAAAACGTTCTGCATCACACGGCTCTTGCCGATGATGTTCTCGAAACTGAACTTCTGCTTCAGCTCGGCCTTGAGCCTCACGTTCTCCTGCTGCAGCCGCTTGTGCTCCAGGGCCCTCTCGATGGTCAGGATCAGTTCTTCGTGCTTGAAGGGCTTCTGGATGTAGTCGAAGGCACCGCTCTTCATGGCCTCGATGGCGGATTCAACCGAGGCGTAGGCCGTGATTATGATGACCACGGCTTGGGGATCGATCTTTTTGATGCGGTGCAGGACCTCGATGCCGTCCATCCCGGGCATGAGCAGGTCCAGCAGGATGAGGTCGAATTCATAGTCGGGGTATTTTGCCAGGGCTTCCTCACCCCTCGTTGAGTTTTCGACCGTGTATCCTTCGGAGCTGAGGAGTTCTCCCAGAACCTCGTGGATGATGGGCTCGTCGTCGATGATATGGATCAATACTTTATCTGCCATGTGTTGTCTCAATTCAATAGGGTTTTGTTTTGGTCTCTCTTTTCCAGATCCATGGGGACGGAGATGGTGAACAGCGTGCCCTTGCCGCGCGAGCTCTCCACGGATATGTGTCCTTCATGTTCCTTGATGATGGCATAACTGATGGACAGCCCCAGTCCCGTTCCCTTGCCGATCCCTTTGGTCGTGAAAAAGGGATCGAATATGTGAGGGAGGTGCTGCCGGCTGATCCCGGTTCCCGTGTCCCGGATCTTGACCTCGGCACTCCGGTCTTTCCGGGTCAGCTCGATGCTCAGCGTCCCACCGTCCGGCATGGCGTCCATGGCGTTAAGTATGATGTTGATGAAGACCTGCTGGAGTTGTTCTCCCTGGGCCCAGATGGGATTGAGGGCATCGAGGCTCAGTTCCAGAGCGATGTTCATGTTTTTCAGCTTGTAGTCGATGAGCGAGATGATTTCCTGGATGCTCTCCTTGAGCTCGACCTGGTAGAAAACGCTCTCCGAAGGATTGCGCGCGAAGTTGAGCAGGCTCTTGACGATCTTTGCCACACGGTCGGTCTGTACTTCGATCTTGTCCAGGATGGCGGCATGGGGCGAATCTGACATCTTCTTCTGCAGCATCTGAACATAACTGGATATGCCGGTCAGCGGCGTGTTGATCTCATGGGCCACACCGGCCGAAAGCAGGCCCACGGATGCCAGCTTTTCCGAGGTCACCAGCTGCTGCTGCAGGATGGTTTTTTCGGTGGTGTCCTCGAACACGATGATGGTTCCGTAGGGATTCATCTGGTTGTCACGCAGCGGTGTCTTGGCGATGTCGAAGATCTTGCCTTCACCCGTAGGCATCGTGATGGATATCTCGCTGAGGAGGCGGAAGTCCTTCTGGGTGTCGGGAGGGAAGAGGGCCCGGAAGTTGCCCTCCCCCACGACCTCGGCCAGGCTTTTCTCCATGGCCGCGTCCTTGGTGATCCGGAAGATCTCCTCCATGACGCGGTTCCATCCGATGATCTTCCCCTTCTGATCCAGCACCGCCACGCCCACGGTCAGGCTCTCGATGATGTTCTCACTGTAGTCCTTGAGGCGCTGGAGTTCCATGGCCCGGATGTGCGCCTGGTTGTAGAGGTAGGCGTTTTCCAGGGCCAGGGCAATGGGCGAGGAGATCGTCATCAGGAGTTCCCAGTCTTCTGAATTGAGCAGGGTGTTGTCGAATTTCTTGCCCATGGCGAGGCAGCCGATAAGCTTGTCCTCGACGCGCAGCGGCATAAGGTGAAAGAACCGGAAGGACGCCAGGCTTCTGAATTTTTTCTGGAGTTCGCGGCGGTCGGCCAGCGAATCCTCTGAGAGGTAATCCTGTTTCTGGAGATAAAGGAAAAGGTCCTCATCCAGAGTCAACCGGACGTTCTTGGTCGCGTCGATGCCGCGGGATTCCAGGATGAAAAATGTCCTGTCTTTCCCGCTGACCGGCAGCAGCAGCGCGATGTACTGCAGGGAGAGCGCAAAGGCGATGTGTTCCAGCAGAGACTGGGACAGCTTCCCCAGATCACGCTCCCGGCTGAGCTCCTGGCTGATGGTGAGCAGGGTTTTGCGGTATTTGTAGCTGCGGCGGTAGATGACCCGGTCCACCAGGGCCTGGAAAAGCCTTTTGATGGGCGTGTACAGGGTGGCGCCCAGGACTATGGCCAGGACACCCAGAATGAGCACGTTGAACTGGTTCTCGGGAAAAAAGTTCGTCTGGGAGCTGACGATGAAGTAGAGGAGCGCTATGACCACGTAGGAGAAGATCAGGGGCACCGCCTTGCGGAGGATGACCTCGATGTCGAGCAGCCGGTAGCGCGAGATGGAATAGGCGAAGGTGAGGGGCACGAGCGCCTGCAGGATGACCGTGAATTCCGCCACCCGGTGGGGGGTGTGATCCAGCAGGAACGGCCCGATATAGAAAATGGTGAAAGGCAAAAGCCCGAGCCCCAGGCCGTAAACGATCCACTTCAGCTGCCGCTTGATCACGATCTGGGAAGTCTTGAGGTTATCGTAGAGGATGACGGCGAAGGCAACCAGGGAATAGAAGGCGAAATGGAGCAGGTCGAGCTTTTCGGAGATCTCGTAGAACCGTACGATGAATCCGTCATTCAGCCTCAAGATGTTGGGGAGGTGGATGAACAGCTTGCTCAGCAGCAGGGCTGCGGCAGGAAGGTAAAGGATGTTGACCGAGGAAGTCTTCTGCCGGAAGATCTTTTTCCTGCGGGGAAAGATGATAAAGAAATGCAGCAGCAGCGGTGGGAAGATGAGGAAAGCCAGCTTGTCCAGCCAGTAAAAGGCGCTGTCCAGAAGATCCATCTGTCCGGTGGGAGAAAAGATGTGATAGCCGTAGAAAGACAAAGAGACCAGGAAGAAAAAGATGTAGGGCAGCGTGAAGGGACGTTTGGGTTTGGAGGTGAGGAACACGATGACGGCGATCACCAGCGTGGTCAGTCCGACGAGGGCCAGGTAGAAATAGAGGAGGTCCGTCCCCCTCTGGCCGATGGAGACGGTGGGAGTGACCAGCTCCCCCTCCCGGGCGATCTCGTAGGTGGCCGGCTGGTTCAGGACCCGGGCTTCCCAGAGGGCTTTCGTCACATCGATGGGAGTGCTGACGTCCCGCTGCTGGTTCTTGATGCTTATGCTGTAGAGGACATCCCCCTTGCGGATGCCGACCAGGTAGGCCTGGCTCATCTCCTCCACATGGATGGCGGTCAGCAGGTCGGCCTTCTGCTGCCAGACCACGCCGTCATGGGGAGCTTTCCAGACGATCCTGCGGTAGATGTTCAGGCCGCCCAGCGTGAGCAAAGCCAGGATGGGTATGGCCGTGAGTAGGATTTTGCGGTTCATCTGAATAAAAAGAGATCCCCGTTCAGTTCAGAATGTGACGCCGTGTGCTGCGGACCGCCCATTTCACCGCCGGCTGGCGGAGCAGTCTCTGCAGCTCAGGATTTTCCTTCAAGCCGACCGGGTCGGTGTTCCGGGACAGCAGGGTACTCAGGTATTCATCCTGCGTGCGTCGGGTTTCTTGGGAGGGGATCCCTTTGAGCGGGACGAGAGGTGACAGTGCGGTGGTCAGAGCCATGAGCGTGAGCAGGAGACCGATCGCCCCAACTGATTTATTTTTCACAAGTTAAAAGTATCGCTTTCCCCCCTGTTTGTCAACGGCCGTCCGGTCCGCCCCCGCCATCCATTCCTCCCTCTCTTCATATCCCACCCTCCAATCCGCAGAGGAGGACTGTGTCTTGGGCCAGTCCACCCCCACTAAGATTCCACAGGCACGTTCACTCGGGGTGGGGAGGTGTCGGCGGCGGTCGTGTGGCATCCGGCCGTAACATCTGCCGGATAAAGGGGGTATAACTATCTTGGAGATGGACTAGGCGCCATGGGTGATATTTGGCATAAACAGCCATTTTTATTACACTTAGGCGACTAAATGCAAGGATTTTCCCATCGCCCCGTGCACGCGTAACACGGCCGGGACGAGGGGTGGACAGGATTGACAAAGATGAGCGTATTCCCTATAACGTAAGGGTACTCAGCATACCCGTAAGAGAGATAATGCCGTATTTCCACTGTCGTTTAGCCACCGAGGCTGGAGAGCTGGTCACGCAGACCTATCTCGCGCCCTCTTCCGCGGATTGCCGCAAGCATTTCGAGGCGAGAGGCTACTGCATCCTATCCATAAAGCGGGACTGGAAGCGGCTCCAGCTCCCCGCCCTGCCCTTCGAGAAGAAGATAAAGGACAAAGAGTTCATCATGTTCAACCAGGAACTGGTGGCGTTGATCAAGGCGGGGTATCCCATCCTCAAGAGCATCGAGATCATCAAAAGCCGCGTGAAAAACATCCATTTCAAAGAACTGTTGATGCGGATTGAGGACGAGATCCGGGCGGGAAAATCGCTGTCTGAGGCGTTCTCCGCCCAGGGCTCGATGTTCTCCACGGTGTACATCGCTTCCCTGATGGCCGGGGAGCGGAGCGGGAACCTGGCCGAGACCCTCCGGCGGTTCATCGACTACCAGCGCACCCTGTCCCGCACCCGCTCTCAGATCAAGGTCGCCATGACTTATCCGTCGCTGCTCCTGGTCTTCTCCTTCGTCCTGCTGGGTATACTCCTCACCTTCGTGATCCCCCGTTTCGCTGATTTCTACACTGGATTCGACGCAGATCTGCCCGGGATCACGCGGGCGCTGGTCTCGTTCTCCACGGCGATGAAGCGGAACATCTTCTGGATCCTGGGGCTGATCGCGGCCGTGGTCTTGACCGTGCTTCAGCTCAAGCGCCGCGAGCACACCCAGATCTGGCTGGACTGGCTCAAGCTGCGGATCCCGTATGCCAGCTCCATCTGGATCGAATCGGGGACTGCCCTCTTCAGCCGTACCCTGAGTCTGCTCCTGAGCGGAGGCATCTCCCTCATCGCCTCCATCGGGATCGCCTGCCGGGCCGTTCCCAACAGCTATCTCAGGAGCCGGTTGAAAAACCTGGCGGACATGATCAAGAACGGCGAGAGCCTGAGCGATTCCCTGACCCACGCCGGCTTCATCTCGCCGCTGGCCCTGGACATGATCCGCATCGGTGAATCCTCGGCCAACCTGGAAGGCATGCTGGCCGAGATCTCCGAGGTCTACAATGAGAGGATCCAGGCTAAGATCGATACGTTCGTTTCACTGCTGACTCCTGTCATCATCATCTTCATGGGGCTGGTGGTTGCAGTAATGCTGTTTTCCGTGTATTTTCCCATATTCAACATCATTCAGGTGACACGCTGATGAAAAAAAGCCGAAGCGAGGGAGTCGAAACCATCCTCTCGGAAGAGAAAGAAACCAGGGAACTGGCCGAGCGCTACAACATCCCCTTCGTCGACCTCGCTAACCATACCCTGGACCGTGAACTGATCCAGTCCTTTCCCGTGGATTTTCTCTACCGTTCCAACTTCATACCCCTGGAAGGCTCGGAAGACGTGGTGAAGATCGCAATCGCCGATCCCACCAACATCGCCATCATCGATTCCATCGAGTCGTTCCTGGGCAAAAAGGTCGATGTGGTCGCCGCCTCCGAACGCGCCATCCACGAAGCCCTGCGGAGGAGCGAGACCGCCCTCCAGGTGCTCAAGAATGCCACGGAGGGATATGTGGTCCAGGTGGTCGACAAGGAGGGGATCGAACAGGAAGATGCCATTTCCGTCGAGAAACTGGCGGACCAGGATGATTCCATCATAAAGCTGGTCAACTCCATCATCTTCACGGCCGTTCAGAAGCGGGCCAGCGACGTGCATATCGAGTCGCGCGAAGAGGCCATGATCATCAAGTTCCGAATCGACGGCATCCTGAGCGTGGCCATGGAGCCCATCGATAAGAAATTCCAGTCTCCCATCATCTCGCGCATCAAGGTGATGTCCGAGCTGGATATCGCGGAACGGCGTGTCCCCCAGGACGGCAAGTTCAGGCTGCGCATCAAGGACAAGACCATCGATTTCCGTGTCTCCATCATGCCCAGCATCTACGGTGAGGATGCCGTCGTCCGGATCCTGGACAAGGACATGATCACGGAGGCCATCTCGGAGCTGAAGCTTGACATGCTGGGTTTTTCTGACAATGTCCTGGAAAAGGTCTGGAAGTATATCGTCAAGCCCTACGGGATGATACTGGTCACAGGTCCGACCGGCAGCGGCAAGACCACCACCCTGTACGCGGCCCTGACCGAGATCAAGTCTCCCGAAGACAAGATCATCACGATCGAGGACCCGGTCGAATACCAGATCGAGGACATCACCCAGATCCCGGTAAACGAAAAAAAGGGTCTGACGTTTGCCAGGGGACTGCGGTCCATCCTCCGGCATGACCCGGATAAGATCATGGTGGGGGAGATCCGTGACCCGGAAACGGCCCAGATCGCCATACAGTCCGCACTCACCGGTCACCTCGTGTTCACGACGGTCCACGCCAACAATGTGTTCGATGTGATCGGCCGTTTCCTTCACATGCAGGTGGACCCCTACAGTTTCATCTCCGCCCTGAACTGCATCCTGGCCCAGCGGCTGGTCCGTATCCTGTGCCCGGAATGCAAGCAGCCCGCAGAGTATTCCACGAAGGAACTGGAAGAATCCGGAGTGGAGGCCGAGTCTCTCAAGGGCCATGTCCTGTATGAAGCGGTGGGCTGCGCCGAGTGCGGCCTCACCGGCTACCAGGGAAGAACGGCGATCGCCGAGTTCCTGGAGCTTTCGGACTCGATCCGGGAGATGATCCTCGAGAAAAAACCGCTCTCCGAGGTCCGCAAGCAGGCCCAGAACGAGGGGATGGTGGCTCTGCGGCAGATCGGTTTGCAGAAGGCCCTGGACGGCGTGACCAGCCTGAAAGAGCTCAACAAAGTGACGTTCATAGAGTAAAGGCGCGGAGAAACGATGGCCGACACACAGAACAGACTGCTCGATTTTTTCAGGCGCGTCCCCCTGCCGTCCACCGCCTGCCAGTTTTCGTCCCGGTATCTGAGCGGCGCCTGCCTCACCTCCGCGGATAAAAAGATCAGGGCTCATTTTGTGACTCCCCTCGGCAAGGGGATCGTCGCACCCTCTTTCTACAAGAAGAACATCATGGATGCCGCGGCGCTGGAAAAAAGCCTGAGCGAGGGCATAGCCCGGCTCAATCCCGGCGGGCGGAAGGTGACCTTCCTGCTTCCCGAGCTTTCCCAGAAGGTCTTCATATTCACGTTCGACGCGCTTCCCTCCTCTCCGGAAGAGAAGACGGAACTGATCCGCTTCCGGGTCAAGAAACAGATGCCGCTCCTGCCCCGTGATGCCCGGATGGCGTTTGAGACGACCGGTTTCCCGGATGGGATCCGGGTGGTGGCGACCGTGGCCAGGGCCGCCGTGGTCCGTGAATACGAGGACCTCTTCCAGAAGATACGGTTCAAGGTCGCGCTGGCCGGGGTGTCTTCCCTCAGCCTCCTCAGCCTCCTGGACCCGGAAAAAGAGAAGGACTTCATCCTCCTGGATGTGGAGGAGGATTACTTCAGCCTGCTGGCCGTGACCGACGGGCTGGCTTCCCTCTACCGCCAGAAGCCCTTCGGCGTCAATGCCGGCGGCGGAGGCGATGCGGGGGCCAAGGCCGATAACCTCCTCCAGGAGGTGGTCAACACCATCAACTTCATCCGTGACAAGGAAAAGAAACAGATCGCCTCGGTCTGGCTGCGCCTGGGGATCCTCCAGGCGGAGGACGGCCTTTTCAGCAGCATGGAAAACAGGCTCGCCCTCCCCTTGAGGCGGATCGAGTCGTCTTTTCCCCATGAACTGGAGGCAGGCAGCAAGCGGATCCTGTCTCCTCTGATCGGACAAATCTCATGAGCAACGGACAGCATCTGAACCTGAATCTCGCCACGCATCCGGCGAGGAACCGCCGCCTGTTTTTCTCGCTGCTGGGGCTGTTTGGGGGCCTCCTGGCTGTCCTCCTGGTCGTGGGAGGCAGCCAGGTGATCCGTTACGGCTTCCGGAGCCGGACGGTCAGGGCCAACCTGTCCCAGGTGCAGCAGAAGATCGCGGCAGCGGAGCGCGAAGAAAGACAGTTCGAGAATCAGATCGATCAGGCCGAACTCGATCACCAGAAGCGTGTCGACACGCTCAACCAGCTCATCTACAGGAAGAGTTTTTCCTGGGTGGACCTGCTGGGTTCCCTGGAAGAGCTGCTGCCCGGCCCCTGTTACATCGTATCCCTGAAACCCGCGTTCCATGAGGACGCGATCATGGAGCTCCGATTCAAGGTCGCCAGCCCCGATTTCGACAGCTGGCAGGTCCTGGTCGGCCGCCTCTATAAGCTGGGATTCACGGGTCTCCGGCAGGGGAGCGAGACCCGGGGAACGGACGGATTCACCATATTCGATATTACGGTGACCTATGAAAGAGATATTTGAGCTGCTCCGGCAGAAGGAACGCAGGCTTCTGATCGTGCTCTGCCTGCTCCTGAGCCTGGCTCTGGTTTTTTACATCTTCATCGCCCGGGGGATGAAGGAGTCCTACACGCAGGCCCAGGACCGGCTCGCGGCCCAGGCCCTGAGTTTTCAGACATTGGATGCCGCCCGCCTGGAGAAGAAGGTCGAGTGGAG
This sequence comes from uncultured bacterium, assembly GCA_965602945.1. Lineage (GTDB taxonomy): Bacteria > Acidobacteriota > Aminicenantia > Aminicenantales > Aminicenantaceae > JAUXEH01. Next base: position 7,153 of record CBFDBC010000034.1, on the reverse strand, counting down.
ACGCTGGCGCCTGGCGCTCAAAGACATGGAGATTCTGCGCGGCGAATATTTCTATGTCGGCGAGACCATCTCTCAGGACCTGCGCCGGGACATCGTCGCAATCTTCCGGGAGACGGACATCCCGGTGCCGGATATCCGTTACCTCTACAGCGAAGGCACGAATCAGCAGTTGGGGGGGGCGACGGCGACCTTCCAGATCTCGGGGCCCTACGCACTGATCAAACGATTCATCCACGCGGTGGAGCACTTCCCGAAGTTCCTGATCGTGGAGAAGGTCGATTTCGTTGATGTCCAGAGACAGTCGGGGGCCCTCAAGCTCAAGATTACTCTGGCGGGGTATTATGAAAAAGACAATGAATAAACGGCTCGCCGCATTCGCCTGTTTCCTCCTGTACATTTCTGCACTCGGCGTGTTTTCCGTACCTCAACAGGAGGAAGCCCGGGCCAAGACCAAGGGCCCGCGCGCGCGCCGGAGCCTTGTTCGCAAGGACCTCCTGGAGCGGGAGGCGGGCCCGCTGAAGCCTCCCCTGCGGAACATCTTCGCGCCTGCGCGGCCGGGGTCCGGGCCGGGTGGATCGGGTGCTCCGGGTTCCGGGATAGAAGAGGATATTTCCGGCGAAGACGCGGCGGGACAGGATGCCTCGGCCGGGGACGATCTTGCCGCGGTCCCGTCCCTCCGCTACATCGGGTACATCAGCTCCTCGGAAAGGACCGTGGCCGTTGTCATCATCGACGGAGAGGCCATGGCGGTAAAGCAGGGAGACCTGGCCGGCGACGGCGTAACCATAATGAAGATCACTCCTGAGGAGATCGTCTTCCAGGGATACGATGCAGTGTCCCGGACGGTTTCCCTGGAAGGAGAGGACCGATGAGAAAAAGTCTGATATTGATCATATGTGCGGCCCTGTTGTGGGGATGTACCACCCTCAGTAAAAACTACAAGCTCGGCGTGCAGGAGTCCATGAACCAGAATTGGGACCAGGCCATCGAGCTCTATGAGCGGGCCGTACTGGAGGATCCCTCGAACTCGTATTACCGCCTGGCTCTGATCCGGGCTCAGCTCTCGGCCTCCACCTTTCATGTAGCCGAAGCCAGGAAGCTCGCCCTCGACGACAAGGTCGATGAGGCCCTGGCCGAATACGACAAGGCCCTGTCCTACGATCCCGACAGCCGCCTGATCCTCAACGAAGCCCAGCGCCTGATCAAACAGCAGCAGCAGCCGGAGGCTCCTACTCCGATCGAGATGCTGTACGAGCCGCCCGTAAAGCTCAAGGTGAGCGACCAGCCCATTACCCTGAACTTCCCCCGGGACATAAGTCTCAAGTCCATCTTCCAGGCATTAGCCAAGTATGCGGAAGTCAACATCATCTTCGACGACAGCTTCCGGGACAAGCCCTTTTCCATCGACCTGACCGACATGCGCTTTGAACAGGCGCTCGACCGGCTGTGCATGGCTAGCAAGCACTTCTTCCGGGTGGTCGATGAGAGGACGGTCCTCGTTCTCGTGGACCAGCCGCAGAACCGCATGAAGTATGAGCAGCTGGCCATAAAGACCTTTTACCTGACCAACATCGAGGCCCAGGAAGTACAGCAGCCGCTGATGCAGATGATCCGTTCCCAGACAGGGATTCCCCAGATCGTCCACAACAAGGCCCTCAATTCGATCACCATCCGGACCACTCCGGACCGGCTGAAGCTGGCCGAACAGATCATCCGGCTCTGGGACAAGCCCAGGGGTGAGGTCCTGGTTGAGCTGGAGCTCATGGAGGTGAAGCGGCAGAAACTGAGCGAGCTGGGCCTGGAGCTGGACCAGTACGGCGCCGGCATCGGCTACACCGCGGGACTGAGCGAGGATGGGACGCTCAACCTGGGAGACATCGATTTCTCCAACAAAGAGAATTACTCCGTCACCATACCTTCCGCCTATCTCCGCTTCCTGCAGACGGACGTGGAGTCCAAGTTCCTTGCCCAGCCCCAGCTGCGAGGCGTCCACGGGGAGACGATCGAGTACATGGTGGGAGACGAGGTCCCCATCCCCAATTCCACCTTCCAGGCTTTTGCAGGGGGTGGGATCGCCTCGACCCCGGTCGTGAACTACGAATACAAGAACGTCGGTATCGAGATCGCGATCACGCCCACAATCCACTCCCAGGACGAAGTGACGCTCGAGCTGGACATCAAGATCAAGGCCCTGGCCGGTTCGGGATTCGCGGACCTGCCGGTCATCACGTCCCGCCAGGTCAAGAACATCATGCGGATGCGTGACGGCGAGACCAACCTCCTGGCCGGCATGCTCAAGGACACGGAACGGACAACGCTCAAGGGCATCCCCGGGATCAAGGAGATCCCCATCATCGGGTCCCTGTTCTCCTACACCGACCAGGAGGTCCAGCAGACCGATGTGATCATGACCATAACACCCCACATCCTGCGCAGCACCCCGATGGGGGCCGAGGATCACGCGCCTCTCTGGCTGCCCCTGGAAGGGATCTCGGGGAGCGAAAGGGCCGGCCGCCTGCCCCGGGTACGCGGCAGGGCTGCCCCGGAGACCGATGACATGATGGATGTGCTCGGGCGCGACCGGCAGCAGCAGGAAGGAGGACGCAACCGCATCACCCTCAATCCTCCGGGATTCGAGACCGGCACGGGCCGGGAGGCCCGGGTCAACGTGAGCCTGATAACCGAGGAAGAGCTGCAGAACATGACCCTGAACATTTCCTTCGATCCCCAGGTGCTGAAGCTCAAGGCCATCGTGCGCGGCAACGTGCTGGCACGGCTGGGTGAGAATCCCTCGGTGCTGGAGAACATCGACAATGCCTCAGGCACGTGCATCATCGGGTTCACCGCCCCATTGAACCAGAGTGTCAAGGGATCCGGGAACATCGTGACCCTGGTGTTCGACGCGCTGGCCGCGGGCCAAAGCGAGGTGTCGGTCACCAGCATATCCGCCAACAGCACCCGGGGACAGCCGGTTTCATTCGACTCCACCTCAAGCAATATCAGGATCCGCTGAGATTGACTTCCCGGTAGGATTTCGCTACAATCGTGTCCTTCGGCGGTGTAGCTCAGGAGGTCAGAGCATACGGCTCATATCCGTAGTGTCGGGGGTTCGAGTCCCTCCACCGCCATTCCTGAACTATTCATAAAGAATGTCGACATAACGGTCAAAAAAACTTCAAGATCCAAATGTCGACATTCTTTACCCTTCGGGCGGGCCAATCTCAGCACATCGACTACGTCGTGGTCCAATCGACGTAGTCCACTACGCCTCATGAACCACTTCCTTGTCGCTGCACTAATCTCGACCCGTGAATAGTCCAGGTTCCCTGAATTATTCATAAAAGCTGGCGACACCTTCACTCATAAAAACCCCGGCCATAAATCGTCGCCATCTTTTCCCCTTCGGGCGAGCGTATCTCACAGCATCTGCTTCGTTGCGGCCCAATCGGAGTGGACGACCACACCTTCATGGCCCGTCGCCTCGCATTTGCTGTAATCTTCACTCGTGAATAACTCAGGATCCTTCTGTGATTGCGGCCGGAGGAAGGTTTGGGGTACAATCGACAGCGGGAAACGGCGAAATGGATGTTATTGAGAATGCCCGGGATACGATCCGCAGGCACGGTCTCGTGGGAGCGGGGGAGCGCGTCCTGCTGGCCTGCTCGGGAGGGGCCGACTCCACCTGCCTGCTGCATGTCATGCAGGCCCTCGCGCCCGAGGGATCCTGGGACCTGGCCGTGGCCCACTTCAACCACCGCCTGCGCCGCGATGCCGACCGGGATGAGCACTTTGTAAGGGACCTGGCCGATTCCTGCGGCCTCCCCTTTTATTCCGGTTCCCGGGATGTGGCTTCCTACTCCAGGGAGAGAGGCATGAACCTGGAGGAGGCGGGCCGTGACCTGCGCTATGTTTTCCTGGAAAAGACCGCCTCCGACATCGGAGCGGCCCGTATCGCCACGGCCCACACCATGGATGATCAGGCGGAGACCTTCCTCATGCGCCTCCTGCGCGGCAGCGGCCGGAGCGGCCTGTCCGGCATCCCTGTCAAAAGAGAGGGCGGGCGCATAGTGCGGCCCCTGATCGGGGTGGCGCGGGCCGGGGTGGAAGCCTTTCTCGCGGCCCACGCACATGCCTATCGCACCGATCCCAGCAACCGGGACCGCAGGTATCTGCGCAACCGCATACGCCTGGAGCTCCTGCCTTATCTCAGGGACAGGTTCGATCCCGGCATAATCCCCCGCCTGGGCCGTCTCGTGGATGTCCTCCAGGCAGAGGAAGCCTGGCTGGAATCGGGCGTGGACTCGGCCTCCGAGGGGGCGATCCTGGCCGACCGGGATTCCGTCCGTCTCGACATGAACGCCCTGTCCCCCCTCCCTCTCGCGCTGCGGCGGCGCCTGGTGCGCCGGTTCCTCTTCCGGCTGCGGGGAAACCTGCGCCGCATCTCCTTCGAGGACATCGAGACCATCCTGGCGCTGGAAGAGGGGAAGGACTTCACATTGGAAAGGGGCCTGGTGCTCCGGAGGGAGCGGAGCCTTGTGGGGGTGCGTCCGGACCCTGTGCCGCGGATCAGGTACCGATACTCCTGGGACCCTGCCGCGCCCCTTCACATCCCTGAACTGGGCCTGATCCTCTCGGCCGAGGTGCTTCCCGCTTCCCGGCTGGGCTCTGTTGAGGGGGACGACAGGGGAGAGGCCCGGCTCGACGCCGGAAGACTGCGCCTCCCCCTTACGGTGCGCAGCCGCCTCGACGGGGACCGCTACCGTCCGCTGGGAGCCCCTGGCCGGGCCAAGCTCAAGGAGGTCTTCCGGGCTCGGGGAGTGTCACCCGACGACCGTGACCGCCACCCCGTATTCGTCTCCGGCGAGAGCATCGTGTGGGTCCTGGGCCTCCCGGTTTCCGAGGACTTCAAGGTCTCGGAAGTCACTTCCCGGGTCCTCGAACTCCGTGTGGGGTGACAGCCTGGAAAGATATCCTCTGCCTGGGCCGGTTCCCGGATCGGTCAGGAAAGGTATGTGTCGCGCCAGATCTCGAAAACCAGCAGTGCCCACAGCTGATGGCTGTAGTTGGCCTTCCCCGACAGATGCCGGTCGATCATCCTTTTGACGGCCGGATATTGGAAGTAGCCCGCGTTCCGGATCCGTTCTTCACTCAGGTGATCGAGCATCAGCTCCTTGAGATCGCTGCACAGCCAGTGTTTGACGGGGATGCTGAAGCCCTCCTTGCGGCGGGTGATGTTCTCCCGGGGAAGGAGGCGCTCCATGGTTTTCTTGAAGATCCATTTGGTGGTCATCCCCCGGAGCTTGAGGTCCCCCGGCAGCCGGAAGATGAACTCGACGATCTTGTGGTCCAGGAGGGGCACCCGTGTCTCCAGGGAGGCGGCCATGCTCATACGGTCCACCTTGACCAGGATGTCGTCCGCCAGATACGTGCGCATGTCCAGGACGCACTCTCCGGATGTGTCGTCGAAGCCGTCCATGGCGGCGAACTGTTCCCTTAGGGGAGGCCGGGCGTTTATGGGCCGGATCCCGCCGAGTGCTTCCGCGAAGGCGTCTGAATAGAGACCGCCTTTGTCCCGGTCCGAGAGGAACGTCATCCAGCGGAAGTGTCTGAGGTCGGGCGCCTGCTCCAGACCCAGCCCGTAGCGCTGCAGCTTGTTCCAGACGCCCTTCTTCTTGGGGGAGGGGGGAAACCTGCGCACGAGGGGCGGCAGGGCCCGATGCAGAGGGGCCAGCCAGGGCATCCGTGCCAGCTTCTGGGCCTGATAGTGTTCGTACCCCGCGAAGAGTTCGTCCCCCCCGTCCCCGGAGAGGATCACGGTGACATGCCGGCGCGCCATCTCGGACACGAGGAAGGTGGGGAAGATGGAGAAGTCGCCCAGGGGTTCGTCCAGGTGCCGGATCAGCTTCTCGGTAAGGTCCAGGGCCTTCGGTTGGAGCACGAACTCCTCGTGTTCGGTGTCGAAGGCCCGCACGACGCGGCGGGCGTGGTCCAGCTCGTCGTATGTCCGGTCCTCGAACCCGATGGAGAAGGTCTTGAGCGGCGAGGCTCCCAGCTCGCGCATGAGGCCCACGATGGCGGAGGAGTCGATCCCCCCGCTCAGGAAGGCGCCCAGCGGCACATCGCTGACCAGACGCATCCGGACCGATTCCTTGAGCAGCGCGTACAGCTCGTCGGTCAGCGCGGATAATTGCCTGGCGTCTACGCGCCCCATGGGTTCGGCCGGAGGTTCGATCTGCCAGTACGAGCATATATCGACGCGGCCCCGGCTGTACTCCAGCGTGTTTCCGGCCGGCAGCTTGTATATGCCCCGGTAGATGGAAAGGGGGGAAGGTATGTACTCGAGGGTCAGGAAGAGGTCGAGCGCCTGGGGCTCCAGCGCACGCGGGACCCGGGGAAAGGCCAGGAGCGCCTTGAGCTCCGAGCCGAAGACCAATGTCCCGTCCTCGAGTTGGGTGTAGTACAGGGGCTTGATGCCGAGCCTGTCGCGGATCAGGACCAGTTTTTCCCGAGATCCGTCCCAGATGGCGGAGGCGAACATGCCCCGGAGCCTGCCTGCGAACTCCATGCCCCATTCCTCGTACGCGTGCAGGACCGCCTCCGTGTCCGTGCCGGTTTTGAAGCGGTGGCCGCGGCCCTGCAGCTCTTCCTTCAGCTCCGGGAAGTTGTAAACCTCGCCGTTGTGGGCCGCCCAGACGGTGCCGTCCTCGTTGGACAGGGGCTGGTGGCCGCCCTGGACATCGAGGATGCTGAGCCGTCTCGCGCCCAGCCCGACGCCGTCCGCGGCGAAGATCCCCTCATCGTCCGGGCCCCGGTGGTAGATGGTGCGGCACATGGCGGAGAGGATGCCGCGCGCTTCATCTTCGCCTGACGCTTGACCGGAGAAGCCGCAGATGCCGCACATGATCGTCAGTCGGGCATGTACACGGGGACGATGTCTACCTCGAAAAACACCCCAAGATCCCGCCGTTCCTCCTCTGCCTCGTCCTCATAATGAGGGATGGAGCCCTTGGCCGCCCTGACCGAGAGCGTGTAGAGGTGGATCCACTCGTTCATCCGGAACACCCTGCTCGGGGTGAAGGTCACCGATTTCCGCTCCTTGTAGCCCAGCGTGACCTCTTTTGTCTCACCTCCAAAACTCACGGTGATGGTGTTG
>CBFDBC010000033.1:0-22174 GCA_965602945.1 uncultured bacterium | reverse complement strand
CGTATCGCCCACGTTGTCTCCCACATTGTCTGCGATGACTCCGGGATTGCGCGGATCGTCCTCGGGGATTCCGGCTTCCACCTTGCCTACCAGGTCGGCTCCCACATCGGCACTCTTGGTAAAGATGCCGCCGCCCACGCGGGCGAAGAGGGCCACGGAGCTGGCCCCCATGGCAAAGCCGTTGATGATGAGGGGATCCCGGGTGAAGAAGTAGATAAGCCCGATCCCGGCCACTCCCATGGCTGCCACGGACATCCCCATGACCGCCCCACCCTGGAAGGCCAGAGACAGGGCAGGGGCCAGCCCACCCTGCTTGGCGGCCTCTGTGGTCCGCACCGCAGCGCGTGTCGAGGCTTTCATCCCGATATAACCGGCCAGCATGGAACAGGTCGCGCCGGTCAGGAAGGCCAGGGCCGTATACAGCATGAAGAGCTTCCAGAGCAGGAAAAAGACCACCACCACGAACAGGGCGATATACGAGTACTCCCTTCGCAGGAAGACCATGGCCCCTGAGTGTATGGACTCCGCGATCTCCCGCATGAGCGGTGTGCCGCTGGGGAACCGCTTGATCAGAAAATAGAGCAGGAGCGCGAACAGAAGCCCCAGCAGTCCCAGGATAAAAACGTAGGGTGTCACATCCAGCAAAACCATTTGACCTACCTTCCCTTTATACTATCGATCGATCAATTCAACCGGCCTGTCTTAATTGGCCCATCCGCCTTCATTCGAATCGTATTCCGGATTCGGATTTGGTAGTTTTTACCACAAAAGCATGGCTAATGCAACCAATTCAGGCTAGTTTTCCTTTGAGCGAATAGGGGCCGTACCCTGTGATTTCAACCCGGACAAAGGTCCCGGTCGGGTCCCGGGAGGCGCTGAAATTGACCACCTGGTTGGCGGCGTTGCGGCCGGAATACACGGATCCGTCTTTCTTGCTCGGCCCCATGCACAGGACCTCCATGGACCGGCCTGTCAGGTCCCGGTGTATTTCCAGCTGTATCTGCTTCTGCAGGCTCTGGACGCGCATGAGCCGCCTTTTCTTCTCTTCCAGGGGCACAGAATCGGGAAGCGTGCGGGAGGCTGCGGTGCGCGGCCGGGGAGAGTAACGGAAGGAAAAAATATTGGTGAACCTCACCTCCTCGAGAACACGCAGCGTGTCCTCGAAATCCTGTTCGCTCTCTCCGGGAAAGCCCACGATGATATCCGTGCTCAGCGCGATGTCGGGCATGAGCGACCGCAGCATGCCGATCCTCTCCATGTAATCGGACCTTGTGTATCCCCGGTTCATAGCACGGAGGACGGAGTCGGCGCCCGCCTGAATCGGCAGGTGCAGCTGGTGACACACCTGGGGAACCTCCTTCATGGCCAGGCCCAGCTCGAGCGAAAAATCCCGGGGATGGGAGGTGATGAACCGGATCCAGGCGATGCCCCGGATCCGCCCCAACTCCTGCAGCAGGGCCGGGAAGCTGGTGCCATGTTCCGGGTCCCGGTAGACATTGACGTTCTGGCCCAGAAGCTGCGCCTCCCGATAGCCCTTGGCTGCCAGTTCCTCGGTCTCCTCGAGGATCTGAGAAGCCGGCCGGAACTTTTCCCGACCCCGCGTAAAGGGCACGACGCAGTAGCTGCAGAAATTGTTGCAGCCCTCCATGATCGTGACGAATCCGCTTATCCCTTTGGCGCGGTATCCGGCCCGGATCTCCTGCCAGCCCGAGTGCCAGCCGGTGGCGGCCTGAGTCCGGATGCGGCGTTTTTCCAGCATTTCAGGCAGTGCGGGATAATTGTCAGGCCCTACGATCAGATCTACAAACGGGTACCGTCTCCGGATCTCGTCGCGGTAGATTTGGGCCACGCAGCCGGTCACCGCGATCTGCACACCATGGGATGCCTGTTTGATTCGCTTCATGCGTCCCAGTAGCGAGTAGACCTTGTCCACGGATTTGGCGCGCACCGCACAGGTGTTGATGAGGATGATGTCGCTGTCTTCCGCGGAAATGGCCTTCTCAGCTCCCGCTTCCAGGAGCAGGCCGGCCATGTGCTCGGAGTCATTCTCATTCATCTGGCAGCCAAAGGTGTGTATATGGAATCTTGATCCAAAGAGGCTTTGGCCTGGGGCGGGGGAGGGCATGTCGTGTCTCTTGTTATGCGGAGGAGAGGAGGTCTTCCACTATTTCTGCCGCACTGCGAACGAGACGGGGGCAGAGGTCCCGAAACAGACCGGCTTCCTCGGCCCGCGCATGCCCGTCCGGATCGTCCAGTCGGAATCCTAGCAGGTCCCGGCATTGCAGCGATCCATGCGCGGCCGTGAAGCGCTCGATGAATTCCCGCATGAGAGCATAGGTCTTGTCACGCGCCTGGGCATCCTCGGCCAGGGTGCGGCCATATTTGAGGCCCAGGACCATATAGGCCCCGGTTACGGCACCGCAGGTTTCACCCCTCTGGGCCATACCGCCTCCGAAGGGTTGTGCGATCTTCAGGGCTGTGTCGCGCTCCATTCCCAGGGATTGACTGAAGGCGGCCAGCACGGCCTGGGAGCAGCTGAAGCCGCTTTCGAATTCCTTTTCCGCTCTGTCGGGAAGCTGGGTCATGTCTCGTGTCTCCTTATTCCGGTTCCTTTTCCCCGCGGCTCTCGAGCATCTCCCGGGCGGTTTTAAGTGTCGCAGGGGTGATGTGGCTGCCCGCCAGGAGGCGTGCTATCTCCTCGATCCGCTGCCGGCCGGTAAGTTCGAGGACTCCGGTGTAGGTCCGGTTCCTGGAAATCTTTTTGTCGATCCTGAAATGGTGTGTGGCAAAGGAGGCGATCTGGGGGAGGTGTGTGATGCAGATAACCTGGTTCATGCGGGCCAGTGCGCGCAGCTTAAGGGCGACGAATTCCGCGGTCCGGCCCCCGATGCCGGCATCGATCTCGTCGAAGATCAGCGTCTTCCCACCACGCGTATCCTTGCCCACGGACTTGAGGGCCAGCATGAACCGAGACAGCTCTCCACCCGAAGCGATCTTTCGCAGGGGCTTGAGATCCTCCCCGGGATTGGGGCTGAGCAGGAATTCCACATCTTCGGTCCCTGAGTCCTGCAGGAGGTCCAGTCGTTCCGGGTCCCGGGGGCGGGGACGGAGTTCGATCTTGAAGCGGGCCTTTTTCATCCCCAGCTGTCCTATCTCCCGCTCGACTTCCTTCTCCAGTTTCCGAGCGGACTTGGCCCGCTTTTCCCGCAGCGAGCTGGAGAGGAGATCGTAATCCTGAAGCCGGTCCTTCAGTTCCTCGTCCACCTCCTGCAGGCGTTCTTCACTCCCGTCCAGTTCGGCGTGTTCGTCTTGACATTTTTGGAGGAAGCTCAGGATTTCTTCCACGTCGGAGCCGTACTTGCGCTTAAGGCCCTCGATCTGAGAAAGCCGGGTCTCGATCTGTTCCAGCCTCTCGGGCGATCTGCCTTTGCTCTCCTGGAAATGGATCAGGTGATCGCCCAGTTCCTTGATCGTGATGGCAAGCTCCTGCACACTCTGGGAGGCGGCCTTGCATCCGGCGTCGAACTCCGCCAGATGCTCCAGCAGGGGCTGCAGCCGGGAGAGGAGATCGTTTAGGGATCCATCTCCCGTGTAGGAGAGGCTCAGCGCCTCTTCCACCCAGCCGCCTATCTTCTCGCTGTTTTTCAGGAGGAGCCGTTCCGTCCGGATCTCCTCTTCCTCATCCGGTGTCAACTCGGCTTTTTCGATCTCCTGGATCTGATACACCAGGAAATCCAGGCGGCGTTTGCGGTCCTGGGCCGAGGTCAGAAGCTCACGCTTGCGGCGAAACAGCTGTCGGATGGAGGCGGCGGCCCGGGCGACCTGCTTTCTGATATCCAGGGCTCCTGCATAGTGATCGAGGTAATCCATCTGGTTTTCCGCCACGCGCAGGAATACATGGTCGTTCTGCCCGTAGATGTCGACCAGAGAATCCCCCAGCGCGCGGAGGTTTTTGAGCGGGACCAGGGTCCCGTCGATGTATCCCCGGCCGGGTCCCTTTTCCGTGATCCGGCGCTGGACATAGATCTCGCCGCTCTCCTCTTCTGGGGTGTTCACCCTATCGAATACGGCTTCGATCGAAGTCCCGCTGGCGCCCGTACGGATGACATCGACGGAACCCTTGTCTCCCAATGCCAGCCGGATGCTCTCGATGAGGATGGATTTACCGGCCCCGGTCTCCCCGGTCAGGACGGTGAACCCGGATTCCAGTCCCAGCTCCACCTCTTCGATGGTGGCCAGGTTTTTGATGAGCAGGGACTTCAGCATGACTCGCCCACAAGGCAGTTTTCGACTCTATTTCTTGATCGGGATCGGCACCAGTGCCGTATCCAGGTTAATGCGGCCGTAACCGATATAATCATCCGGCCCGGGGTATTCGTCTGCGTTGACATCGTCGGCCGTGTACCGGATGACATTCATGATGTCGGGCACATCCATCCAGGGTTTGATGCTCAGGATGAGGGCGGCCATGCCTGACACCTGCGGGGCCGCGAACGATGTTCCGCTGGCATAAACATAAGGATGGAACCCTGGGGGAGTGTCCCATACCGGATAGGTGGTCATGATGACATCCCCCGGAGCGGCCACGGCGATCTCCGGCCCGAAATTGGACGAGGGAGTTCTGACGTCATCCTGGTCCGTAGAGGCCACGGCCAGCACGTAGTTGTCATAAGCGGCTGGGAAAACCACGGAGGCCCCTTCGTTCCCGCTTGAGGCGACCACGACCACCCCGTTCTGAAAGGCGTACCTGACCGCGGCCATCAGGTCCGGGTCGTCGATGTCTCCGCCCACGCTGAGGTTCAAGACATGGGCGCCGTTGTCCACGGCCCAGATGATACCTTCGATCACGTCAGCGTAGAATCCGGATCCATCTTCATCCATGACCTTGACGGGCAGGATCATGCAGTTCCAGGCCACGCCGGCGATGCCTATCCCGTTGTTGGTCTCGGCGGCCGCGATCCCGGCCACGGAAGTCCCGTGCCAGTGGTCGTCCGTGGCGTCATCGTCGCCGTTTACGAAGTCCTTGCCCGGAGAGGCGATCTTGTTCACGAGGTCCGGGTGGACGAGATCCACTCCGGTGTCGACGATGGCGATGAGGATGTTTTCGTCCCCCTTCGTCTCCTCCCAGGCCGTGGTGGCGCTGATATCGGCGTTGGGCGTCCCGCCGGGGCTTCCCGGTATCAGTACCTGGCCGGTGTTGGAGAGAGCGTACTGTTCCGTGAAGAAAAGGTCGTTGGGGGTGACCGCGACACGGGCGATGTAATCCGGCTTGGCGTATTCCACGAAATAGTTCTGACTCCACGCCGCCACCATCTCCTCGACGTTGGAACCGACGGGGACATCCACACGGTACAGGCCTACGACCGGGATCATCCGGGAAGTCCGGCTCCCATAGGCCTGGACTATGGAGTCGACATGCTGGGTTGTGAGCACTGGATTGAATTTGACCAGGATGTGATCGGACGCATACTCCGGCTTCTCGTCCGTTTCTTTGCCGGTATCGCGATCCAGAGCATATCCCTGGCGGCCGCGCTCCTTTCCTCCCCGGATACGTTCCTGCCCCGGTCCGGTCTGCTGAGTCAGGGCCTGCAGGCTCGGGAGCGTGAAAAGGAATGTTATGAACAGCACCAACCCTTTTTGTTTCGCTTTCATGTTCGTTTTCCTCCTCAGGATGTCGGGCTAGAACGCGTAGGAGAGGCTCGCCATCACGCCCCAATCCACGGTGCTCGAGTTGGGAAGGATAGAAAGCTCTCCCTTGATGATCCAGCGGTCGAGGGGCTCGTAATCCAGGCCCAGCACCGCGTTGAATTTCCCGCGGGACTTGAGTGTTCTCTCCTGCGAACCCGTGAGGTCCAGTATATCCTGCTGAACAGCCAGTCGCCCCCAGAGGTCTTCATAGGCGACCCGCAGGTACGGGAAGATATACGCATACCGGACGTATGTGAACTGCAGCCCGGCATGCGCCCGCTGCCATTTCGCTTGTGTGAGCAACTCACCATCCACTGCCAGCCCTGGGATCTCGAAGACCTGCTCCTTCCCTTTGTAAGAGACGTATTCTCCCCGTACCCCAATCTCAAAATCGCCGGTTTCCACCAGCATGGCTGCCAGTTCTCCTCCAAAAATCCAGCCCCCGACGCTGCCCAAGTCGAGTTCAATCGACAGGGGCAGCTCTCGGCAGAAAACGCTGCCGTGGTCGGAGAGAGTGTAACCCACGATCCCAACCAGGGAGATCCTCTGGTTGAACTCCAGGGCGGGACGGAATGTGAAGAGCGAGGATCTGAGTTTGCCTGTCTCGTCGGAATCATCCCAGACGATCGTTCGCTGGAAATACTCGAAACCGGCAGTGGCCTTTATGCGGATATCCTGGATCAGACCGGATTCGCTCTGGGCGTATGCGGGTACCGACCCTGCCAGGATCAGAATCATGAGGCTCAGTACAACGGCCGACTTTGTCATGGATTTACTCTCCTAGTCCTTTTTTATCGGGATTTTCTCAATCTCCGCCATCCTTTTCACAGCCAGAGAGGCAAATCTGCTGTTGGGATAGTCAGAGATGAGCTTCTGGAAATAGGGGACGCTATCTTCATACAAAGTGCCTCGGTAATAGGAATCCGCCAGGACGAAGTACACCCTGTCCATCTCGGAAAAGTTGGGAAACTCCGTCAGGATCTCCGTGAGCCGGCTGACCGCCGCCTTGTAGGCGCGCCGCTTGTAGTAGTGATAGGCGACGGTGAAGGAATGCTGGGCCAGGCGCTCCTCACAATCCCGAACTTTTTCCCTGGCCTGCTCGGCCTCTTCGCTTAGAGGGAACTTGTTTATCACCTGCCGGAACTCGAGCACGGCTTGCTCTGTCTTTGACTGGTCTCTTCCGGGTTTCAAGACCTTGTTGAAATAGGACATGGCGATCTGGTATTGGGCGTAGGCGGCTGAGGGGCTGTAGGGGAAGAGGGATATGAACTCACGGTATTCCGAGGCTGCGATGATCATGCTGCCTTCATCTCCCTGCTTGAAATACGAATCGGCGATCGCCAGTTTGGCCCTCTGGGCATAGAAGCTACGTGGGAAGGAATCGATCACCTGGCGGAAGTACAGCCGTCCCTTTTCCGGGTCCTTCTTGATGTTCTGCTCGCCCAGTTCGAAGAGTTCTTGATCCGAGGTTACGTTCGGGTCGATCTCCGCGCTTTTTCTGCCGCATCCCATCCCAGCTGCCAGGATCAAGATGAGGCTCAAGGTGTATATTCCTAGTTTTCTCATTCGAATGTCCTTTGCCTGCGGGGAGGGGGCTCCTCCCTCAGGCATACAGGTTTTTTACCCAATCCCACTCCTGTTTAAGCCCCTCTTCCAATGGAGTGCGGGGCGCATATGCGAGATCCCGTGCGGCTTTTTCGATATCCGCGGAGGTGTGTGGGACGTCACCTTTCTGGGACTCATCCCATTGAACCTGGACCTTCTGTCCGGATATCTCCTCGAAGAGGGGAAAGAGTTCCTTGAGGATTCGCCGATGCCCGCCTCCCACATTGTAGACCTCTCCTATGCGGCCCTGGTCCAGGGCCGCCAGGTTGGCGTCCACGATATCATCGATGTAGGTGAAATCCCGTGTCTGCAGCCCGTCTCCGAATACGGGGATGGAGCTGCCGAGGCGGATCGCCCGGAAAAACTTGTGGAAGGCCATGTCCGGCCTCTGACCGGGACCGTAGACCGTGAAGAAGCGCAGAGACACGGTCGGGACACCGTAGTGGGTGGAGTAAAGCCGGCACAGATGCTCGGCCGCCAGCTTGCTAACGCCGTAGGGCGAAAAGGGCAGAGTGGGGCTGGTCTCCCGCATGGGGAGTTCCGGGCAGGCCCCGTAGACGGAAGAGGAGGATGCGTAAACGAATTTCCGGATACCGGTCCCTTTGGACGCTTCCAGCAGTCGCTGTGTGGCATCGATGTTATTCTGCGTGTAGACAGAAAAACTCTTTCCCCAACTGGCGCGCACGCCGGCCTGGGCGGCCAGGTGGAACACTCCGTCGATCCCATCCAGCAGTCCCGGCAGGTCGATGCGGTTGAGGTCTTCGGGGATGAACGAGAATCCTTTCTTCCCCAGCAGCGGAGCGAGGTTCGCCTCCTTGAGTTCGCGGGCGTAGTAGTCGGTGAAGCAGTCCACGGCCAAAACCGAAGAACCGGTATTCAGGAGCCTGTGACAGAGATGGGAGCCGATGAATCCAGCGGCTCCGGTGACCAGACACCTCATGAAGCATCCTTCAATCGATCCATTTCCTGCCTGATCCTTACCATTTCCGCTTTGGGGTCCCCGCTCTTGAAGATCCCGGATCCGATGACCAATATGTCTGCGCCGTTCCGGACAAAATCCTTCATGTTTTCAAATTTGATCCCGCCGTCCACTTCGATCGGGATGTCGAGTTTTTGTCCGCTGATCCAGCTCTTGAGCTGAGATATCTTGGACAGGGTTGAGGGGATCAATTTCTGTCCCCCCCAGCCTGGGTTCACCGTCATGAGCAGGATGAAGTCCAGCTCGCTGATGATCTCGTTCATGAGATGGATGGGTGTGGCCGGATTCAATGCCAGCCCGGCCCTGCAGCCTAATTCCTTGATGTGGGTGATATCCTTATGCAGGTGTGCGGTCGCCTCGATGTGGATGGATATCCAGTCGGCCCCCGCCTCCTGAAAACTCGGGACGAAGTCCCGCGGGTTCTCCACCATGAGATGGACGTCGATGGGAAGCGAGGTGGCATTTCTCAGTGCGGCTACCAGCTGAGGGCCGAAAGTCAGGCTAGGGACAAAATGGCCGTCCATGATGTCCACATGGACGACATCCGCGCCCGCCTGTTCCACCCACTGCACCGCCTCCGCGATCCTTGTGAAATCCGCTGACAGGATGGAAGGAGCGATCTGGGCCATTATTTTGTGACCTCCAAGATGATGGTGTTCCTTTTTTTGATGGTCGCTCCCTGCCGAGGCATCTGATCGATGATGATCCCGGGTTCATATCCCCGGTAATAACGCCGGCGGACCGGGCCCAAGCGGAAGCCCATATCTTCCAGCCGGGGGCGCACCTGAGCGAGCCTTTTGCCCAGGAGGTCGGGCATGAGGTACTGCGATTCCTCTTCTCCCTCACTGACCAGAAAATTGATCTGGGTCTGGATGGGGACCTCGAGGTCCGGGAGGGGGAACTGCGCGAATATACGGCCCGCGGAATAGCGCTGGGAATGCACGTGCGTGACAGTGCCCGCGCGCAGCCCGGACTGACTGAGCGTCGGCATGATGGCCTGCAGGGAGCGGCCGATGAAATCCGGTGCCGTGACCTTTTCTTTTCCTGCGCTGACAACCACTTTGATTTCGCTGTAGAGCGGCAGTTTTGTTTCAGGTGCCGGAGTCTGTGCGATGATCTGGCCTTTTTCGTACCGGGTGTGCAGTTCGATCCCGCTCTGGACCAGGATGAGCTTCTGGTCCTGCAGTTCTGTGCGGGCGCTTTCAAAGGTTTTTCCCGAAAGATCCGGGACAGAGGCTACCTCGCCGCTTTTGGTCACCTGGAAGGAAACGACGGCGGTTAAAAAGAAGGCATTGAGGAGAAGCAGGAAAAATAGCAGCGTGCTGTACAGCTTTTTCGGCATAATCTATGTCATCATAACCCGTTATTGTTTTCTGTTCTTTCCACACATATCTATACCATAGAATAATAACCAAGTAAACCGGGAAAGGGTTACGGAAGTATTTCCAAACCTGTGATAAAGCAACAGTCCGGCAAGCTGAAACGTCAGCCCGGATGGCTTCCTTATCAGCTTACCCGACTGATCTCACCTGGATTATTAATGAGTCGAGATTGTCTCAACAATGCCGATGTGGCGAGCCCTAACCAGCCTAACCCCGGCTCGCCCGAAGGGTAAAAAATGGCGATTATAAATAAGAATCCGGCTGGATAATAATCAACACGATTTGGGAAATGCAGAGTTGCCTGAAGGATTGATACGGAGGGGAGGATGGCATATAATGACCGGCACAACCGCATGAGGAGATGATACAAATGAACACGGATCGATATTCCGATTTTCGCAGCGATACTGTGACCCGTCCCACTCCGGAGATGCGCCGGGCCATGGCCGAGGCCGTGGTGGGCGACGATGTCCTGGGTGACGACCCCACCGTTCAGGAGCTGGAGCGTCTGGCGGCCGATAAACTGGGTAAGGAAGCCGGCCTTTACTTTCCTTCCGGGACTATGGGGAACGCGGTAGCCGTCAAGTCCTGGACCCAGGAGCTGGACGAAGTGATCGTTGAAGCCCGCTCCCACATATACAACATGGAATCCACCCACATGACCTTCATCGCCCGGGTCAACCCGAGGCCGCTGCCGTCACGGCGCGGCGCAATGGACCCCCAGGAGGTGGAGCGGAACATCAAACCGGGAACCGTGCACCTGCCGCGCACCTCGCTGATCTGTGTGGAGAACTCCCATAACAACTGGGGCGGCGCCGTGGTCCCCCTGGAAAACCTTGCGGCTATACGCGAGACGGCGGACCGGTTCGGGATCCGTGTCCACCTGGATGGGGCTCGTCTGTTCAACGCCAGTGTCGCATCGGGTGTCCCGGTGCGTGAGTATGCGGCGACGGCTGACTCTGTGATGTTCTGTCTCTCCAAGGGATTGTCCGCACCGGTGGGATCGATGCTTGTGGGGCCGGAAGACTTCATCACACACGGCCGGAGGGTCCGCAAAGCTCTGGGGGGCGGGATGCGTCAGGTCGGCGTGCTGGCCGCGCCCGGTCTTATCGCCTTGAACACCATGGTGGACCGGCTTGCAGAGGATCATGCCCGGGCTCAGCGGTTGGCTCTAGGCATCCACCAGCTCCCAGGGATCCGGCTCGATCCCGCAGAGGTGGAGACGGACATCATCATCTTCGGTTTCGAACATCCCCGGCTGACGGCCCCGGAGTTACTGGAAGAGCTCAAGGCACGCGGGATATTGGCCCTGCCAGTCCCTCAGGGGATCCGTTTCGTGACCAACAAGGATGTCGGCGATGAGGACGTGGACCTCGCCATCTCCGCCCTTCAGGGCATACTTTCCTGAGGGAGCCTGGTTCTGCGCCTAATCGGCCAGGGATTCAGCCACCAGCTGGGCGATATCTTTGACCTTGATGTGGGCCGCTTCCTTGTCCTTGAGGCCGTCCAGGAGCATGGTCTGGCAGAAAGGACATGATGTGACGGCCAGGTCCGGGGAGGCTGAGATGACCTCTTCCGTGCGCATGTGATTGATCCGTTTTCCCAGGGACTCTTCCGTCCACATCAGCCCGCCCCCGGCCCCGCAGCAGAAGCTGTGTTCCCGGCACCGGGGGAGTTCCTTCAGCCTGGTGCCGTCCACTCGAGACAGGATCTCGCGAGGTTCCTTGATGATACCGTTGTGCCTCCCCAAATAGCAGGAGTCGTGATAGGTCAGGGACAGGTCTTTGCCCGAGTTCAGATGGATCTTGCCTTCGCGCAGGAGTTCGGCGATGAGCTGAGTGTGGTGGATGATCTCTATGCGGCTGTAGGACTCCTTCGCCTCGGCCGGCAGATCGGGCAGAAGCGGCAGGAGAGCCGGGTACTCATTTTTGAAGGTGTTGTAGCCGTGCGGGCAGATCGTTATGATGCGCTGGACACCAAAGGTGTGGAAGGCCAGGATGTTCTCGGCAGCCTGCATCTGAAAGAGGTACTCGTTGCCCAGGCGGCGGGCCGAATCCCCGCAGCATTTCTCCTCGGCCCCCAGGATGGCGAAGTCGATCCGGGCCCTCTGCAGGATGGACGCCATCGCCTGTGAGATCTTCTTTCCCTCCTCATCGAACGAACCGGCACATCCCACCCAGAACAGATAGTCGGCCTGGGGTGTCTCACTCATCAGCTTGACGTTCAGGCCTTCCGCCCAGGCCGCCCGGTCCGAGAACCCGATGCCCCAGGGATTGGAGTTGGTCTCCATGTTCCGGAAGAATGCGTTTAGCTCTCCCGGGAACTTGCTCTCCATCAGCACCTGCCCCTGCCGTGCCCCCACGATCTTGGGAATATGCTCGATCTCCACCGGGCAGACGTGCATACAGGCGCCGCAGGTGGTGCAGGTCCAGATCTCGTCGGGTGTGAATACCCCGTCCATCAAAGGTTTAAGGGATTCGCGGTCCCGGTTCTTATACTTCGGGCCCGCCTGCAGCAGGTGTTCCTTCAGGTTGAATATGATCATTTTGGGTGAGAGGGGCTTGTCGCTGGCAAAAGCGGGGCAGGCGTCCTGGCAGCGGCCGCACTCCATGCAGGCGAAGGAGTCGAGCAGGTCTTTCCACGTGTAATCCAGGCCTTTCTCTATGCCGAATACCTCGGAGTTCTCGATATCCAAAGCCTTCAGCTCGCCCATGGGCATGTCTCGGGTGACGAGCAGGTTGAAGGACCCGGCGAACATGTGGAAGTATTTGGAGTGCGGGACGTAGACGATGAATCCGTAGACCAGCAGGATGTGCAGCCACCAGGCGATGTGGAGGTGAAGAGTGACGGATGCGGCCGACATCCCTGCTGTCAGGCCTCTGGAAAGCGCGCCGCCCAGGAACGCAAGCCGCTCTGTTGCGGGGTGATGGGCGATGGCGAACACTTCGAAGTACATGTAACTCAGGGTCACCAGGGTCAGCGCGCCATAGATGATGAGTGAATCCATCGGGGTCGTGGCATAGGCCTTGGGCCTGAGGATGAAGCGCCGGAATGCGAAGAACAGGACACCGACCAGCACCAGGACGGCGAACACATTGACCATCAGGGAGAAGAACAGGCCTAAGCCGGTGTCGCCGAAAAGGTAAAAATCTGGGAAAAAGCCCTCCAGGGTATGGTTCAGCGTCATGGTGTCGAAGGTCAGCGCCCCGTAAAAAATGAAGACATGCATGAAACCGGAAAACACACGTTCGTTCTTCAAAGTGCAGCGCTGCAGCAGGATTTTGGAGAGCGCCGAACCGAGCCTCCGGCCCAGATGCCCGAACCGCTTGTCGGGCTGTCCCGATCTGATGATCAGGATACGGTGGATAACCGGGATGAAAAAACCGACAGAGGTGAGGAGTATGATCAGTGCAAAGATCCCTTTTCCCAGTGAAGTCAGCATGATTCCTCCTTAGAATTCAAACGCCAGGCCCAAACGGAATATCCGGGGAGACTGGATCTCGGTGGCATAGCGCAGGGGATATTCCGGTCCTGTCCACTCGTTTTCCTCGGTCGCCAGGCTGCGGTTCATGATGTTGAATCCGTCCAGGATGATCCTCAACCTGGCTGAGCTTCCCAAGCGCAGGATCTTCTCGATCCTGGCGTCCATGGTGTTGTTGTATTCATACCGGGACGCTCCCCTGGGATTGGCTTGGATGTAGATGGGGCCCTGGTTGAAACCCTCGATGATGATCTTGCGGGCAAAAGGCTGCCCGTCATAGTATTTGATGACCAGGCCCAGCCTGATGTCATAGGGCGCCAGGTAGTCGATCCCGAGACGGGCCGTGTATGCCCGGTCGAACCGGACCCTTCCTCCCGCATTGATCAGGTTGTTCGGGTTGTGGAAAAGATCTCCGACCACCCCATCGTCATTCTCGTGCTCCGTGTTCCCCGGGTTGGTGTGGCCGTCCGCCTGGATCGCGGTCAGGGACAGGAAAAAGGTGAGCCTGTCGCCGAACCGTTTGACCAGGTTGAGATCTGCGCCGAAGTAGACCGTGTTGCGCGTCTCTGGCTCGACATTAGTGAGCAGGTACATGTCCTGTCCCAGGGATTCTGGATCCTGGTTGAAGACCGTGAAGATGAGGTCGTCGTAGGTGTTGGCGACCCTGTCATCGCCTGAGTCGATGTGGTATTCCGGTGTATAGGCATCGAAGGGTACCCCGACATTCAGGTTGTGTACCAGGTATCGCGTGTTGCGTGTGAAGCCGGAGAGGGCGAAGGACCAGCTCTTCCCGAAGCTGGCGATGTAACTGATGCTGATCTCGTCTGTGCGAGGTCGTTTGATATCGGGATCGATGCGGCCGAAGAAAGGGCCTTCCCGCCTGAGCAGCCGGCCTGCCTCCCCATCCTGGTAGGCTCCGTCCCGGTTGGCGTCATCCCAGGCATAAGCCAGGCCCGACAGGGCATCCGGATTGCCGTGTGTGAGATAGGACAGGGGGAGGGAGTAATAGTAGCGGGCATAGGATATTTTGAGTGCCGTGGTCCGACTCTTGGTCAAGGGAATGCTGACCCCCAGCCGTGGGGCGAGGTTGAGCCATGCGATCTCTCCGCTTGCTTCCGGAGCGGGGCCTTGATCGGGAATCGGAGCGGAGAAGGCGTCGTCCCGGCCCGGGACCCAGCCTTTGCTTCCGCTCAGGTTCAGGCCGGCGTAGAAAGAAAAAAGACCCGGAAACACCATGCTGTCCTGTACGAAAAGACTCCACTGCCGCCCGGATTCTAGGTGCTGCAGGGGTGTGTTGTAGAAAACCACCTCCTGGGAGCGCTCCTCATGGAAGCGGAGGTGTATATCCTCCCAGATTTCCATATGAGAAACGGCCGCCGAGTTCTGCCAGGAAAGGCCGTACTGTAGGCGGTGCCGTGCTCCCAGCACAGATTCCAGCCACAGGTCCCCCCTGAGGTCGAGCGTGAGAGACTGCCGCAGGTCCTCTGATGCCAGGGGAGCAGCGCCGCTGGGGGTCTGGAGGAAGATATCCGTACCGTGGGGGCCGGGGATGTCCTCCTGGAACTCGGAACGGATGTCCCCTCGGGCATAGCTCAATCCCAGACGTAGGGAATGGTTGGGGCGCAGGCGGGTGTCCCAGAGGAGTTGCGCTGCGTTGAACACCTCGGTGCGGTTGTTCGTGGCGGAAAAGGGGATCCCGCGCTGTGCGCCGTAGGAATCATGGCCCAGCTTCTGGCCGGTCCAGAGGAAGCGCAACCTCCCACCCCCGGTGAGGTAGGTGAGGCCGAACGTTCCGGACAGCAGGCGGGATCGGTCGTGTTCCTCGAATTCCGCGATATCGCGGGAGAGGTCGAAGGCCGAGAAAGAGGAAAAAAAGCGGAGCTTCTGCGGGATCAGGGGCCCGGAGACACGGGCGTTCCCGTCCATCATGTAGTGAAAACCGTTGCTCTCGGACAGGCCCTCCTGCTCGAGCTGAGGTGAGATGTTGGATGCCTGCAGGCTGTGGTTGATATAAAAGGCCGACACACTGCCGTGGAAAGAGTCTCCTCCTTCAGGCGTCATGAGGTTGAAGATACCTCCCGGGGATACGGCGGAGGAGGGGAGTCCCCCGTTGATAAGCTGTGTGTACTCCAGGCTGTAAAAATCGGGGTAGAGCAGGGGGCGTCCGGTGCCGTACGGATCGCTTATGTCCATGCCGTTCAGCTGGTAGGAGCTCTGGGTCCAGCTGGTCCCGCCCCGGGCGCTGAAAAGGGCCGGGATCCCGCTGTACAGCCCCCCCACATCGATGCGGTTGGATGTGGCGGAGAGGTCCAGGTTTTCCACAAGGGCCCAGGGGTTGTGTGCCACGGGAAGGCCTTGGATCATGGTTCTGTCCAGCACGGTCTGATGGGCGTTCCAGGTGTGATCCACGGCCACACGACGGGAGGTCGAAGGCAGATCGCTCTGAGAGGGACTGAGGGTTATCCTCAAGTGGAGGGTTGCTCCGGGGTCCAGGAAAAGGTCGTCGCAGGAATAGGACCAGTATCCCTTGTGCTCGATCAGGAGCGTGTAGCGTCCGGGCGCAAGCCCGGTGATCTGGAAGGTCCCATCCCCGGATGATTCGATGCGGAGGGAACGGGGGTTAGAGTTTGGCTGGAGGCTCAGATGCACACCGACCAGGGCCGCGCCCTCGGAGGAATGAACAGATCCCCACAGGGCGGCGTTTTCTGAGGAGGCAGCGGGAGACACAGGGGGGACGGCCAGGAGGCCGAGGAGGAGAAACGGAAGCACACCGGCGGAGAACTTGGCGGTGCGCGTGCTCAGGACGGATCTCCTTTTTCAGTGGAATTCCCCCTATATATGACGGTTTTGCCCCGGGGTGTCAAGTTTTTGGTGTGGAAATGCTCTCGGTTCTTAAAACCGGGTTTGCACGCACAGGAAAACATACTATAATCATACACGATCGGAGGGGACAGCATGACGCAAAGCTATGACATCGCCATACTCGGAGCCGGACCGGGCGGGTACGTCGCCGCCATCCGGGCCGCCCAACTCGGAAAGACCGTGGCCCTGATCGAGAAAGACCGGGTAGGGGGGACCTGCATGAACCGGGGCTGTATCCCTACCAAACACCTGCTGCACGAGACGCGGCGCTTCGCAGACATGCGCCGCAATCCCTTCCTCACGGGCCCGAGTTCCGATGTCGGCTGTGACTGGCCCTCGGTCCAGGCGGAGAAGCGGGAGCGCGTCGAGCGCCTGGTCAGCGGGATCGGATTTCTTTTGCAGAAGAACGGAGTTTCCCTGGTGCAGGGGAGGGGTTCTTTCAGAACCGAGCACCGGATCGAGGTCGAACAGGAGGAAGGCATCCGGGTTCTGGAGGCGGAATACATCGTCCTGGCAAACGGGAGCCGTCCGGCGGTACTGCCCTTCCTGAAGCCGGATGGGGAACGCGTCCTCACAAGCCGCGAAGCCCTGGAGCTCGAGGACATACCCCGGCGGCTGCTGATCGTGGGTGCCGGCGCCATCGGGCTCGAGATGGGAACCATCTACCAGCGCCTGGGCAGCGCAGTGACAGTGCTGGAGATCATGCCCCAGATCCTTCCGGGAGCGGACCTGAGCCTGGCACGCAGGCTCCAGCGCATGCTTAAGGGCCAGGGCCTTGACATCCGCCTCGGCATGCGGATCGAGGGCGCGGATATCGCGGGGGATGAGGTAATCGTGAAGGGCACCGGCCTCAAGGACGGGAAAGCTTTTTCGGTCCCGGCGGACAGGGTGCTGATGGCGACCGGTCGGCGGGCCGAAACGGAGGGCTGCGAGCAGAGTGCACTGCAGTGGGAGGGAGACGGCTGCCTGCGTGTCAACGACTCATGGCAGACCGACGTTCCGGGAGTATTCGCCATCGGGGATCTGATCGGGGGCAAATTTCTGGCGCATAAAGCCTCTCATGAGGGGGCCCTCGCCGTTGAAAACATCGCCGGGGCCGGACACACCCGCCGCGGCCTGGTCGTTCCCATGGCCGTCTTCACCGATCCGGAGTTCGCTTCCGTAGGCCTGACCGAAGCCGAGGCCCGTGACCAACTGGGCGATGGGATCATAACCGGGATGTTCAGCCTGCAGGCCAACGGCCGGGCACTGACCCTGGGCGAACAGGAAGGGACGGTCAAGTTGATCGCCGACCGGGATGACCGCGTGAAGGGGGCACACATCCTGGCCCCCCATGCCTCGGAGTTGATCGCCGAGATGACCCTGGCCATCACACGCGGGCTGACCCTGTCCGATGTCGCCGAAACCGTGCACGTCCATCCCACACTTTCCGAGGCCGTCATGGAGGCAGCGCTTCACGGCGGCCGGAGAGCCATCCACGCGCTCAACCTCTGAACCTGCCGGATATCCTGCTAGAAGGCGCGGCTGCCGGCCGGTCACTTGATGTAGCCCAGCGATCTGAGCATTTCTCTGCTCTCCCGGTCAAGCTCCACGTCATCCTTGGTGCGGCCGATCTCTTCGGCCCGCCGCACGACCTCCCGGGCCAGCTTTTGCACGGCCGGGTCTTCATGGAATGATGAATAGACATCCTGGGTTTCGGGCCGGTCCTTCCCGGTGTGAAAGAGCTGGATCTGCCGGGTGGCGGGAGTGAAGATCAAGTGCCAGGGATCCTGCAGAGCACCGAAGCGGTCCTCGAACGCTTCGGGCCTGTATGTCTCCTGGAAAAGGAAGCGGGTCTGCTTCTGCGTCTGTTCCGGCAGCGTCTGCCCGGAGTAAAAGGAGGGGGGCTTCCAGCCCATCTTTGCCATCAGGGTCGGGGCGATATCCATGATGCTGACCGGACTTTGGACCCTGACGGGGCCGGAATCCGACCCGGGGTCGCAAACGATCAGAGGGACCTTCAGATAGAAGTTCCGCAGATAGTGGATGTGCCCGAAGTATACCTCGCGGTTTTCTCCCAGGTGCTCTCCCAGCCCCTCGCCATGGTCGCCTACCAGGATCACCAGGGTATTCTCCAGAAGGCCCAGCGATATCAGCTTTTCTTTCAAGCGTCCGATCTCGCTGTCCAGGTACTCCACTTCGCGGCGGTATCCCAGCGCCATCTCGGAGGGGAACAGGTTGAGGTTGCCCTGGGCCGTGAGGATCAGCTCCCGTGACGGGCCCGGGTTGCGGACGGTGATCACGGCCCTCTCGCGGAATGCGAGGATCTGTCCTGTCTCCCTCTCCAGCAGGGCCCCCTCTTCGATCGTGATATCCAGGCCCTCGCGGTCGTGAAATTCGATGTCGTTCAAGCTGACCCTGTATTCGGCTCTGGCGACAGGAAAGGGCTGGAGGCTTTCGAAAACGATCCGGTTTTCTCCCGGTTCGAGGCCGAGTGTCAGCTTGAGGTCCTCCCGTTTCTGTACACATATCGCATGCAGAACCTCTCCCCGGCAGCGGATGCGCAGATCCGGAACCATATCGGGAGGGGCGTACGGATCATGAGGATCCGAGTAGTGGACCCACACGAAGAACCGGCTGTCCCGGTTTTGCTCCAGCCAGGGCAGCACGCGCTCGTTCACCTCACGCGCGGTGCGGTACCACCGCTGTGTATGCGTCTCGTCCCAATATTCCTCGAAACCGGCATCCAGATTGAAGCGGGCCTTCAAGACGCCCAGGGAAACAAAGGCGGCGGTGCGGGCCCCCCGGCGTCTAAAGACTTCAGACAGGGAGGTCCAGGACGCGTCCGGGTTGAAGATCTGGCCGTTGTTGTATATTTTGAGCCGGTGGGGAGGGAGTGAATAGAAAAGGGCGGCATGGGCCGGGGCGGTGATCGGGATCGGCGAAAAAGCATTCGCGTACAGGGTTCCCCGTGCGGCGAAGCCGTCGATATGAGGGGTCTGTGCCTTGCCCTCGCCATACGCACCGATAAAATCCGCCCTCTGTGTGTCGAGGGTGATCAGAAGGACGTTCTGGCGGGGAGAACCGGGCTCGCCTCCGCAGGCCGCAAACAGCAAGATACAGAGCGGAAGCCCCACCAGGACGAGGGTCGAAAGGCGTCTTCCGTGTTTCATCGTACTCTCAGGCCCGAAAACCTCCTCCGTCAGCGCCACTAACGGAGATAACCCAATGCCTTGAGCCGTTGTTCCAGCTCCTTGTTCATGCGGATCCTTTCCCCTCCCTCCTCAAGCGTCTCCTTAGACCGGTAATATTGGTCCAGGAAGCACATCACCTCCTCCCGGATCCTTTGTGCCCGGGGGGAGATATCGGTCCTCTCGTGCGGGTCCTGATCCAGGTTGAATGTCTCCACGGTTTCGGGGGCCCCAATGGATCTGTGGAAGATGAATTTCAATCCCCCCCGGTTGGTGGCGATCATGGTCGGGCACGGTTCCGGGATGCTTTTGTGGGCCAGGTCGCTGATAAAGGTCCGGTCACCGGGATCCGCTTCCGAGAGGAGAGGGAGCAGGCTGAGACCCTCGACTTTCCCCCGGCCGGTCGGGATGTCCAGTACGTCCAGGACCGTGGGCAGGATGTCGATGACACGGACCCTGGAGTCTACCCTGCGGCCGTGGTGTTCGGATCCCGGAAACTTGATGACGAGTGGGACCCGGATCGCCTCATCGTACAACGTCTGGCCGTGCAGCCAGCCCCCGTGCTCGTAGAATTCTTCTCCATGGTCGGAGGTGACGATCAGCAGCGTGTTGTCATAGATATCCAGTTCTTTGAGCCTTGCCACCAGAGGTAAAAGCAGCTTTTCGTCCGTGTATCGTATCTCACCGTCGTACAGGGCCACGATGTTGGCCCGTTCCCGGGGTGAAAAGACGCGGTCCCGGCCCTGCTCTTCCAACAGGGCATGCAGGGCCAGCCCGGACCAGGGCACACCCTCATCCTCCTGGAACATCGAGTTATAGGGGGCAGGGCTGACATAGGGGTCGTGGATCTGATAGGTGTGCAGGAACAGAAAGAAGGGTTTGTCCCGGTTGTTTTCGATCCAGCGGTCGGTCACTTCGAACAGCCTCTCCGCCTCATCTTTACCTCGCCGTTCCTTATGTCCCTTGGTCGGGTTGTCATACCGGTCGAATCCCTTGGCGAAACCGTAGATAGGGCTCACATATCCGCCGGCTGTGAAACCGCAGGTCAGGTATCCCCGGTTTTTCAAGTATCCGGCCAGGGAAGGTATGGCACGATTGATCTTCTGGTCGTTGAAGTAGACCTGATGGCTGGCGGAGTTCAGGGAAAACAGCATGGAGAGGTGGGAGGGAAGGGTCCAGGGACTCTGGGCATAGACATATTCAAACAGGGTGCTGTCTTCGGCCAGCGAGTCGAGGAAGGGGCTCGTGGCCCGGGGATACCCATAACATCCCAGATGGTCGGCCCGGAGCGTGTCCAGAGAGATCAGGATGACATTGGGAAGGCCTTCCGCGCCGCTCTGATAGATGACGGGATTCGCCCAGTAAGCCAGCCCGGCGGGCGGAACTTCGCCCGCGCTCGGGTCATCGGAGCCCGACTCCGTTTTGAAGCTCAGCGTGATCGTTTGGCCCTCGAAGGGAGACAGATCGACACGGGATTCACGGATCTGATCGCGCAGAGGACCGGATTCCCGGGTGACCGTCTGTTCGTAGAGGAGGTGAGTCCGGCCCCTGTATTCAGCCTCCACCAGGAACCGGACGCGCTGGCCCTCCGGGCTGCCGTGGTATGCGAAGATTCCACTCCCGAATTCCAGGATCGCGGAGGGAGGGACCTGCAGCTCGAACTCGATCCGGCTGGGTGGTGGTGCCATGAGCGCACCGAACCTGACATCTTCGAGTGCCATTTCTTTCTTGATGTTCTGGGGATTGACCGGCTGATCGGAGACGTGCGCTGTGAAATTGTGTTTGACGCGGTAGACCTCGGTCAGGGGATGTCTGTTCCCCGAAGCAACCAGTTCGGTCCTGTATCGGGCGGATATGTCGCGGTCCGGGAATCCCGGCTGCCGTTCGAAGGGAACGAAGAACAGGAGCACATCGTTCCGGGAGAGGACCCGCACCCGGAAAATCAAGAGCCTGGGAGGCGTGGGGCGCCGTTTTTCCGGAGCCTCAGCCAACCGAGGCCGCAGCGTGATCCTGTGGCTGCCCAGCGTTCCCTGATAGGGAAAGCGGATTACGGAAGCTTCACGGCCGACAGACTGCTGCGCAATGAATTTGTCATCGACGTAAAGCTCCATCTCGAGCGGATGCCAGTTGTTGCGGGCGGAGACCTCGAATTCGACCGAGGCTTCCGGCAGCACCGCATCGAAGGTGAAAGAGTCGCCACTCTCCAAGTCCATGCGACTGAGGTCTTGCCTGTAGTTTTGGTCGCTGCTCAGATCGATCTCATATCGGATCTTGACCCACTGCCAGGCTTCTGCGTCATCCCGCTCGTCTTCTAAATGGGGCATAAGACTTCCGTCGATCCTGACCTCCGTGCCCGGAGGCCGATCGACCTCGTTCGATTCCAGGTGAGAGCTTCCGGTAGTCGCGGCCCACACCTTGCGCCGCGCGGTGGACAGCTCGGGGATGAACTGGAGGCGGTCGTTCAGGTTCTCCTCAACCACGGGAAATTTCTCCAGGATGTCTCTGAATGGCGTGTCCTTCAGGTTCTCTTCGCCCAGATGGTCCATCAGGTGGAGGATCCCGTCCCTTTCGAAGTCATGACCCCGCATACCCCCCTGCCGGCACTGAGGGGAAAACATCATCAAGGATAGGCTAAGCAGGGCGAGTAGCCCTGCTCCAGGATGCTTTTTCATGACTCGATATTATTTCCACATTCTCAAATATTGTCAACCGGACCAGGGTAGGGATCCTGGTCAGGATAGGATGTGACGCCTCAAGGAAAGGAACACAGAATCCGGGAGATCCATCAGCTTGACTCGTTATTTGTTAGTTGCTATTCTTTTGACGCATAGCCAAAATTAACAACAAGCAATGCAATGCTCTAAATGTTATGTTGATAATCTTGACGCCCAGAGATTTTATAGTGAGCGTGGCACACAACTGATTCCTGTTGAGAAGATTTCTGCACACACACCGATACTCTTAAAGCACCTATAGAGGAACTAATTATTGGCGACTTTGCTGGGAG
>CBFDBC010000032.1:0-22382 GCA_965602945.1 uncultured bacterium | reverse complement strand
GTCAGTTTCCGCGGGAGACGTCGCGTTCCAGCTGTCGGATACCGAAGAGATCGTGGGTGAAAAGAGGAGCACAATAGAGACGATCTCTACCACTGAGAGCGCGGCTTTATTCATGAGGAGCTGGTTTTCCTCTCCTGTGCGGACGATCTTAACGATCGCCATGCCTGTGATTCTGGCTGTCGTTCTTTTCTTTTTATTGAAGCCCACCTCGCTGTTGGGATTTGGGGAGCGGGACTGGGTCCTGATTGCGGATTTTCAAAACCAGGAGGACCAGGCCGAACTGGGCAAGGCGCTGTCTCTGGCGTTGAAGGTCGGCCTCGAGGAATCCGAATACGTCAATGTGGTGTCGAAATCACGTGTCAACAGCGTGTTGAAGCTCATGGAGAAGCCGTCGGATACTCTGGTTGACCAAACCATCGGTAGTGAGATCTGCCTGCGGGCTCGGATCAAGGGGCTCATCGTGCCCGAGTTGAGCAGGGTGGGAGAGCAGTACCTTCTGACGTTGAGCTTGATCTCCCCCGTGTCAGGAGACACAGTCGCCAGTTTTGCAGAGCGTGCCGAAAATGAAGACGGACTGCTCGACAGCCTGGATTCCGCGATCCGGGACCTGCGCCAGGGCCTGGGCGAATCCCTGGACTCGGTTCAGCTGCAGGGCAAGCCCCTTGCGGCAGTAACCACACGATCCCTGGAGGCGCTGCAGCGGTATTCCAGTGGCCGACTGGCCTGGTCCGCGGGGCAATACCAGGAAGCGGTTGATCACTACCAAGAAGCGCTCAAGATCGATCCGGATTTTGCCATGGTCTATGCGGCACTTGGCAACGCTTATGCATCTTATATATTTCGCAACTTGGAGAAGGCGGAGGCAAACTTCCAGGAGGCGCTGAAGCGGATCGAACGCGTCGGTCCCCGGGAGGAATACTTGATTCAAGCCCTCTATCACGGCGGCATGAGCCGTCCGGAAGAGGCGATCCGCTTCTACAAGCTGCACCTGGAGCGATATCCCGATGATATCGATGTACAGTACAATCTCGGGAACATGTACCGGAATATACGCGACATGGACCAGGCTATCAAGACCTACCAGGATGTCCTCCGTCTGAATCCCCAGCATGCCTCGGCCTTGATCAACACGGCGGGTTCCCTTGGCGGTGAGGGTCGTGTGGAGGAGGCCATCCAATTTTATCAGCGGGCGTTCGAGGTGAACCCCAACTGGGAGCTCCAGGGAAACCTGAACCATGAGTACGGGATTACTTTGATCGAGGCGGACCGGTTGGAGGAGGCACAAACCGTGTTCGAGAAACGTACGATCCACACCAACGCCAATGAGAGGGGGAGCGCCTACCGGTCTCTGGGCCAGCTGGAACTGCGTCGCGGCCGTTTTAATGCTGCCGCCGAGCATTTCGAGCAGGCCTCTCTCCTCCATGAGTCTCTGAAGGCCATGGCCAGTGTCGCACGCAACAGGCTCTGGTGGGCGATCGGCGAGACGGCGCGAGGGAACGATGAGGCGGCATTGAAGCTGCTCGATGACTCCGTCGATCTTGTTCCCCTCACAGGGGGCTGGATCTGGATGCACTCGCTCCTGGGACGTGCCATGGTGGATGCGGGCGGGATCGAGCAGGCCGCAGGTGTCCTGGATACCATACAAACCTGGATCGCAGCGAACGAGAACTACAACAGGGACACCCTGCGGAGGCACAACATCCTGGAGGCGGAGATACTGGCTGCCAGGGGGGAAACAGAAGCCTCGCTGGAAGCCCTGGAGGCGATCCGAGCTGTACAATCCTATGACAATCCTTTTTTGACTGAAGCTCTGGTCAAGGCCTATGCAGGGGCGGAACGCTGGGATGAGGCCGTGGACACATCTTCCCGATTGATCGATATGTCCTGGATCAGCTACGAAGGAATGGTTCCTTGGATCCAGGCCCACTATCAGCTGGCCCGGGCCCTGGAGAAGACCGGCGACTCTACCAGAGCCGTCGAATATTACGAGAAGTTTCTATTCCTCTGGGAGGAAACAGATTCGACAATTGCGGAAATGGCATTGGCCGGAGAGAGGCTGGCCGAGCTGAAAGATTATTAAAGATTCGGAGAGAAAAAAGGAGGTATCATGGATCAGAAAGTACTGGATCTATACGATGCGTATGCCGGCGGAAGTCTGGACCGGCGAGGATTTCTGAAGAGGCTCGCCGTCCTGGCAGGCGGAACGGCCGCGGCCTGCACGCTGCTTCCCCTGCTGGAGAACAGCCACCTCCGGGCACAGGTCGTGGCCAGAGACGACCCCCGGCTGCATGTCGAAGACATCGAATACCCCGCGGCCACTGGCAAGATGATGGCCCATCTCGCCATGCCCAAGGATGCTGGAAAACTCCCGGCCGTGATCGTAATCCACGAGAACCGGGGGCTCAATCCACACACACGGGACGTGGCCCGCCGAATGGCCCTGGAGGGATTCATCGCCATAGCGCCGGACGCCTGCTCTCCTCTGGGAGGGACGCCGGAGGATGTGGATGAGGCGCGGACTAAAATGCGGGAGCTGGACCGAGCGGCCACGATGAAGAACTATGTGGCCGCGGTCGAGTATCTGAAGACGCATCCCAAGTCCACGGGCAGGGTCGGCTGCACGGGATTCTGCTGGGGTGGGAGCATGACCAACCAGGTCGCCGTCAACTCTGCGGACCTTGCGGCCGCGGTCCCCTTTTATGGGTCACAGCCGACTGTGGAGGATGTGCCCAAGATCAAGGCCTCCATGCTCTGCCACTACGGCGGTGACGACACCAGGATCAATGCCGGCATCCCCGCCTTCGAAAAGGCCCTTAAGGCCGCCGGCATCGAACACAAGATCTATGTGTACGAGGGGGCCGGCCATGCCTTCTTCAACGACACAGGTTCCCGCTATCACAAGGAGGCGGCCGCGCTTGCCTGGAAACGCACGATCGCGTTCTTCAAGGAGAAGCTGACGGCCTGATATTCTATATCTGCCGGTGCCATTCCGCCCCGACTTCAATGACCCAGGGCTGGCAGTGATTGAAGAAGCGCCTGTAGCCTGAGCAAAGATAGTTCAGCCCGGCCTCCCCATCCGGGGTCCGGAGGAAGCGGTTCTTCGGGCACTCCCCGTTGCACATGTCCCTGACCTCACAGGCTCGGCAGTACTGTGGGATGCTCTCGAGTTTGGCCTGCCCGAAGGCCCGCTGCTCCGCGCTCTCGAGTAGTTCGACCAGCTGGGTTTCACGGATGTTCCCCAACCGGTGTGCGGCATCGACGAAGTGGTCGCAGGAAAAGAAGTCTCCGTTGTGTTCGACCACGGGGATGTCGCCGCAGACCGGCCGAAAAATACACAGGGAATGTTCCTGCCCGAAGGCCGTCCGGGCTGCCTCCTCGAAGATCTGGACCTTGATCCGGCCCAAGTCCCGCTCCAGCCATTCGTCGAAGATGGCGCAGAGGAAATCTCCCCAGGCCTCGGCCGGGACCGTAAGGGGACCGACAGCGCCGCCGGCGCTTGAAGGGCCCTCGACCAAAGGCAGAAATGTAACATACGCGGCCCCGATCTGCTTGAAAAAGCGGTAGACCTCGAGGGGATGGTGTACGTTGTGGGCATTCACCACACACAGGATGTCGCAGCCCACTTCATACTCACACAGGATCTCATAGCCCCTTAAAGCCCGATCGAAGGTTGGTTTCAGGTCCTTGGTGACACGGTGGCGGTCGTGCAGAGATCTCGGTCCGTCCAGGCTGAGGCCCACCGTGAATCCCTCCTCTGCCAGGAAGCGGCCCCAGGCGCTGTCGAGGAGGGTCCCGTTGGTCTGCATGCCGTTGAGGATCGTCTGCCCGGGCTGCTTGTGCTTCTGCTGCAGCTCCACAATGTTTCTGAAGGTGTCAAGCCCCAGCAGCGTCGGCTCCCCCCCGTGCCAGGAGAAGCGGACTTCGGGTTCGGGGCAGGCTGCGATGTGCTGGGTGATGTACGACTCCAGGAGGTCTTCGGGCATAAGCAGGGTCGTGGTGCTCAGAAAGAGGGATTCTTTGCCCAGGTAGTAGCAGTAGCTGCAGCCCAGGTTGCAGGTCGGCCCGGCCGGTTTGGCAAAGACCTGAAATTCACGGGAGGCTCTAATCAAGGCTACCTACACTTGAAGCTTCCAGAAATATCAGACCTGTTTGTACGCAAACCATGGAAAAGACCGTGTCAGATCTTGCCTTCGAGGTCACCGATGATGACCTTGTCTCCTGCTTCCAGACCGGCCATGATCTCGGTCACCTCTCCGTCTCCAGACCCTGCTGTAACGACCCGCCTGACCGGGGAGTCTCCCTCCAGCACATAGACGAATTTTTCGAGCTCGCCCCGATGTATGGCCTCACTCGGGACCACCAGGGCATTCGGGATCTTTTCCAGCAGCAGCATGACCCGGGTCGACATCTCCGGCCTCAGGTGTTTACCAGCGATCAGTTCTATCTGGAGGATGGTCACGTATTTTACGCCGCCGTCCAGGATCTCCGCTTTGGGATAGATGGTCGTGACCGTGCCCTCGAAGTTGGTGCCCGAATAGGTCTCCACTCCGAAGATCGCTTTCTGTCCTTCTTTGACGCGCCCGATGTCGATCTCGTCCACATAGGCCCAGACCTCCAGACGGTCGAGGTCGATGATGGTCACGAAGGTGGGTGCGGAGAAACTGGCGGCCACGGTCTCGCCTTCCTGAGTGGTCACCGAGGCGACCACGCCCGAGATGGGCGAACTGATCCTGGTATGGCGCACCTGGATGCGGGCGTAGTCCAGGTTGGCGACGGCCTGTTCGACCGAGGACTCCGCCACCTCATAGGTCCTCTCTGCCCGGTCCAGCTCGTTCTGCGACACCAGGTTGTCCTGGAAAAGCGTCCGCTTTCGTTCGACATCCAGGCGGGCGTACTCCTGCTGGGCGCGGGCGTTGCTGAGCGTGGCTTCCGCCTGGTTCAGCTGGGCCTGCAGCTCGGTGGGATCGAGCTCGGCCAGGAGCTGACCCTTCGTGACTTTGTCGCCGGTCTTGACATGCAGCCGGCTCACGATTCCAGAAACCCGGGATCCCACCTTCACCTCCGAACCCACGCTGGGTTTGATGATCCCTCTGGCCCGGATGTTCGGATCAATGTCCCGGCGTGCGACAATGACCGTTTCCCAGGCTGCCTTTCCCTGAGATACATCAGCGGTCTCGACGGATGCTGCAGGGGATTCATCTGGAGACTCCTGCCTGCCGCAGCCTGTGTTGAGGCCGGCCAGAACGAAAGATGCTGAGATTAATAACCCGATCCAGAGCTGTCTTTTTTTCATACGGTTTCCCTCTTAGATGATACCTTATCCTACCACATGAACTTCGGCAAGTGTGTAAAGTAGTGGGGGAGGGATTATTGAGATTTCCTGGAAAACAGGGTGAATAATTCCTGGCAGTGTTGAGTAATATCTGATAGAAATGATAAAGGTGCGACTCCGGTTATGAGGTAAAATTCAGGAATCCTAAAAAACAAGGGGTAATAAGAATGAAAACAAGTACGATCCCAGCCTTCATTTTTTTTGCGATCTTGATGTGTGCGGCATCATGCTCCCAGCAACCGGCCGATGAGCAGGAGTCTGCAGCTGTGCAGGAAACTGCTGTCCTTGCAGAGATCACGGATCCGGAGTCTTTGACCTCCGGAGGGTATTCTATCTTCAACGAGACCATGGCGGACATGACCTGGCAGGAGATCGAGAGGGCGGCGGAGGAAGGCGCCATCGTCCTGCTGCCGACAGCCGTGGTCGAAGAACACGGGCCCCACATGGGGAACGGCGTCGACACCTACCTGGCCTACCAGACCTGCAAACTCGCACGCCGTGAGCTGGAATCCCGTGGGGTCCGGACGCTCATCGCCCCGCCCTATTTCTGGGGGCGGAACGGAACCACCCATGTCTTTCCCGGGACCTTCACGGTACGGGACAGCACGATGAAGGGCCTGCTCAAGGACACGCTCGCCTCGCTCAAAAGCTGGGGCTTCACAGAGGTGTTCAACATCAACTGGCATTATGACGGCACGCATCTGCGGACACTCCTGCAGGCCGTGATCAGCGAAGCCCAGGACCCAGACATGAACGTCTATTTCGTGATGCCGGACTATGATGTCGCCCGGTTCGGATTCACGGGGAAAGAATCCTTCCTGCTCGTCCACAAGACCCCCCCGGAAGAGGAAGAGCCTCAGGATTATCTGGACCTGCATGCCGGCGCAGGGGAGACCGGAGTCATGGCCGCCCATTTCCCGGACCAGGTCGACCTGGAGATGGCCCGGACCCTTGAGCCGACCCGGCTGACCATGCAGGATGCGGGGGCCTGGGTGCAGGATGCCCGCAAGGTGACCCCTCTGGGATACTTCGGAGATCCCGCAGCCTACAACATAGAGGAGATGGGGGAATGGCACGGGGCATTTTGCAGCGGAATCGCGGAGTCCATCGCGGGCTTCCTCGAAGCAAGGGGTCATTCCCCGGCAGCGCCAGGCGAAGTGTCCTTCGAGGCCCGGGATTATTCCATCTTCGATGAGACCATGGTGGACATGACCTGGCAGGAGGTGGAAAAAGCTGCGGCTGAAGGGGCCATCGTCCTGCTGAACACCGCGGTCATCGAGGAGCACGGGCCGCACATGGTGTGCGGCATCGATTCCTACCTGGGCTCCCTCTGGTGCAAGCTGACACGCCGCAAGCTGGAAGCACGCGGGATCCCCACACTCATCGCTCCTCCCTTTTACTGGGGGATCAACCGGTCTTCCCATGTTTTTCCGGGCACATTCACCGTCCGGGATGAGACCCTGGAAGCCGTGCTCCATGACACCCTGGCTTCGCTGAAGAGCTGGGGCCTCGACCGGGTCTTCTTCATCAACAGCCACGGCGACGGGACGCACAATTCCGTGATCATCGAGACGCTGAAAAAGGCCGGAGGGAGCCTGGACATGCGTGTAAACTTCCTTCTTTCCGAAGCCAGGGCCGCGCGGACTTCTCTTACCGGAAAAGAACCGCATATCCTCTTCTTCGCGGCTACTTCTCTTGAGGCCAGTCCTCCCCGGTACATGGATGTCCATGCCGGATGGCTCGAGACGGGGATCGTGGCCGCCTATCTGCCCGGGCTGGTGGACACCAAGCTCGCCCGAATCCTGGAGCCGACCCGGCTGAGTTGGGCGGATGCGGGGCGATGGATCAAAGACATGAAGGCCGTGACCCCTCTCGGTTATGCCGGGGATCCGGCCGCCTTTGACGCCGAAGCCGCCAGACAATACGTGGAAGAGGTGACGACCAACATGGCGGAGGCCATCGCCGCCGAACTTCAGAAGAAGTGATTCCAGGAGGCCGGTTCGAGCCGAGGGGATTTGACACACGCCCTCTGAATCATTAGTCTGTTAAGTAGAGAGGGGATAGATGCCAATTTCGGGAGGTGAATGACATGTTTGCGCGTTTCACCATCATCCATACGGAAGCCGACAAGATCGACGAGGCTGCCAGTCTGTTCAAGGAGAGCGTGGTGCCGGCCTTCAAGACACAGAAAGGCTTCAGCGCGGCCTATTTCATCAGCGAACGCAAGGCCGGGAAAAGCATCTGTGTCAGCATCTGGGACAGCGAAGAGGATGCCGTGTGCAACGAGGAGAGCCAGCTCTACCGGGACCAGCTGATCAAGTTCATGGACCTGTTCAGCGATCCGCCTTATAAAGAAGGGTATGAGGTGCTGGTGCAGAGTCTGAATATGGATTAGCAGGTTTCAGGCGCGTCGGATCAGTATTTCTGCCACAATTTTCCCCACTCCGTACGGGAAAACTCTCTAATGCGTTTGCGGCCGATCGTGGGATACCAGAAGAAGTCGTGATAGAGGTTGCTGGCCAGCGGGGCCCACACTACCAGGGGCGAATGCAGCAGGAGCTTTTCCAGGAACCTCAGCGGCCCCCGGCGCAGCAGCTGATCGCCCCAGATGACGAGGCTCTTCGTGGTCTTGAAACCGAAATCGATCCCCGTGATATCCTCGCCCACGATCTCGATCTCTTGGAGGTCGCCTGTTCCCAATCCCCGCTCGTGACACATCCGGATGTAGGGGATGCTCATAGGATCGAATCCCATCAAACGGGCAGCCACGGCATCCACGGCCACGGAGTCTCCGCTGGCCAGGATCAGGTTCTTCACTCTGGGGATCATGGTCCGTGGGCCTGCCCCGTCGCCGCAAACCGTGCCGTCCATGACGGCAAAAACCCCGGGGTGGAGTTCCTTCTGCATGATCATAAGGTCCACGAGCACCTCATGCATGTATTTGTGCGCGTAGTGGCGGACTTCTTTCAGAAGCCCCCCGAAGGCATTCTTGACCGCACCCGTGGTCGTGGAGTGGCCGTGGGTCTTGACGGTGGGCAGGTGGATCACGTTCCGGCCCAAGTACATCTTGGGGATCTCGATCCCCTCTGGGAAGATCTCGTTGAGCCTGAGCAGCGGCTCCTTAAAAGCGTGGACGACCCACTCGGCCTCGGGCAGCGGATAGAATTTCAAGCCGTTCTGTTCGAGGATGGGGGCCCATTTGTTGTTGCGCGCCCCCTTGACCGGATCGGTTACCACGGTCTTGTTCTCGACCGGGAACAGGCGTTCCGGGGGATACCCGTCGGCGATCATGTTTTTGACCAGACCCTCCACCTGCCAGGGTTGGCTTGAGCAGGCGGGGAAATATTTCGTCCAGGACAGGTTGAGCTTGAGCAGGGTGTCCTGGTCCTTGGGGATGAATCTGCCGTATTCAGCCAGATGCAGCAGGCGCCCGTAATCCTCGACCACGGATTCGGGAGCCGTCTTCAGGACTGCGACTTTTGCGTTACCCATGGTTGTCCCTCATATGTAAAGGATGATGGCGGAAACCGTGATCCAGAGGATCAGGGCTATAAAAAGCGGTTTGTCCTTGAGGATGAGCGCTTCCGGGCTTCCGCCCTGGCTTTTCCGGTGGACGAGGTAGAGGTACCGAAAGATCCCGTAGATGACAAAGGGGGCCGTGAAGATCAGGTTGGTGGTCCCGAACTTGGCCACCGTCTCATCCGAGATGGTGTACAGGCAGTACGCGACCACGGTCGAGGCGGTCACGACAGAGATCATTTGATCGAGGAGCAGGGGGGAATATTCTTTCAGGATGGGACGGTGGGCCTGCGCTTCGTCTCCCAGCATAACCAGTTCATGCCGCCGTTTGCCCATGGCCAGGAACAGGGCCAGCAGGAAGATGCAGATCAGGATCCAGGGCGAGAGGGAGACATCGATCACCAGCCCGCCTGCCACGACCCGCAGCAGGAATCCTGCGGCGATGATGAACAGATCCAGGATGACGATGTGCTTGAGGCCGAGAGAATACGCCGTCTGCAGGACAAAATACACCAGAGCGGCCGCGAAAAAACTGGGCGAGAGGGCATAGGACAGGGCCAGGCTTCCGGTGCCTGTCAAAATGAACGCGATCCAGGCATGGGTCTTTTTCAGTCTTCCGGAGGCCAGGGGCCGCCGGGCTTTGAGGGGATGGCGCTTGTCCTCTTCCATGTCGTGGAGGTCGTTGAAAATGTAAACCGCACCGGAA
This sequence comes from uncultured bacterium, assembly GCA_965602945.1. Lineage (GTDB taxonomy): Bacteria > Acidobacteriota > Aminicenantia > Aminicenantales > Aminicenantaceae > JAUXEH01. The sequence continues at coordinate 12,825 of CBFDBC010000032.1, read as the reverse complement.
AGAAGGCAGAAGGCCAGGAAGCCAAGCAGCGATCTCTGCAGCAGGGGCCACTCGAAGACATTCTGTGAAAAGATCAGCGGCGCGAAAATGAAGAGGTTCTTGTGCCACTGTTTTGGCCTCAGGGATTCGAAAATCGCGGAGATATTCACGGTTTCTTGATTGTATGGATTTTGTAGGGGCAAAGCAAATGTTTTAAGCGCCGTTCCCGTGCTATTTGAAGGCGTTTAGTCGAGGGAGGTCCAATCCAGCTCATGGGTTTCCCGGCTGGCGATGATCTTGCGGAAGACCTCTTCCGGCCATTTGAGTACCCCGTCCACCATCAGTAGGTCGTGCCGTATGCTGATCCCGAAGAGGCGACCGTTTTCCTGCAGGTAGGGGAGGATCGTGCCCCAGTCTTCGCGGCGGAAAGCCAGGAACTCCGCCCCGTTCAGCTGGCTCTCGGTCACGGTGTGGTAGGGATCGTTGAGGTAGCATGCTCCGCCCGATGCCAGAGAGAACAGGTTGTTGCCGGGATATTTCAGCTCCAGTCCGATCACCTCTCCCCGCTCGTCAAAGGCCAATCCGTTTATGATCACGAATCCGCCCCCTGTCGGTTCTCCGGCCATGAAACTCTCCGCGCAGTAATCGAGGCAGGTCCCGTTGATGATGGCCCGGATCCGGCCGACCGCGTTGATCAGGGGGCGTCCGGCTGCGGATCCCATGACAAAGGCGTCTCCCCCTTTGGCCCCGTAGAGGAAAGTCTGGCCGACATGGCCGAAGACCACGATCCTCCCGGATTTCAGGATCTGTCCCACCTGGTCCTGGGCATCGCCGTGGACATACACCTGGGCCCCATCCATACCGCTGCCCAGGTAGTCCCCACTGGAGCCGTACACATCGATCCGGACATCACTCGTATCGGGACCGAGGCCGCACCCGATAAACCGGTCCCCCCGGCAGCGGTAGACGATGAAATCCCTCCAACCCTTGGAATGCGCACCTACGATCACCCTGGAGACGGCATCAGGCCCTTCATTGGGGAATCTCCCGGCATCGATCACCAGGGTGTTTCTCTGACTCCCGGGGGTGGGCGCTGCCGGGTTCCAATCCCTCCCGGCATCGAGCCTTATCATGCCCGTATCGGTCTCTTCCCCCGGTGACGGCACGGCATCCAGGATGGTCTGTATGGTTTGTTCGATCGCGGCGATCTGAAAAGCCCGCCGGCCGTCCGCCGGATCCCAGCGCCGGTCCTGGAGCCGTGTCAGATTCCCAAGAGCTTCTCTTCCCCCCTGTTCCCTGGCCAGCTTGAGCGCGCCCTGTTTGAATTCCTCATACCGGCTCCTCTGGAGCTCCCTCTTCAGTTCCTCCCCCGCTCCCCGAAAAGGAGCCCGGGGGAGTGATCCCTGTTCCGGGGGGGTGTGGGGCCCTGCCGGACGTTTATTCTTGTTCCCGCTGACCGTGTTTCCGAATTTATCCCGCACATCGAGGATCTTGCCGCCGCCGTCGTTTTTCAGCGTGAACACAAAGGCCCCGCCGTCTGTGGAGCTCCCTCCCCGTGCGGCCCAGTAACGGTCTGCCATGGGAGGTACGGATGCGTCCCCGGAGGAGATTTCCTCGAAGAAGGCGTCGAGGGCCTGTTTTTCGCTAGCGATGGCGCCGTAGCTCTTGTCCCCCTCGGTCAGGCAGAATACCTGCGGCCTGAGCATGGAGACATCGGTGATTCCGATGAGCTGGGGAGCGCCCGTACCGGGTTCGGCCCGGGCCACGATGAAAAACCAGGGTCCGTCTGGCGATCCATGCAAGTGTGCGGACTGGATCGCCCGGTAGATTCTCTGCCGCCGTTTGGACAGGCGCTCGAAATCCCCTTCAGGCGTCGGTCCCAGGGCCTCGATCACGAATTCCAGGGGATACCCCAGCACCCGCGAGTAGAGATCGAACAGCAGCACGGATACCTCTGTGTCGGTGATGAACTGCGGGACGATGCCCCACTGCCGCAGGTATTCGCACACAGCATGGTAGTTCGCAAAGTCCCCGTTATGCACCAGCGCTTCGTGAAGTCCTGCAAACGGATGCGCTCCGCCGGGATGCCAGACACGCCCCCGCGTGGGATAACGCTGGTGCCCGATCCAGAGATGGGCGCGCATCTCCTCCAGGCGGTAGTATCGCGCGATCTCCTCGGCATACCCGACCCCTTTCAGGATCATCAGATCCCGCCCGTGGGACAGGACAAAAGCGCGGGGATATGCCAGGTTTTCGTAGTGCGCGGCGTTCAGGCGGAAGCTGTTCTGAAAAACGAACTCATCCTCCGCGGCCGGGATCTCCGAGATCCCGTTCTCAGCGGCGAAGGCTTCCAGTTTGTCCGGTTTGACCCTCACGAAATAGCGCCAGACCAGGGGTGGTTGGACTTCCAGCCCGGTTTCGCGAAAATCGTCGATGTGGGCCTGTTCCTCCGCGTGGGAAACCTCGAACACGGACTCCACGAATTCTTTTTCCACCGGACCCCTGCCTTTCTCATCCAGGTAGGAGATGTGGAGTGCGTATTGGTCCGTGTAGGCATCGAAAAGCCCTACGGCGGCCACTCCGCCGCCTTTCCCGTTCCCCCGGTTCCGCATCTGCTCGCAGGGCCGGATGATGCAGTTGCCCCGGAGTTTATGGCTGCCGATGATACCGATGACGCCGCACCCTCCCTCCAGCGAACGCTTTTTCTCGAGCGGCCTTCCCCGGACCCGGTCGAGGCGTGACCTCCGGATCGCCTCAGCGATCATGGCCGCATTCGCGCTCGTGCTCATGTCCGGTCCGTCTTTCCCTCGCCATACGACAGGATGTCCCAGCGTCCCCGGAGCTGCCGGACACTGTCCATTCCCAGGCCGCGCAGGCGGCTTTCCATGTAGGCGGCCCAGCACTTGTACAGGTTGCAGATCCGGCGGCAGACCCAATCCGCGGTCATCTGTGGGGCCAGTTCCGGATCGGTGGTCGCGATGCCGATCGGACAGCCCCGGTCCCGTTCGCAGTTCCCGCAGCGTACGCAATCGATTGCCACCAGCTCCGCCGTACCGACTACGACGCCGTCCGCGCCCAGGGCGATCGCCTTGAGGATGTCTTCCCCCGTGCGGATGCCGCCGCTCACCACCAGGACCACCTCATCCCGGATCCCCTCCTTGACCAGGAATTCATGTGTCTGTGCGGTCGCGTACTCGATAGGCATGGCGATGTTCTTCTTGGCGATGTCGGGCGCGGCTCCCGTTCCGCCGTACGCCCCATCCAGATGGATGACGTTCGCGCCGGCATAGTAGCTCCCTACCGCCACCATGTCCACATCACCCGGTGTGGAGACCTTGACCGAAACCAGCACCTCGGGATGGATGGAGCGTATCCAATCCACATGTTTTTTGTGATCCTCCACCGAATAGACGCTGTGGAAAGGGAAGGGCGAAAACAGGTTCGTGCCGGGGACGGCCTCGCGCATCGAGGCCACCTCCGGCGTGTTTTTCTCGCCCAACAGGTGCCCTCCCAGACCGGGTTTCGCTCCCTGGGCATACTTGAACTCGACCATGCGGGCCCTCTGGATCGTCTCCTCCCGGACACCGAACAGTCCCGTCGCGATCTGGGTTATGATGGAATCCGCATAGGGGATAAGCTCGTCCGGATAGCCCCCCTCACCCGTGCAGGTGAAAGATCCGATCTTCCTGGCAGCCATGGCCCGGCCCAGCATGACGTTCAGGGAGATCGATCCGTAGGACATCCCCCCGCCGTAGATAGGCAGGGAGAGGTCGATCCTGGGACCTTTCGACCGGCGGTTCAAGGGCATGCACAGATCGACCGGGCCCTCCGAGGGCTCGATCCCGGGGATCGAACCGGCCAGGGTCAGGGCGTCGAACCCGCCTCCGGAGGCGCCGATCTGGTCCTCGGGGCTCAGGCAAACCCCTTGGCCGGTCCTCGCCATCCGGTACGTCTCAAGCAGCAGAGTGGGTGTCCAGCGCAGATCGCCCAGGACCGTCTCGACCGGATCCTTTTCGATCTCCAGGGCGTCCCAGGGACAGACATGGACACAGCACCAGTCGTTTCCCTTGCACGACGGGCCTATGCATCGGCTGTGGATCGGCTCATCCAGGCTCCGCTTGCCTTCGATCCGGCGATGCGCGGCATACCGGCAGCTCGAAACACAGAGCGTGCAGTCGGTGCAGCTGGAGCGGTCCACGGTCACACGCCATTCTCCGTGGTTTACGCCGAACCTGTCCGGCGTGCGCTCGGGCTCAAGAAGCGGCAGCGGCCCGGGCCTCCCTTCCCCTGAGCATTCCCGGGAGGAGGCCGATCCGTTGCCGGGTGGATTCTGGAGGCGTGCGAGAAAGCTCCTGAGCTCCTGATCCGCAAAGATCGCCCGTCCGGTTTCTCCCCGAAGCCTCCGCACATCACGGAGACCCATGGCGCCCAGGACCTCAAGCAGCTGGTCCCGCCAAGCTAGCATGAGGTTGATGATCCGGGAAGCCCCCCAGCGAGGATCGAGCTCTTCGATCCCCTTGGGAGCCGGGATTCGGCGGCCGTTGTCACCCGGAGCCCACTTCACGACATCCATGGCGATCAACAGGGGCACATCCACCACCACTGCGTCCGCACCCAGGATGATCGTTTTGGGGACATGCTCAGCCGCTGCTATGCCCCCCGAGGCCACGATCGTGACCCTGTCCCGCAGCCCTTCTTCCACCAACAGCCTGTGGGCTGCGCGGAGGGAATCGAGCAGCGTGACGCCGCCCTCCCCCTGCCCGTGGATGTCCGCACTCAGATGGATCGTCTCAGCGCCCCTGCCGGCCAGTTCGAGGATCTCTTTATCTGCACCTTTGGAGGCCGAAACATGGATGATGGAGAGCACGTTGGAATTGATCGCCCGTGCGCGGGCGATCGCTGCGATGGGATCGTCATGTGAGTCGAACTCGATGATCGTCGCCCACTCTATGATGTCCCTGTTTCGCTCCAGGTCCTCAGGGCTCAAACGGATCAGGAGATGGCTGTAGTAGTCCTTCAGTGCCTCGGTGACGTTTATCACGGGGACGGTCAGATATGTCGTGAGCTTGCTGGCGGCCAACGCCAGGGAAGCCAGGGCGGTCTGCTCGAGCATGGACGGCATGAGCCCGAACATGACCGGAACGGGGATCTCCCGGTTGAGGGGGATCTGAGACTTGAGGCTGCCGCCTTCGTCGAAGACCATGCCGCCCAGGTCACTGATCATCCGCCCCAGAGCGACCGTGGTCGAGATGTGCTCCCGGCCATGTATCCCGTCACGCGTCGGGCGCACGATCTCGGACATGTCCGTCCACATGTTGTCGTAGTAGTCCCCGGCGAAAGGACCCCCGTACCCGGCCCCGCTGACCGGGATCTTGCCCTGCTCCGCCTGTTCCAGGATGCAGCGGATACGCTCCGGCGTGTAGGTCCCGTCCCCCAGGGCCTCAAACTCCTCGTTCAGGTGCATGCTCAGCGCCTCCCGGGGACAGCGCTTGATGCAGGCGAAGCAGTTCCGGCAGCAGTTGTCCAACGGATCGGCCAGGATGCGGGCGTCCTCCTCCGACCGGCAGTGACAGTCGTAGATGCAGGCTTCGATGCAGGTGCCGCAGTTGATGCAGCGATCGCTGCGGAGGATCCGGTACGGTTTGACGATGGGATAGCGGGACGGAGTCGGCTTGGGTGACAAGCGCTTGGTGCCGCTCATGCTTCTCCCCCCTCCTTGGGATACCATTCCGGCAGATCGAGGCCGAAGATGTCTTTGATGTATTCCCGGTCACCGTCCAGTATTTCGATGAACCTTCGCACCGTTTCGGCCGGCGGTCCGTGGCGGTCCTCGAGCCGCTCTTCGAGCACGAGGTAACAGTCACGCAGCGGCAGGCGGGTCTGGCAGACCTCCTCGCACAGTCCGCAGTGCAAACATTGGAAGGGAGCGTGAGCCTCTTCCAGTTTCAGCTCCACTCCATTCATGAGTGCCTCTGCCATGCGGAGTTTCGTCCGGCCGGCGACCAGCTCATCGCCGGTGATGTGGTAGGCCGGGCAGACCGAAAGGCATGATCCGCAGGATGTGCACCGCACCGCACACTGGTGCAGCAGGCTTTTGCCCTGTTCGTCTTCTTTGGCAGGCACCTCCCAGATGCGGGAGCGCTTAGGTCCGGTGACCCTGGCAAACAGTCCCAGGACAGGAGCTAATACATGGGAAACGGCCAGGATCATACGGAAGGGAATGGGGCGCAATAAAAGTGCCGGGATGCCGAAAAAACGCCCTTTTATCTTGAAGAATTTGTTGGGATTCAGTGTTTTGGCGGGATCGATCTCCTGTTTTCTTCTCTTGAGTCTGTCCAGGCTCTCCTAGCGGTACCGGCTCCCTACGAAAGGGGTGTTCCAGATCCCGGTCCCATAAGGATGCCCCTGAGACCGCACCGCCAGCCTGACCAGCAGCTGGATGAAGAGAAGTGAGAGGACGTAGTGAAGGGATCGTGAATAGTCACAGTCGAAGGACACGATGACCAGGTAGGAATAATCGTCCTGTTGGCGGCAAACGATCACCTCGATCGTGGGGATGATGCCGAAATGCCTGGCAAGTTTCTTGACCCGTCCGATGTAACCGGCCGCCTTTGTCCCCGGAACCACGACTTCGGCTCCCAAAAGACCCGAACTTATGCGCTGGGCTTTGAGCGGGAAGTACCGCTCCGACCAGAGATAGCCGGCTCCGATCCGGTTGTCCGGGACAAGCACCGAGCTTCCGTTCAACGAGGACACGAAGCCCTCTTCTTTCTCCGGATCCTCGAAATGAAGCAGGACCGCATCATGTTCCGGTACGATGGGGCCCTCCATCCCGGTGTGTTCGGAAAAGAGGATGTTTTCCTGTTTCAAATATTCCCGGTCGAAAAAGACGACATGGGAGGGGTGAAAGTCGCCGGCGGTGAGTTCCCGGATGAACTCCAGCGCCCTCCCAGGCGTGTCGAACGTGAGCAGGCGGGCCCCGGTGTGCGCCGGTTTGGGGCGGACGCGGAGGGTTATCTCCGTCAGGATTCCGAATTGGCCCTCCGTCCCGAAATGGTCCTTGATGGACTCGGCGGTCGAATCCAGGACCTCCATGGTGCCGTCCGGCCTCGCCACGCGGATCCCTGTTACCGATTCGTGGACACTCCCGTAGGCGTAGCTGTGAAGCCCCATGCCGCCCGTGCAGACCCATCCGGCTACGGTGGAAAACCTGCTGGTCGGCGTCGTGACCGGAACCAGGTCATGGGGTTCGAGAGCGGCAGCCACGTCCGCCCACCTGGCTCCGGGCTGGACACGTACGATCCGTTTATGAGGATCGACCTCGAGGATGGCCATCATCGGGGAAAGATCCAGCACGATCCCATTCCGGGTGGGGACGGACCCCCCGAACGCGAACGAGCCCGTTCCCCTGGGGAATACCGCCAGCCCCCGGGAATGGCAAAATGCCAGCACTGCGGCGATGTCTTCTTCGGTCCGGGGTTGGATCACCAGGTTGGGTGTTGTGCGGTACAGGGATTTTTCCAGCCAAGATGGAACACGGGCCAGGTCCCGGCTGTAGTTCCATCGTTCGAAATAGTTCACGGCCATGCGGCAGTCTTCGCCCAAATGGGCCCTCAGCTCCTGTGCCAGCAGAGCGATACGATGCCTTCGGGCGGAAGTGTCGCGGTCCGTCAAATGATGCCAGACGAGCCTCAGCCGCCGCGACGGGGACTTGGACAGAACGTAGAGGATCAGGCGGAAGGCATCACGTAGGCTGAGGAGTGGGCGTTCCCGGGCGAGCAGGTCCGATACGGCCGGAGGGGGGTTGATCCCATACTGTCGGGTTCGTCTGTCAGCTGTCTTGTGCGCGCGTTTCTTTAAATTATCATGCCAACTCATCGGGAACCGATCTGTCCAATTTCCATCCCATAACCTGGATTACAGCTACTATATATAGACGATAGTGCTCAGTCAATACTCAATGTGCAGTGTGCCGGAAACCTTCATGATCAGGGGAGGTGGGTCGTTATCTGCGACTGTCAATCCGGATGACCATCAGGGTCAGCTCCTTGCGGCTCAGCGCTTCTTTGAAACGAGCTGTCAGCGGGATCTCAGGTTCCTCCAAGCCGCAGGTGACCACATTTTCTACGCCGCAGGCCCGGGCGATCCCGGCGATATCCAGAGCCGGGGCCTCCCTGCCAGAGGCGTCTCTTCCGACGCCTGGATTGCTCTGGAATCCCGAGGTCGCCGTGGCTTTGTTGTCCAGGACCACCATCAGGATGTCGCTGCGGAGGTGAACCGCGCTGCAGATGGCGGGGAGCGTAGTGTGAAAAAAGGAGGAGTCACCGAATAGTGCCACGGCACGCTCGCTGATCCCGGCCTTGCTCAAGCCGTCCGCTACGCCCACGGCCGAGCCGATGGCGAATTTTGCATCCAGACGTTCGGCGACCGTGACCAAGCAGCCGGGATCCCCCACCAGCACGGGCTTAAGGTCCAGATCCCCGGCGGCTTCTTCCAGCGCGTCGAGGACCGTGTCGTACCTGCAGCCAGCGCAGTGATTTTCCTTTTGGGGCTTCTCTGAGTGCCCGTTTTCTTCCAGATATTCTGTCTCGGGCACATGACCGGGGATGAATCCCTCGAGGGCCCGCTGGATCTGCCAGCGGTACAGCTCGCCCTCCCGGCTTACATGCCCGGTCTGTTTGCCGAAGATCTTCCCGGGGAATCCCAGGTCAAAGGCCAGGGCCTTGATCCGGGTCTCCACAAAGGGTTCGTTCTCCTCGAGGATCAGGACTTCATCACTGCCCTGCAGGAAGGCTTTTACGGCCGTTTCGGGCAGGGGAAGGAGATTCCCCAGCTTGAGTAGCCGGAATCCCTCCGGAGCGCTTTCTCCGGTTATATCGAGGAGTTTCCTGTGGGTGAAGCCGGCGGTGATTATGCCCTTTTCTCCCCGCCCTGAAACTTGGTTGAAGGGTGTCTGGTCGGCCCAGCCGCGCAGCGCGTCCCATCTTTCGTGCAGGCTCCTGTGTTTTTCCACGGCATTCAGGGGGACGGGGACGTACCGCCACGGCTCTCTGTTCAGTCCCAGCTCGGTTTCTTCGTATGGTTTGTCCGAGAGCGAAACCGGTTCCGTCTGCCGGGTGTAGCTCCGGGTCTCCCGCACGATCACGGCGGTGTTGTACCGTTCTGATGCCCGGTAGGCTTCCCGCATCATGGCATACCCCTCCGCGGGCGATGAGGGTTCCATCAGGGGCATTTCCAGAAGGGTTGCCAGGGGACGGGAATCCTGGTCATTCTGGGACCCGTATCCCCCGGGATCGTCCCCCAGGAGGATGACCAGGCCCCCGTGGACCGGAGTCAGGTTGAGTGCCATCAAGGGATCGACCATCACGTTGAGGCCGACGCTCTTCGTACAGACCAGCGCGCGGCGGCCCGCCATGGACGCCCCGATCCCCATTTCCAGGGCGACGCGCTCATTGCTCGTCCATTCCACGAAGAGGCCGGTTCCTTCCGCCAGGCCGATCAGAGCCTCGAGCGTGCCTGAGCTCGGGGATCCGGGATAGCCGGCCACGAGGCTGACTCCGCTGGACAGGGCCCCGTGGGCCATGGCCTGGTCTCCATTGAGCGTTTTGATCATTTTTGTTTCCTTAATAAAACGGCAGGAATTTCCGAAACAGTGATAATCTTCAGACTAGTCGGGCAAGCTGATAAGGAGGCCGTCCGGAGGCGAGCGGGCATGGTTCCTCGCAGAGGAGAGCGAGCCGAGGAATTAGGTGAGATTCCTCGCTGGGGAAGATCACCGGGCCGACGTTTCAGCTTGCTCGACTGGTTCATTACATTCACGGTTTTGGTAGTGCATCCTAAAAAAGTATTTAGGCGGATTCGTCGTGGCTGCTGTCTAGCTTCGCTTTCCGCTTACACCAGTAGAAGGCGAAAGGGATCCCCGAGGCGATGATCCCCAGGTCGACCAGGGACTGCTGCCACTCGGAAACCGCCCGGAGCACGATCAGTGCCAGGATCATCAGGAGGGAGATCAGGGGCAGGACGGGGAAGAACGGGACCCGGAAGATGTCGCCTTCTCCGATGCCCTCTTTCCGCATCTTGAACAGAGCCAGCGTGGAGACCCCGTAGAAGATCAGGATGGCGAAGACCAGGCCGGTGGCGATGGTCTCGAAGGTCCCCCGAAAAACGAGGATCACGCCGGCCCACACGCAGTGCGCAACGATCGCCCGGGAGGGTGTCCGGAAGCGGGGATGGATGAAATCGAGCCATTTGAAGAAGAGCCCGTCCCGGGCCATGGCATAATAGGCCCGCGTCGCAGTCATTATGGTACCGTTGATGCTCCCGGAGGCCGAGATCATGACCAGGATGGAAACGAGCGCGGCCCCGATGGGACCGATCAACACGGTCAGGACGTCCGCGGCGACGATCGTGCTTCCGCGCATACCCTCCATGCCCAGGGTCCTGTGATAGGTCCAGTTGGTCAGGATATAGAGAGCCACCACGATGCCGATCCCGACGATCAGACTGGATGGGATCACGCGCCGTGGGCTTCTCATCTCTCCGGCCGAGTAACCGAGCCGCTCCCACCCCGTGTGCGAGAAAATGATCAGCATCAACGCGGCGACAATTCCTCCGACGGGACCCGGCCCCCCCTCCGGCAGAGCCCGTGTGGCCAACAGATTCTCATGCCCCCGGCTCATCACGATGCCGATGATTACGATCGAGAGCAGGCCTCCCACCTTCAGGGTCGTTGAGAGTTTCTGGTAGATGCTGGCCATCCGAATCCCGACATAGTTCAGGAGGCCGAACAGGAAAATGACGGCCAGGGCGGCGACGATCCGGCCGGTCCTGCTCAAACGGATGAAGTATCCCAGGTAGTCCGCGATGATCAGGGCCAGGCCGGAGGCCGCACTGGTCCGGATGATGAACAGCTGCGCCCACCCGAAGATGAAGCCGGCATGGGGGCCGAAGCAGCGCGTGATGTAGTTGTACTCCCCTCCGGTTTCAGGCATCCGCGAGCCCAGCTCGGCGTAGATCAGGCCGCTGATCAGCACGAAGGCTCCGCCCAGGAGCCAGAGCAGGATGACCTCGCCGAAGGAGCCGAGGTAGCCGGCGATGATCTGAGGCGTGGAGTAGATGCCGGCACCGATCATGATCCCGATCAGTATGGCGACCCCGTCTGAGACACCCAGAACCTTCCTGAGGGAGGGTTTGTCCATAGGGGCAGTTTATCAGGGCGCGGGGAAAATATCATCCCCCCAATCATCTCTAGAGGCTATTTACTAATGCCGGGGTCTCTTCCATCATACTGTCTGGATACAGGCAGACGCCGGTGTCATTCGGCAAAGAGGTGTTGCGATGAGTGAAAAACGAAAAGACAGCCGGGAGCCCGAAGAAAACAAGGTGGTCATAGAGTTCATCACCAGCTTCGGGGATTCCGTCAACACCACGGAGATCTACGCACTGACCAAAGATGTCTCGGTGGGCGGGGCGAGGATCGTCACAGACTGGTTCTTCCCCATCGGTACGTATTTCAAGGTCAACCTGGCCTTGTCGAAGTCGAAGCAGGTCGTGCATGTCGACGGCCGGGTCCGGTGGGTTATGAACATGGATGATGATGAGGAATTGTTCGAGGTCGGCGTCGAGTTCATGCACGACATCCCGGAAACGATCCTGTCTATGATAAACCACATCGTTGAGCTCGAGAAAGGAGTCACGTCGGTCATGCGATCCGCAGAACCGACTATCTAGGCCCGGCCCTCTCCTTCCGTTCCATCCTCCCCGGTACTCCGATCAATTCTATCCAGTGTATGTCGCTGCATTCGCATTTTTTTGCAGACTGGGACATAATTGATGGATGCATCGGTCTCCTGAGAAAACCAGAAGACCTGCCGCGTCCGCCTTCCTGAGCCTGATCTCCTTGGGACTGGGTCAGATCTATAACGGCGAGCTCGTCAAAGGCGTCCTTCTGAAAGCGCTGATGACCCTCGTGTTCTGCCTCTACGCCCTGCGGATATTCCTGGATGGCTCCTGGGACCTTCTGCTTCTTGTGGTGCTGGCCTCGTTCTTCGTCCTGATGAAAGCTTACTCTGTCGCTCAGGCTTTCCGCCGCGCTCGCAGGGAGGGCGCCTCATATTCCCTGAAAAAGTTCAACCGGGTGTCGATCTACGTCGCACTGACCCTGGCGTTCCTATTTCTGACCTATGGTATTCCCAGGGGCATTCAACGCTATGCGGTCGGGAATTTCTCGGAGTTTCATCCTTTCCGGACGGCCGGGGCCAAGGCGCAATTCCTGGAAGTCTATGACAGGAAGGCGGAGAGATGGCCGATCGCCTCGGAGTCCAGAATGGTCGAAACCTCCTTCGGCCGGACATTCGTGCGGATCAGCGGGCCGGAGAGCGCGCCGCCGCTCGTGCTGCTGCATGGGATCGGGGGGAGCTCGCTGCAGTGGTGGCCGAACATCGAGGCGCTGTCCCGGGATTTCAGGACCTATGCCGTGGATAACATCTATGATAACGGCCGGAGCGTCTACACGTTCATATTCCAAACCCCGGATGAATTTATGGACTGGATGGACGAGCTGTTCGATGCGCTCGGACTCGGTGACCGGATCAAACTGGCGGGGCTCTCTTATGGTGGGTGGCTCACCAGCCGGTATGCCCTCCACCATCCCGGGAGGCTCGACAGGATCGTTTTGATCGCCCCAGTCGCTACCGTGATGCCCCTGCGGTGGGATTGGATCTGGCGCGCCTCACTCTGCGCGATCCCGCACCGCCTTTTTGTGGCGAATCTATTGGATTGGATGCTCGAGGACCTGGCCCGGGGGGATGCGTCCGGCCGGGTGCTCCTGAATGAAGAGGTCGAGTC
>CBFDBC010000031.1:0-22460 GCA_965602945.1 uncultured bacterium | reverse complement strand
TTCTTTATGCTTTCCCGGATCTTCTCGAGCTGTTCTTTCGAGATCTCACTCTGTACCGCCACGGCAACCTCTGCGTGTGCGGCCGCATCGGCATGGACCTCGACATCGGTGTGTACTTTGACATCGGGATGTACTTCGACATGAGGGGAGACGAACACTTTCTTGGTGTCTCCATCTTTGGTCACGATATGGACATTGATATCTTTTGGGAGATGGACAGCTTTATCCAGCTTTAAAGTGACATATTCGTCCAGCTTTACAGCCTCGGTCGTAAGCTCGATGACCTCGTCGCCTTCTTCGCCGTGTTTCGTCACATGGATGACCGCGCCCTTATCGAGTTTGATGGTATGGACGTCACCCGACGCGTGAAGCTTATCACTCTTGACGGTCCAGGTCCCCACCTCGCCCTTCTTCAGCTCCAGGTGGGGGGAGGTCACCACGATGGTCTTCTCGGGAGTTTCCTTGATAGTAAGGACGTAGGGGGCCGTCAGCTCGATGGTTTTCTTCTCGCCTTTGTCGACTATGGTGACCGAGATGGTCTTTTCCTCACCTTTTTTGGCTGTCCAGACCAGCGTTTTCCCTTCTTTTTCCTCTTTCGCCTTTTGTTCCTCTTTCTTCTTCTTTTCCTGCTCTTTCTTTTCCTGCTCCTGTGGGTCCGAGCCGGTTTCCACAAACACATCCGGCGCACGCATCACTGTAGCGTCGCTGGCATTGGCCTCCAAGGGTCCGGCCTCAGAGCCTGCGGGACGTGCCATCCCGATGAACGAAACCGAGAACACCACCAGAATACCTAACACTATCTTGGTCTTCATCTTAACCTCCTCGAAATTGAGTTTCTGCTTCAGAATAGCGACCAGCCTGTCATTCAGATGGGACCTCCCCAAAGCGCCCAGAACCGCTGCGGGCGGGTTCCAGTGTGCGGGGACCAGGTTCCGGATGTGCAGCAGGTTTTCCGCATAGGTCGAGGGCTTGATGCCCGCCTTGAGGACCAGTTCGTCACAGGCCTTCTCCTGCTCTTTTCTGATCATCCGAAAGACGGCCCAGCTGAGAGGATTGAACCAGTAAAGGGCCAGGGTCAAACGGGCCAGCAGCATGATCAGAAAATCTCCTCTCTTCACATGCGCCAGCTCATGATAGAGGGCCGTGGAACGCTGGCTTTCACTCCAGGAATCGGACCCGGACGGCATCATCACGACCGGCCTGAGGAATCCCCAGGTCAAGGGGATGCGTACCCTGTCGTGACTCAGAAGATGGACCTTCCTCCGCATGGAAAGAGCGGCCAGGAAGCGATTGAGCAGCCGCTTCCAGAGAGGATCCTCCATGCCCGCGCCTTCACGAGTCAGTCGGACGGCTCCCAGGAGGCCCAGGGCCAACCTGAAGACAAGATACACCGTTCCCATGAGCCATACGATGAGTGCCCCGGGTCCGAGTACGGATTTAATCTCAGAAAGGAGCCCGATCCGGAAAGGCCGGGAGGTCTTTCTCTCGCCCATGGAGTCGTGAAGATCCGCGGACAGTGCCAGGTCTTCCCCAGAGGAGTCCGGATGGACATCCCGGGCCTTGATCCAGCCGTCTTCCGCGGGGCCGGAGATCCCAGCCTCCCAGGTGGGAAGGAGCCCGGTTTCCCAACCGGCCGTCAAGGATGAGAGGACCGGTAGGAAAAGGAGGCCGATGAGGAATAGCGAGAGCACGAGATGCCGCAGGCCGGCCGATCTCTTACGCAGCAGTAAAGCCAGCACAAGAGCCAGGGCCAGGATCAGTGAGCTCTTGATCAGGTACCCACTGATGACATCGAGCCATCCTGATCCTAAAATGGGCTGCATGGCTACCTTCCTTCTTTCCGGGCCTTTTCGATGAGGGACCGCAGGCGCAGGTAATCTTCCTCGGACAGGTCGTCCTCGGAGATGTCCAGCAGGGCCGCCATAACCTCTTCAGTTGAGCCGTTGAAAAACGTCTTCTGGAGGTGGCGCAGGGCGGTCTGCCGTGCCTTTTCCCGGGATACGATCGGAGAGAACACATAGCGGGGACCATCCTGCTTGTGGGTGAGGTGCCCCTTGTTCTCTAACACCTTGAGCAGGGCCCTCACCGCGGAATAGCTGGGCGGATTGGGGAGCCGCTCGAGCACCTGGGCGGCTGTGGCTTCCTTCAGTTCATAGACGATATCCATGATCTGCCTTTCCCTGCGGCTGAGGTTTGTCTGTCCTTTCATATGCTGCACCTTCCATTTTTGGTTGACAGGCTGTGCTATTTTTTTAGCATGTTAAAATTTTAGCACCTTATATTCAGCCTGTCAAGACCAACATGTTAATTTTTTAGCACCTCATTATATCATAACGGCCATTCCTTCACAGAGGTTGCGTCTTGGGAAAAATATTTAATACAATAGAGTAACCCAGGGAACAGATGAGGACATCATGAAAACAGTTCATCTTTCATTCCTGCTGATTCCGGCAGTTTTGCTGGCGGGATGCGTCTCGGCTGAAAAGAGCACAAAAGCGCCGGAACCAGGGGTACAAATGCTGGCCGTGCACATACTGGGCTACGATACCGACGCGGAAATCGAGGAGTTGGTGAAGACGATCCCCCCGCTGGCCGCCATGGGAGTCAACACCATCATCTTCGAGGTCGACTACAACTTCGCATTCAAGTCCCATCCTGAACTCAGGAGGGGGAAAAATCCCGTGACCGTGGAAGGGGCCCGGGCGCTGCTGGAGGTCTGCCTGGCAAACGGCATCCGGGTGATCCCCGAGTTCCAGTGCGTTGGGCACCAGTCATGGGCAAAGGAGACCTTCCCGCTCCTGACCGAGTACCCGCACCTCGATCTCACTCCCGGAGCGTTCCCCGGCAATGAGGACATCTACTGCCGGGAATGGGACGTGATGAATCCCGAGGTCTATTCCATCGTCTTTGCCCTGATGGATGAGATAATCGATGCCTTCGAGGCAGATGCCTTTCATGTGGGGATGGACGAGGTGTTCCTTTTGGGAAATGAGTTGTCTCCTTCGACCAAGGGAAAAGATCCTTGCGAGCTGTATGCAAGGGCCATCAATGATATCTACGGACACCTGGTTAAAAAGCGGGGCGTCGAGATGCTGATGTGGGGGGACCGCCTGTTCGACGGCATGGGCCACGAATTCGGTGAATGGGAGTCCTCCCTGAACGGCACGGCTGCCGCGGTCGATATGATCCCCAAGGACATCATCATCTGCCCCTGGCACTACGAAAAAATGGCGGCCTACCCTTCCCTCCCCATGTTTATCGAAAAAGGATTCCGGGTGCTGCCCACCAGCTGGAAGAAGGTGGATGCCGTGAAAGAGCTGATACGCTACAGCCAGAGCCTGAAGAGTCCCCGCATGCTCGGGCACCTCTTCACCACCTGGGGAAAGACCGATCTGCTGAAATATCAGCCGCTCATCGAGGGCCTGAGGCTGATCATGGATGATTGAATCACGCCCCGAGAACTCTTATTGAAGCAGATCGCCGTACTTCTTAACGAGTTCGTCGTGACGGGTTTTAGCCCGCTGTATAATTTCCTGAAAACGCGGGTCCGCCCGCAGCTCTAGATAAAATGGATTGCGCAGCAGGTGGAGATAGGGGAAATGAATACCGGCCTCCAGCTCCTTGTTCATGAAGGCCAGCGCCTTATCATTCATCTCCAGCAGCGCATAGATCTGGAGGTTCTCGAAAAGGGCCAAGGCTTGCTGCCTATCCCCTTTTGCGGCATACAGCTGGGCCTGCATTCTGAGGAGGAAGTCAAGACCCGGATTTAGTTCCTTCGCCTGCACCAAGCACTTCTCCGCCTCTGCATATTCCCCTTCCAACACCAGATGATCGGCATAATAGCACAGGGCGAAGGGATTCCTGGGATTCAAGGCCAATGCATCCCTCAAAAACTCTCCCGACTTCTCCAAATCCCCGATCCCCCGGTAACACCAAGCGATGTTGAACTTGGACCAGGTGTAGAAGGGGGACATCTCGATGGCTTTAACGTAGAGGGGGATGGCGTGCCTGTACAGACCCAGACTGTAGTACCAGTACGCAATGGCCTGATTGACCGCCAGCTCATTGGGGCTCTTCTGCATAGCGATCCGGAAATATTGATAAGCCTGGTCGTATTCTCCCCGCAAGAAAAGTACAAAACCCTTCCCAAGGTTGGATTCGGCAAAGCTGGGGTTCAGGTCATAGGCTTTCTCACAGTTGACCATGACATTCTGGATGTCTTCCGGATCATCGGTCAGTTGATAGCGGTGAAAGTGTGCCCAGGCCAATCCGGTGTAAACAGGAGCAAAATCCGGGTCGATCTCCAGGGCCTGATCGAACATCTCTAGGGCCTTCTGGAAATCCTCCTCCAGGTAGGTGAGAGTATACTTGCTGTTGATGAAGTACAAGCCCTGCACATATTTCTCGTAGAGCTCCATGTCCTCGGGCTGCCGGGCGCGGTACTCATCCAGCATTTTCGGCGTGAGCTCCAGCTCCATGGCCTCCGCGATGGCGGTCGAGATATCGTCCTGGATGGCAAACAGGCTTTCGATCTTCCTGTCATACCTTTCCGTCCAAAGCTGGAAGCCTGTCTGCGTGTCGATCAGGTTGGCATTGACCCGGATACTGTCGCCCTCCCTCTGGATGCTCCCCTCCAGGATGTGGGACACGTTGAGCTCCTGAGCGATCTGCTGGAGACTCTTTTCGGTGTTCCTGTAGCGGACCACCGAGGTCCGGGAGATCGGTTTAAGGCCGTCGATCTTGACGAGCCTTCCCCTTATGTCTTCCACCATACTGTCGCAGAAATAAGCCTGATCTCCTTGGGGGCTGAGGTCGGCGAAAGGGAGCACGGCGATGGAAGTGGTCCAATCAGATCCCTCAGCCGTTTCCGGTCCGGGCCCGGATTTCTGGAGCCATGGAGCGGACACAAAATACACGATCGAGACCGCAAATGCCGCCAGCACGAGGATCAAGGCCGCGACCGCAGCAGGCCGGAGCTTTTTCTTGTCTTCAGGCCGCTCATGCACCGCTGCCGATATTTGCCCGTGCGACGAAGTCTCCCGCTCGACGCTGTCTAGATCAGTGCTCACCTCGCCCGCATCCTGATATCGCAGGGACCTGTCTTTTTCCAGGCACCTGCGGATGATCCGGCTGAGGCCCTCGGGGATCCCGGGATTCAGCTCCCTGGGATCTCGGGGTTCCTCTCCCTTGTGTTTCATGCCGATGCTGAAGGGCGTGTCGCCTGTGAAAGGCAGCTCGCCGGTCAACATCTCAAACAGGATAACACCCAGGGCGTAGATGTCCGCCCTCTGATCACTCTCCTCCCCGCCGACCTGCTCCGGAGACATGTATTCGGGTGTCCCGATCATGATACCGGGGCCCGTGGCTCCTTCGGCCTTGAGCGACCGGGCGATCCCGAAATCCAGGATCCGGGCATTCCCTTCCTTGTCGATCATGATGTTGGAGGGCTTCAGGTCCCGGTGCACGGTCCCCGATCCGTGGGCCTCGGACAGGCCTTCGCACACCTGCCGGGCGATGTCGATCGCCTTGAAGATCTCCAGCCGGCCCGACCTACGGATGAAGCTCTTGAGGTCCTCACCCGGGATGTATTCCATGGAGATGAAGCGCGTCCCCTTCTCTTCCATGAGTTCGTACATGCGCCCGACATTCCTGTGGCTTATGCTGCGGGCCAGCTTCAGTTCGTTCTTGAAACGCTCTATGGTCTTGCCGTCGGCCGCGATCTCGGGCCGGATGAGCTTCAACGCGACCTCAGAGTTAAGCTCTCTGTCCAGGGCGCGGTAGACCTTCCCCATGCCTCCCCGGCCCAGCTCCTCGATGATCTGATACCTTTCGGCAAAGAGAGTGCCGGAAGTCATGTCGCTGACAGGGGTCTCGATGGTCTGAGTGAATCCCGGCTGGGCGCCGTCGCCGGTCAAGACCTGCGTACCGCACTCGCCGCAGAACTTGACTGAATCCGGATTATCCGAACGGCACTTAGGACACTTCATCTTCAGGTTTCCCCTCGTTCTGCAGGCTTAGCATAGTCATTTGACTCCAGGCTGTCAATCAGACAGCAGGGAGCATCGGCATCGGTCGTGCATTCCCAGATTCATCAGCACCACCGGATGCTGCAATTTGGGGCGGATCGAAGGCGGTCACCAGGGATACAGCAGGTACAGGTGTGAGATGCGGCCGGCTTCACCGATGAAAATGGTCCCGTCCGGTCCTGTCACCATGGCGTCGGCTTCGAATGCGTGCCACGCGTAGTAGGGTGAGCGGTTTACATCCAGCATGCCCAGGTTCCCGAAGCCTCCGCCTTCCTTCCGGTAGACGAACAGACGTGCCGCCCCTCCGAGATCACCTCCAACACCGTAGAGGTCGCCGGACCGGCTGAAGGCCAGCCCCCGGATCCGGTACTGCCACATGGGTTTGCCCAGGTTGACGATCTGAAGAGATTCCGGACAGAAGCGGAAGAGAAAGCCGTCCGAGGTTCCCCCGTAGAACTTGCCATCCGGACCATGGATCATGGCGTCCAGCACGCTCTTGAACTCCCGGCCCAGCACGCTGGGGAGACGCAGATCAGGATGATGGATGACCTTGTACTCCTCCGGCTCATAATGAAACAGGGCCCCATAGTCGCCAGCGCCCCAAACTCTGCCTTTCCCATCGATCACCAGGGCCCGGGGTATGCTGCGCAAGGGTTCTTCATGGAGCGGCGGGCCGCAGATAGGCCCCAGGTCTTTGGCCTTCCCCGCAGCCATATCCCACACGAAGAAATGTCCGCCCGGGAATGTGACACCGTAGAGGGCACTCTCTCCCATGATCAGACAGGTTATGCCTTCTCCTTTAACCGGGATTCCGAGGTCCGTCGTGCAAGGCAGCGGACGCGCGGGATCGGGATTCTGCATCCGTTTCCGGTCCCTCCTCTCCGCGGCCGGATCGAAGCGGTATATGTGTCCTCCCGCATAGTCTTCGTAGCGGGACAGAACATCCCTGCCCCGCTCATCTATCCTCCCGACATTGTACAAAGATGTCCCGATGAAAATGGATCCATCAGTTGCGGCCACCAGGCTGTGGAAGACGCTCTCCTCTTCAGCCAGATGCCCGAGGGGAAAGACATGTCCCCAGCTGGGATCGAGGCTGAAGAGGTGGGCTCGTCTCCCCGAGGTTCCGCCATACAAGCTGCCGTCCGCCCCGATCACAAGCGATGTGATGGCGCTCTCCCCGGGTGGGATGACATCGAGGGGCGGGTGGCCGAGGACCCTGAGGTCGAGTCGGAGCTGATTCACAAACATGGTGCCGGCCTGCTGCCCCGCCGATCCCAAGACCGCAAACGATATGAAGACCATTCCGATCGCCAAACCAATGATGGATTTGTGTCTCATCTTCGTATTTCCTTTCCCAGGGATCCGGCCTTCGTTCCCTGGGGGTGGAAGATAAGCAGGCGCACGGTGTAGGGCTCGTTTTCATAGAGCTGCTGCTTGTGTTCCGTGTCCTGCTCAAGTACCAGGTCGGCCGGGAGGCCCGAAGCCTGATGCCCCTCACCCGATCCTTCCAGAACCCGGCTCACGAAATAGATGGTCCCATCCGGGGCCGCGCTGGCTGAGTTGGGATGAAGCGGGACCAGGTCGTTCTCCAGCCGGATGAGCCCCCGATCCTCACGCCGGCCGGTGTCGAGGTCATAGGTGACCAGGGCGGCCGACATCCCTCCGCCCCAATACGGGTTGCCCTCTTCGTCATCCGTGACCGAGTTGCAGGCATAGTAGATCACATTGTCCGGGCCCCGGCAGAAGGAGATCATGGCATAGGGAACATCCCGCCGGCCCATGTAAGGATCCGCACAGATCTGGCTGAGGAGCCGCATCTCGCCCTCCTCCCCTTTATTGGGATCGTACCGGACCAGGTAGGAACTTCCAGTTTCGAGGAAGTACAGCAGGCGGTGGTCCGGTGAGTGCGCCACTGCGGTGAAGGTCTGTTCCGTTTCCCAGTAGGCCCTGTGCACCGGAATCCCGACCTCCCTCTGAGGCAGCTTGATCATCATGTTTTCGATCCCGTCCGTCTCAGGATCGTAGCGCCAGAGCCGGCCCTGTCCCCAGCAACCGTAGACCCGACCCTTATCGTCGACGCCGAGAGTACGGCCCAGTGCGTCCCAGTTCTGCACCTGCCCCATGTCCGTGGTCCTGCCTGTTTCCAGGTCATAATAGAGGAAGTGACCCTGTGGATAGGTCACTCCGTAAAGCCTCCCACGCTCCGGATCCATGGCCATGGTGAGGAGGCCGTTGCCCCTGCGGGCGATCCCGAGGTCGGTCACGGCGTCGGTCCGGGGATCATACACCATCCAGTGTCCGCCGGGATAGGCTTCACCGCTCGTGAACTTGGCGAAACCGAACCATCCCGAAAGGTGTGTCCCGAAATAGATCCTACCGTCACCGCCTTCGCAGATCTGCGTGTGTACCTTGGCCTGGGGCTCGACCGGGAGCCTGTCCTGGCCGGTGATCCGGTTCATGTCCCCCAGCAGCTTCATGGAATCGGTCTTTGGATCGTAGACCGCGACACTCGCCCCCCTGCCATGCTGGTTAAGCCCCACATAGACACGGCCGTCAGAAGCGGCCAGGCAGGCGGTGTAATTGGAATCCCAGACTATCGGATCGGGGAAGAGCCGGGATTCCATCCTTACGATCTTCTGCTCGGCCAGAATTCCGCTTACCGAAACCACAGCCGGCAGAAGGATGGCTACTATTGTTCTTTTGCCGAACATGATCTTTCACCTCCCATTGCTATGGACAAATTCACCATATAGACACAAAAATCCATCAGCCTAGTTGTCTAAACCCAGGGACATGAGTACCAGCCGCCGCATGTCCTTTTTCAGGCCCTCGAGCAGCTCCGCCTTTTTCGGATCTTTCAGAAGGTTGTCGAGCTCATAAGGATCCTTTTCCAGGTCATAGAGCTCGGCCTGGTCTTCCGGGAATCGGATCCAGCGGATGTATTTGTACTTCCCCCTGCGGACGATGCGGTAGTCGAGGCTGGCGGTCCAGGGAAAGGGATTCTCGTGGCTGTAGAATTCGATCAACATGGAATCGCGGACTTCCTTTTTCTGTCCCCTCATCAGGGGGGTCAGAGATGTTCCCTGTATATGCTTCGGGATCTCTACACCGGCCACATCGAGGATGGTGGGCGCCAGGTCCACGGACACAGCCAGGCCGTCGATCTCGGTGCCGGGCCTGACTAGCCCGGGGAACCGCATCAGCAGGGGTGTCTTCACCGCTTCCTCGTAGGGCAGGCGCCGCTCGACTGTCAGCGCGTGCTCGCCGTAGAAGTAGCCGTTGTCGCTGGTGAAGATGATCAGGGTGTTGTCCAGCCTGCCTGTCTCTCTCAGGGTGGCGACAATGCGGCCCACACCGTCGTCCACCGCCAGCATCATCTCGGCCCGGCGGCGTATGGTCTCGTCGGAAACGCCCGGATCGATCTCCTGGGCCCAGTCCGGGTCCTGTTCGAGGATGTGCCGGAACTCAAGGGCCTTAGCGATTACGGGCTTGCTCTCCCGATCCTGCTCGGACAGGCCGTAATTGGGGCGTCGCGGCATGGTTTTTCCGTCATAGCGGCCCTTGTGCCGCTTGGCGGGCATGAATTCCCGGGCTACGCTCAGATCGATGGTTCCATCATCCCGCTGAATGGCCTCGGGGTGCACGGCCTTGTGGCCGATGTAGACAAAAAAGGGCGTGTCGCCCGACTTTTTGATGAAATCCACAGCGCGGTCTGTAAAAATGTCCGTGATGTATCCCTTGACCGGATGGATCCTGCCTTCCTCGTACAGGTCCGGATCGAAGGTCTTGCCCTGTCCGGAAAAACTCACCCAATAGTCATAACCCGGCCTGGGCGTGGGATCGTTGCCCATGTGCCATTTGCCGACATGGGCGGTCCGGTACCCGGCCTTCTGCAGTTCCTTAGGGAACAGGTCCATCAGGTGGCTGGCGCGGCTGCGGGAGGTGTTGTCCAGGATGCCGTGTCGTGACACATACTGGCCGGTCAGTATGCTGGCACGGTTGGGTGAGCACAGGGGTGTCGCATGGTAGGCATTGTGAAACATGGCCCCCTCTGATGCCAGGCGGTCGATGTTGGGGGTTTCGAGATAAGGGTGCCCGCCTGCGCCGAATTCGTCGAAACGGAGGTCGTCCACGACAATCAGGACGATGTTGGGGCGCCCCTGCTCCGCCTGCACTGAAGGCGCCAGGGCAGCAAAAATGATGAACAATACCAGGAGAATCAAACCGGATCTGTTTCGTTCTGCTTTCATGCTGTTTTCCCCTCCGATTTCCTCGGCATACGAAGCCTCTGAATACGTTTTCTTATTCACCGGAAAATGGCCTGGATAAACATATCACAGGGAATGAGGAAAAACCATGGGAGCGCCTTGATTGACCAGGGTATTTGCCTGTGATATATCTGGCCGTGACAATATCCCGGGGGATAAAATAGAAAGAGGAACACATGCAGAAACTCAAAAGAGCCAATACTATGGGCCTGATCCTGATGGTTGCGTTCATGGTTCAATCGATCGGGCCGCAGGGCCAATCGGCACGGCAGACCCAGGCTGACGACTACACATGCTACGAGCTGTTGGCGCCGGATACTCAAAGCTTCCGCATCACGTACGACGTCACGGCCACCACAGCCGGGACCGGGTATTTCTTTAACGCGATCCGCGTCGGAAGCGAACCGATCGTGCATGCGGTATACGACCTGATGACCGGGACACGGCTCGAATGGAAGATCGTGGATGGGTCCTCGGCCCGGCAGGACGGCCTGGCCCGTGCCAATCCTGAGGGTCAGTACATCCGGATAAAGCTCGCCCGCCCGGTGCCTGAAGGCGGAGAGTCGCGCCTCCGCATCGACAAGACCTACAAAGATCCGAAAAGTTACTATCGGGACGGAGATAAGCTGATCTTCTCCCGTACGCTGGGCATCAAGCGTAACTCGGTGGTGCTTCCCACAGGCTATGAACTGATCAGGTGCAGCTATCCCTCACAGATCATGCGGACAGAAGACGGAAGGATCAAATCCAGCTACATGAACATCGGCCCGGCCGGCGTGCCGTACCTCCTGGAGGCTCGCCTGCTGCCGGAAAAAGATAAAAAAACCGAGCCGGCGCCAACAGCTGCCGGGCAGGCCGACCTCGGCGCAGCAGGCTCGGCCAGGCCCACTCCCGCCCCGCGGACCGGGGCGCGGTTGAATTACCGGTTTTCCGAGCGGGCATTCCAGGATCGCGAGATCGTCTACTTCCTGCAGCCGCCCGAGACACACTCCTTCCGGCTTTACCACGACTACACGGAGAAACGCGTGGGCATGGACAGATACCTGAATGTCGTGAGGGCGGGCAGCAAGGCCACCGAGCCTTCGGCGAAGATCCTCGATACCGGCAAAAGTCTCAAGGTCGAGACCCTCAAGGGGAATGCCATCAGCGAACGAGGCATCAAGATCGGGCAGCCCATTTCGCCGGAAACGGAGGTCGTGGTCATCTGGTTCGATCCGGTCAAGGAAGGGCAGTCGGTCCGCCTGCGCATCGAGGAGACCTACACCGATCCCAACCGCTACCTGAAGAGCGGTGAAGAACTGATCTGGGACCGGAGCTTCGGACGGCCCCGGAACACGGTCATCCTGCCGGCAGGCTGGTACGTGACCGAAAACTCCATCCCTGCGGTGCTGTCGGAAACTGAAGACGGCAAGATCCGGCTCTATTACGTCAATGACAGGCAGGGGAACATCGATGTCTTCATAAGGGCCAGGCATCGTTAGCACAGTAATAAGGATGATGCACATAGGATGAGCCCATACAGTTCCAACGAAGGAGGAAGCATGAGCATTAAACGTTTTGGAGGACTCATATTACTGGCCGGTCTGATGGCCTGGACCCTCCCGCCCTCAACCTCGGCGGCCTCGGCGGAAACACAACATCCAGAACCATCCTACCTGTACAAGACCACGTTTGTGCGGGCCGCCCCGGGGAAACTACTGGACCTGATCGCACTCTATAAGAACCAGATGGACGCCTACAAGGCAGCAGGTGACGAGCCCCCGTTCTGGTGGCGGCACACACAGGGCGACCAGTGGGACCTGATGCTGCTGTTCCCTATGGAGAGCTATACGGAATACTACGCTCCGAAAAGGGTGGCCCGGCGCGGCAAAGCCGGGGGAGGATCATCCCTCCCGCCGGAAGAATTCCAGGAGGAATTTCAAGCCTGCGCGGCCTGGCATGAGGACCTCTTTGTGATGGGGCCTCCCCTCGAAAAGGTGGCTGAAGAATTCGAGGGTTCCGCCTACTTCCACATCGAGATCTTCGTGTCGCTGCCGGGCAGACACGCGGAACTTTTCAAGGAACGCGTGATGGAAAACATCTACCAAACGGAAACAGGGCGGCCCTGGAACATGATCTTCACGAAGGATCAGGGAGCTGCCTGGGACCTGTTCACGCTCGGGTGTTACCGCGACCTCCAGCACTGGGCCTCGAGCTACAAGGGCTCGAGAGAACAGCGTGAGGCGGCGGCACACAAGGCAGGCTTCGAAAGCCCTGATGCCATCGGACCGTATATGCGGACGCTGATCTTCATGCACCGCGACACTATGGGGGTTGCTATCAAGTAAACAGGCTGAATATTTTTCACTGTTGGGCCGTATTCCTGTACAGAGAGGTAAATACAATGGCAAACATCATCTTGATCGCAATCGTTTTCCTGGGAGTCACATTTGTGGTCCTGGCCATGATGATGACCCATGAGGTCTCCAAGCGGGGTGTCAAGATCAATTTCCTGTGGATCCGTCTTTACATCATCAAATACATGCACCAGTACAAACAACTCACCAAACAGGAGACAGGAAGGGTCGGCCCCCTCTTTTATCCCGCCATCTTCGCCATCAACCTGGCTTTGGTTCTGACTGTGGTCTTTTTTATCGTATAGCGGCCCACTTCGAATCCGGATTGGATTCATTTTTCCATTTACATCTGTGTTAATTAGGTGTATTAATCATCTAAGGAACCAGAAAGGTGAGGAATCCAATCCTTGTCCATCGGAACAAAATCCGGGAAGAGGTTCCCGAGATCATCTTCAGAGAAAGCCTGAGATTCGGTGACCTGATCGAGGTCACCACGAAAAATTCGACCTACATGCTTTTCGTCGTCGATAACAAGAACTTCCTGGCGTCAGGAGGGTGGTTCGAACGAAAAGGGAGGACACCCTCGCGTGTGCGGATCCCGGGCTGCACATGGGGCGGATCCGCCATCAAACTGGATGTCGTAGCCGTCCGGGGTCTGTGTATAGAGTTCCAGGACAAGGCGGTGACTTCGAGGGTCCTGGGCATGAAGATCCACAGGGAAACCAGCCTCAACTAGATAATCAGTCCTCACACCCCGGGATGTGTCATTCCTCAGGACCGGCATCGATTCTAAAGAGCCATCACGCAGTTTGGCTCCTCCTGTGCAGAAACCAACTGAACAGGTAAAGCAGGGCAGCAGGGTCTCATCAAGCGCAAACGCAAAAAGGACATATTCAAGGAGTGCTGTTCAGGAGGTTATGGTATCGAGATGGATCCTGGCGGCCCGGGAGGAACGAGGGAAAAGCCGAGCTGCTGATAGTAGTGCAGCAGGTTGAAATACGTCCACTCCTCGGCGATCTTCCCGTCCGCAATGCGGAAGATGTAGACGCCGTTCATTCTTACCGCTTTGCCCGTGGCCGCGATCTCACCGAAGGGGGCCGTGTTGGTGCCGGTCATGGTGGCGAAGACGATCATCCGGTCCCCTTTGAGGATCATCTCGTCGAACGCCAGCCCGTAATCAGGGAAGAGGGCGCGGTTGGAGACAACAGTATCCTTGAGATCGTCCAGGCTCGCTGCGGCCGAAGGCGTCGGGTGGTGTCTCACATAACCGGGCCCATACAGGCCGTCTGCTACGCTCAGGTCCCCTTCGTTCCACAGCTTCAGAACCCTTTCAGCGATGCTATTCGCCTCATCCTGGCTGATCAATGTGTCAACCTGCCGGCGGCAGTACGGAACCAAACAGATCACCAGAGACAGAAGAATGATTACAGAGGTTTTTTTCATCGTTCAACCATATTGTTTCATCTCGCAATAGTCAAATACATATTATTTTCCGAAATGGAAACAAATGCTTGACAAACAGATCCCGATGGCTTAACTTATATTTGTTCCACAATTGGAAAGATATTAATTGAGGGAAGAACCATGAGAATGTTATCCCGATCCGAAGAGATGATCCTGCTGGCTGTCTGGAAGCTCAAGGAGGAGGCCTACTGCGTCCCGATCCAGGACTACCTGAAGGAGGCCACCGGGAAGACCTGGTCCTTCAGCTCGATCTACAATCCTCTCGACCGGCTGGAGAAAAGCGGCCTGCTGGACTCTTGCACCACCGATCCCATAAAGGAAAGGGGCGGCCGGAGCAAGCGGGTCTACCGTCTGACGCGCCTGGGCCGGGAGGCCCTCAGGGAGATGCGCACCATCCAGGATTTCCTGTGGGAGGCCGCGCCGGAGCTGAAACCCTAGATATTCCAACCAGCCATGAAGAAGAAGCCTCCCCACCCGCCCCGGCTGGCCCACTGGGCCCTGAAAGTGTTTTTCACCGACAGGGGGGAGTTCACACACCTCGGGGATTTTACACAGGTATTCAACCGGCTGGTCCGCCGGAAGGGACTGGTGCGCGCCTGGCTGTGGTACTGGGCTCAAACCCTGAACGTCCTGCCCTGGATAATCTCGAACAAAATATACTGGAGTCTGGTCATGTTTCGAAACTACCTTGTCACCGCCTTCCGCAACCTGTTCAAAAGCAGGGGTTTTTCCCTGATCAACATCGCCGGCCTGTCTGTGGGCATGGCTGCATGCCTTCTGATCCTCATGTTTATCCGGGACGAGCTGAGCTATGACACTTATCACGAAAATGCGGACCGTATCTACCGCCTGGCCGTCGACTACAAAATGCGCAGCGAGGAAGCCCAGATCGCAACCGCCGGCGCAAGTGCGGCGGCAGAGCTGATCTCGATCTATCCGGAGATAGAGAACGCGGTCCGCTTCCGGGCCTACGGAGACCTCGTGGTTCAGCACGAGAAGAAGAGCTTCCGGGAGCCTCGGGCCGTGTATGCCGACCCGTCGTTCTTCGAAATATTCTCTATTCCCATGATCGCCGGCAGCCCGGATACCGCCCTCGATGAGCCGTTTTCCGCGGTTTTGACACGCGAAACGGCCGTGAAATATTTCGGGAGCGAAGACGCCCTGGGCAAAACCCTCCTGATAGAAAACCAGGACGACTACAAGGTTACGGGTATTATCGACAAAATCCCGGATAACTCACACTTCCATTTCGATATGCTCCTGTCCATGTCATCAGCAGAGGAGAGCAGAATCCCCAGCTGGCTGTCTCTGAATTTTCAGACCTATCTGCTCTTAGCGCAGGATGCCGATCCCCATGCGCTGGAGGCCAAGCTCCCGGACCTGGTTTTCGACCGCGTGGGAAAACAACTGGAAAAGATGACGGGCTATCCCCCCAAGCTCATCTTTGCTTCCGGCGTCATGGGCTTCCGGTTTTTCCTCCAGCCCCTGCGGGACATCCATCTGCATTCACACCTGATGGAGGAGTTCGAGCCCAACAGCGACGTCAAATACATCTATATCTTCTCGGTGATCGCCCTCTTCATCCTGGTGATCGCCTCCATTAATTTCGTGAACCTGGCTACAGCCCGCGCGGCCGGGCGGGCCAAGGAAGTCGGGGTACGCAAGGTCCTGGGCTCCCAACGCGCCCAGCTCATCCGGCAGTTCTCGGCAGAGTCTCTCTTCTTCAGCGGCCTCTCTCTGCTGCTGGCCCTGCTTCTGATCGGCCTATTCCTGCCGCTTTTCAATCACCTCTCCGGGAAAAACCTGACCATATCCCATCTGGGTTCTCTGGTACCCATAGGGGTGATAATCCTGATCACCCTCCTGACCGGCCTGTTTTCAAGCCTGTACCCCTCCCTCCTGCTGTCCGGTTTCAGCCCGTCCCGGGTCCTCAAGGGCGATCTGAAACAGGGCATGTCTTCCGGTAAACTGCGCAGTGCCCTGGTGATATTCCAGTTCACGGCCTCGATCATCCTGATCATCGGGACGATCGTCATCTACCGGCAGCTGCACTTTATCCAGAACAAGAGTCTGGGATATGAAAAAGAGCAGGTCCTGGTCCTGGACAATGCCATGCTCCTGGGTGAGAGTGTGCAGACGTTTAAAAGGGACTTGCTGAACCACCCCGATTTCAGCATGGGCACGGTTTCAGGCTACCTGCCGATACCCTCGGGGAGAAACGCCACGTCGTTTTTCCCGGAAGGGGATGTGCGGAGCACCCTTACTGCCCAGATGTGGTCAGTCGATTACGATTATATCCCCACGCTGGGGATGTCGGTCGCCCAGGGCCGCAATTTTTCTGAAGATTTCGGCACAGATGCCGGCGCGGTGATCATCAATCAGAGCTTTGCGCGTGAACTGGAACTGGACGAGCCCGTGGGGAAAAGGCTGAGCACCATCCTCTCGGAAGAGGGCGACCAGGCCACCTACACAGTGGTGGGAGTGGTGGAGGATTTTCACTATGAATCGCTGCGGCACGACATCGGCCCGTTGGTGCTGTGCCTGGGAACCAACTCCGATCATATGTCATTCAGGATCGGTACTGAGGACGTGGGGCAGGCCATCTCGGCACTGCGGCAGATGTGGAAGCGGTACCTGCCGCTGCAGCCCTTCGAATACTTTTTTCTTGACGAGCGTTTCGACTCCGTGTACCGGGCGGAAAGGAAGATCGGAGAGATCTCAGGGGTGTTCTCCGGACTGGCCTTGATCATCGGCTGCCTGGGCCTCCTGGGGCTGGCTTCATTCACAGCGGAACAGCGCACCAAGGAGATCGGCATCCGCAAGGTCCTGGGCGCATCCGTGACGAGTATCCTGCGTCTCCTGCTCAGAGAATACCTCCTCCTGATCGTCCTGGCCAATGCCATCGCCTGGCCCGTGGCCTATTATGTGATGCGGATATGGCTGCGTGAATTCGCCTTTCGCGCGCCTTTCTCTCTTTGGATCCCGGTCACGGCCGGAGCTGCTGCCATCGCCATAGCTCTGCTTACGGTCGGCCTCCTGGCCCTGAAGACGGCCGTCTCCGATCCCATCCAGTCGCTGCGGTATGAATAATACACCGCCCTGAAGCCGCCTAAACGATCAGATCCGTCCCCAGGGATCCAAGTTTAAATTGTATTATATTGTCATTTTTATTTAACTTTATGTATGAATTACTTGACTTTTTGAATCATTAATATTACATTATGTACGAAATCGATGACTAAAAGCATACATGGAGGATAACATGACAAAGCTAAAGAAAAGAGCCGTGTGGGCCCTACTGATCTGGAGTGCAGCTCTCGTGGCCATGTTCGTGATCTTCTTTTCCGGCGGCGGACCTGCTGCGTTTTTAGAGGGCGATCAGAAAGTCGAGCTCACCCGTGTGGCGATCACCGGGGGATTCGTGCTGTACTTCGCCATGCTGTTCCTCACCCGGTCCCGATCCAAGGAAACGGTCCTCATCGATGAGCGGGATGAGCAAACTTTCCGAAAAGCCTACACCATCAGTTTTCATGCCCTGCTGTATTACACCTTTCTATTCGGCGCTTCCCTGTATTGGTACTACAAGCTCCATAAAGCCACGGTCACTATGCCTGTGGGCTGGGTCTGGATCCTGGCCATATCCAGTATGTGTGTCGGCTTCATCTCGAACGCGTCGGCCATGCTGATCTACGACGCAAGGACGAGCGGCGATGGCCAAGGCTGAGATAAAGAACCGGGTCAGGAAGCTGCGGTTCGACCACGGTGAGATGACGCAGCAGGAACTGGCAGACCGCTCCGGGTGCACACGCCAGACGATCATCGCGCTCGAGCAGGGGAAATACGTGCCCTCACTCGCGCTGGCATTCCAGATCGCACGGGTGTTCGGCGTTTCTGTGGATGAGGTGTTCGAATACCAGGATTGAGGATCCTGTCATGCAATCAATAAAATCTCTCTATACCATCGTTCGTTTAGTCTTACTCATCACCCTGGCCGTGATCCCAAACACCAGCAAGAAAAATGAGCCCTACAGCCCGGATTCCCGTTCGGCAGCAGGGTTATGCCGTGACGATTCCCAGCGGTTGGCGGGTTTTCCACTTGCCGCGGGTGAAATCCGGGCACTCGACCGAGGTGCTGTTGGAGGCGATGGATTTCTCGCTCAATGCCACAACCGCACTGATGGTGGCCCCATCATACACGTCCGAATCCATCGGCAGGCCTTCCCTGAGGCACTGGATCAGCCGGTAGTCCTCGATGAAGTCCATACCTCCGTGGCCGGCGCCCTCGGCCTT
This sequence comes from uncultured bacterium, assembly GCA_965602945.1. Classification (GTDB taxonomy): domain Bacteria; phylum Acidobacteriota; class Aminicenantia; order Aminicenantales; family Aminicenantaceae; genus JAUXEH01. The sequence continues at coordinate 4,076 of CBFDBC010000031.1, read as the reverse complement.
CTCCTCCAGGGACGTCAGCAGCGGGTGCTTGTACTGCTCGGCGTATTCGGAGAGGTCCGCCCATCTGTGGCGCTGGGAGGTGCCTTCGATAAATATCTTTTCCTCGGGATATTTCCGCGCCAGCCCGTTGGTGCCCTGGATCAGGATCTTGCGGCTGTACGGCCGGGGAGAGTTGGTGTCGTGCGTGACCAGGATTGACTGCCCCCGGTGGGTCTTGATCAGGGTATTGACCACATCGCCCAGTGCATAATCCGTCTTGGCCAGGGGATGATCCTTACCGTAGCGTTTGATCGCCTCCCGCTTCAGGCTGAGGGAGGGGCTGCTCATCGAGACCAGGTAGTCGAACTTGTTGCCTCTGGTGATGTCCATCCACTGCGACACCGGCCCGAGGCCGTGGGTCGGATACAGGTCGGCGTTACGTTTGATCGAATACTTCAGGCGCCAGTCGTGCGGGTAATAGGCCGTGCCGAACTTCCATCCCCGTAGATCGTGCAGGTAGCCGCACTCGGCATGCAGCAGTTCACCGAACAGGCCCTGGCGCACCATGTTGAAAAACATCAGCTCGGTCCGGTCATAGTTGCAGTTTTCCATGGTGATGCAGTGCTTCCCATATTTCTCCGAAGCCTCGACGATCTCCCAGCAGCCTTCGAGGGTGATGGCTCCGGGGACCTCGGTGGCCGCATGCGATCCCGTTTCCATGGCCTTAACAGATATGGGGACGTGCCATTCCCAGGGGGTGGCATTGTAGACCAGATCCAGATCTTCTGTGTCGCACATGCGCTTGAAGTCTTCCGTCCCGTTGGAATAGCCGACCGGTTTTGGTTTTCCAGCCTTCACACACTGCTCCTGTGCCCAGGCGATGCGCTCCTCCCGGATGTCACAGGCGGCCACAATCTCCACTCCCTCGATTCGGAGCAGGTTGCGGAAATGGCCGCTGCCCTGGTTGCCGATGCCGACGTATGCTACGCGGACCGTCTCCATGGGGGGTGTGACCAGGTGATCGACAGGTTCTGTCTGCAGGACAGGCTGCTTGAGAGTCGCCCCGCGGCCCTTGGTCATGCTCCCCAGGGCTATCCCGAACCCCGCGGCACTGCTTTTTTTCAGGAAATCCCTGCGATTCAAACGACTTTTCATGACGACGCTCCTTCAGGCAATTAAACAATTCCGGCGATCACCGCACACAACCTGTGGCGCTTGAAATGATCGGATTTCAATTATAGTAGAGTTGCATTCAAGTTGGAAGAACAGATTCACCTCATTTTACGAGCCGCCCTGCGCGATCAACTTTGACAATAAGCCGGCCACCTCTGTACTCTTTGGGATCCACATTCGATATCCGCACAGTCTTACGCCCGTCTTTCGACATGACTGCGATCTCCACATCAACAGGGCCCTCTTCGGGTAAACCAAAATGAAGAGCTGTGGCGTTCTGGGAGTTATATCCGGAACCCGTATCAAAGATATTTGTGCCCATCAATTCCTTCGAGCCGGCCTTAAAAAGCCTGACTTCAGTGCCCGCCCGGGTGTAGTGTCCTTTCTCATCCAGAACTAAAACATGGAGCGACCGATTCGCATGTTCATCAGACAGTTTATTCTCAAGCAGATGATGCATGCCGTCGGGTGCGGCCCCGGTGATTGCCAGGTCGAGGTCACCGTCTCTGTCGTAATCAAACCATTGTGCGCCATGATCTCCGTTGTGCGTCTTCATGATCTCAGGCGTGATATCAGTGAACCGGCTCTCATCATTGTGGAATAAAATATCCTCAAAGCTTTTCCCTCGAGTAATGGTACCGTTGACATAGAGATCGAGCCGGCCGTTATTATCGTAATCCCCCCAGGCGCCCGTATCGTAGCAACTATCGATAGCCAATCCCAGGCTCGGTGCAACATTGACGAACCTGGTTCCATCTATGTTCCGATACAAACCGTTGGGGCCGTAATTCGCCGTAAATATATCGATGTTTCCGTCATTGTCAAAATCTGCAAGACAAGGCCTGACACTGCCGTACAATTCTGATCCCAAAGGCCTTCCGCCTGTATCCAATCCAAATTCCCAGGCAACATCCTCAAATTTTGAACCGTTGTTTCGGAAGAGGCCGTTAGCATCGCCGTCCATGTTTGTGACATAGAGATCAAGGTCGCCGTCCTTGTCAAAGTCGAACCAAACAGCGCCCACTGTTCTCCGTGGATCTCCCACACCCAGATCTTTCGCCACATCCCTGAATTTTCCGTTATTATTCTGAAGTAGCACATTCGGTTTATCGCGAAGTCCGACGTACAGATCGACATCTCCGTCATTGTCATAATCAATCCAAGAGGCCTGACGAAAGCTTCCGGTGAGCCTGACACCGGCCGATCCGGTGACGTCCGTGAAATGTTTTCCGTTTCCGTCGTTGCGATAGAGACGGTTCCAGCTTTTTTCTCGGGAGACAAAGCCGACAAACAGATCCAGGTGCCCGTCGCCGTTATAATCTCCCCAGGCACTCGTGCGCGTAACATCATTGTCGGCCAAACCGACTTCTCCCGCCACATCCTTAAAAGTGCCATTGTCATTGCGATAAAGACGGTTGGATGTCCCCCTGAATCCGACAAAAAGATCCAGATCACCATCGTTATCAAAATCCGCGACAGCGTTGGTTAACGCCCCACCTTCTTTGAACAGATCGGGTTGATGCAGTCCAAACTGCGGATCCCAATCGGTAAACGGCTTTCGCGGGAAGCCCTCATCCCGTATGGCCGCATGGTAAGCAAAGCTAGCCATGACCACGGCATTGATTTTAAGATCCTCCGGCAAAACATGGTCATATAAATCCATGTTGTAGTGCCAGGTTCGTGTACGATAATCGAGCCGGTCCTGAAGAAATTGGAAACCCGGAAGGCCGGCGCGATCAAAAGACAGATGATCTGTTCCACGATTGCTGAACTGGGAAAGCGTCTTGACTTTCAGATCGTTGAATGGCTTCATCCAGGCTTCAAATATCGAAGCCGCCGCCCGGTTTCCCTGCAGGTGTACACCCCTGAACTGGCCGGTGCCGTTGTCCATATTGAAATAAACCGAGAATTCATCATAACCAGGTTTCATGCCATCTCTAGGATTCCCGAAGTGCTTTTTGACATAGCCTTTTGAACCCCTCAACCCGCCTTCTTCGCTGCTCCAAAGAGCCATGCGGATGGTACGCCTTGGTTGAACACCGATGGCCTTCAGGATACGCATCGCCTCCAACGCCACCGCACACCCAGCAGCATTGTCCGAGGCTCCCGTGCCGGTGTGCCAGGAATCGAGATGGCCACCGATCATTACAATCTCATCCGCCAAGTCAGATCCCCGAATTTCTCCGACAACATTGTATCCCGGGAGCTCTTTATCCCTCAGGCTAATGCGGACATCTATTTCCAATTTTACGGGATGGCCTTTTTCCAAAAGCCTGTAGATCCTGTTGTAATGCTCCGCTGCAACAGCCACCCAGGGCAGGGATTCCTTTACACCCTGGACGGTTTTATCATCCCTGCGTGTCGGTCGCCCCGATACAGCGATGGAACCACCGCCGCCTTGCCCGGCCTGCAGAATGAGGGCGACATGTTCTTCTTTATAGAATGCTTCGAGTTCATCATTGGAGATTCCTTCGGGGCGGGGAGGCCGTTTCATCCAGGGTTCCTGCCGACGCTTCTGGATATTGATATCGATCCCTTTGGTTTCGTAGGCTTCCAGCGATTCTTCATCGTGACGCAATGCATCCGGCATGAACCTGGGGGCAAACTCCCGTTTGGGAGTTGTGAGAACGATCTTGTTTTTGAGCCTTCCCCGGTATTTTTCCAGGTCTTCTTTATTCCGGATATCAACGATAACAGCATCTTGGATAACTTTAGCGTCGGTTCCCGGCGTTAGCGCCAAAGGATACCCGATGATCATCTGATAGTCCGGTTCCAGCATGTGAATGGAGATATATTCCACATCCCAACTGGCGAAGGTGTCGCCCCAAGGTTCAAGCGCCGTATTATCCAAGCCGATTTGATCCATGACGGTCTTAAGCCATTTTTGGGCCTGATGCATGTTGGGGGATGCGGAGAGACGAGGT
>CBFDBC010000030.1:0-22690 GCA_965602945.1 uncultured bacterium | reverse complement strand
ATATCTGGATTGATCTTCCTCACCTGGTCCAGGACCTCGAGCCCTCCGATCCCTGGCATCTTGAGGTCGATGAGCACGAAGTCGGGATGGGATTCCTGGAGCTTGGCCAGGCCGCTCTCACCGTTCTCCGCCGAATCGGTCTCGAAGCCTTCTTTGGCCAGAATCAGGCAGCAGGAGTCCCGCATCGACTCTTCGTCATCGATCACCAATACGCTGTACTGTTTCTCTTCCATCATCGATCCGTCCCATTTTATCTTAATATACCTTCGATCTCTGCGAATATCATTTCATCAGAAAAATGCTTGGCTGTGGCCGCCGCCGACGGACAGGACGCCACACAGGTACCGCACTGGATGCACTTGTTGATGCCCTCCCCTCCGGGGATGTTCTTGATCTGTCTGACCAGAGAGTCTCTTAGTTTTTTTTCCTTGGGATCGATTTCGCCGGGTGAGAGAACAGCTTTACTTCCTTGCATCATTTTTTCAGAAGCCCCTCGATCCGAGCGATGAGATCATCCGGCTTGACGGGCTTGTCGATGTAGTCGTCGGGGCCGCACAGGCCCTGGTCTTTTCCCTTGAACTGGAACCGGGAACCGGTCATCTCTTTGACAGCGGATACGAAGATGACAGGAGTGTCCGCGACATCCTTGAATTCCTTGGAGGTCTTGATGGCGTGGCAGAGCGAGAAGCCGTCGAACAGGCTGTCCATCATGATGTCGAGCAGGATGAGATTCGGCTTTTCGGCCAGCATCTTTTCCTTGCCTTCCTTGGGATTGCCTGCGGTCACGACCTCGTAAAGAGAGGACTGCAGGATCTGTGCGATGGCGTCTCTGAAGTCCGGATCATCGTCGATGATCATGATTTTGGCTTTTGCATTTTCCATTGTGTTACTCCTTTATTTATTGAAGGCGTTGTGAATCGCCAGTTTGAGCTCGTCTTTGCCGAAAGATTTTATGAAATAGAAAAAGACATCCTGTTCTCTGACCTTGGCTTCCAGCTCCCGCGAATTTGTCCTGGTGGTCATGATGATCTTCAGGTCCGGATTGATGTTCTTGAGGACGGAGACGGCTTCGTAGCCTTTCATCTCAGGGAGGTCGACATCCAGGATCACGCAGGGTATGGAGCTGCCTGAGAGCTTCTTAATGGCCTCCGCCAGGCTGCCGCTTGTGTCCACGGCATAGTCTTCACTCCTAAGGAAAGAAGCCATGACCACGCGTTCATCATGGTTCGGGTCGACAATGAGAATCTCTTTTGCCGTTTCAGTCATTTGATTCATCCTCGGGATGGTCTTTATTGCAAGGTTTGTGCCAATTTTGATGGCCAACGTCTCCAGAATATGTTTATTTAAGATGTTGATAATAAACAGTTACCGGGCCGGTTCCCCGGGGGCCCTACGGCCCTGGCGGATTAGCTGCTCCCGGCCGGGGAATAATTCCCCATGCCTGGGGGGACGTTCCCCAAAGGGTCACACCTGCTTTCTCCAAAAATAGAGTATTCCTTTGAGGGACGTCCTCTGATGCAAGCATGGTTTCGGCTCGGCAGGGGATGTTCCCTGGTGGAGAAGGAGGGAAGGCCCGGTCTTAAGGAGGGGAGACCGGGCCCCTATCTCACTGTGTAAAATCGCCCAGAGGGGTTATATGTTGGTGCAGGAAGAAAAAGGCCTGTCTTTTCCTTCGTTATCCTTCAGTTCTTCAGCTGCTCTAAAACTTTCGCCATGGCCTGGCGAACGGCGGGGCTGATCCGCTCACCCTCGGCCAGGGAATCGGCCTGGATGCCCAGCAGGTACGCATTCCGCATCTGCTGAGGGCTCAGGATCTCAGAGACGATGGGGAGGATCCGGTGGCTCAGGGAGCTGTTCTGGAGCACGATCTGCATGGGCAGGAGGGTCACTTTGCCGGGCGCTTCCTTGAAATCCACGGCGTCGAGCAGGATGAACGGCCGTCCGTCGGTATCGGTCCCGAGGCCGTCGTCCTCCTCGACCTCGGACTCGAGCCAGACATCTTCCACTCCCTGACTCTTCAGGGTCCGGGCCATCTCTATGCCGGCGGCATCGTCACCCAGGCTGGGATTCCCGACCCCGATGTACACGGGCGAACCCAGATCCCGGACCTCGGCCAGCCGGAGCTGCCAGTCATCCGCGGGTGCGTTCCGGATCTCGGCCATGTGGGAGGAGCAGCTGATGCAGGGATCGAATGCCCGGACCACCATGTCCAGGCGCTTGCGGATGTCCTCATCGCTCTTGCTCTGGTCCAGGAGAGCCTGGGCGGCGACGAGTCCATAGCGTTCGATGTCGTCGGCATTCTGGGCCGTTGGTGTGATGATGTCTGCGTAGGAGACCTCGCCGTCGGTAACCTCGTGATGATGGATAAGGAGGCCGCGCGGGGCTTCCACAAGGCCCGTGCCTTTCCCGTCCTGCACCGTGTACTCGACCTTGGGAGGCTCATCTGCCAGCTTCAGGAACTCGTCCACCAGCACGGGGATGCGTTCGAAGGCATACATGATCTCCAGGGAGCGGGACGCATTGTGAAAGAAGGGATTGGACTTCCAGCTGGCCCGGTAGTACTTCTGGAACATCTTTCCGGCCTCTCCCACGAGGCGCTCGCCCAGGTTGACGATGCGCGCCAGGGCACCGACCGAGAAGGGCTTGCCGTTGTAGCGGCTGTGTTTGGCGTAGGAGTGGGGCACCACGAACTCGTTGATCATCTTCTGGTAGTCGTCCCGGAAGAATGTGTCTCCCGTGGATACGAGGACCTCGTCTCCCCAGAAGCCATAATTGCCATCGCCCGGCTCACAGCAGAGGAACTGGGTCTCGGCGATGGGGCTGTCCGGGTAATCGATGCCGCAGAACAGATCGACGGTTTTGAACACGAAGGGCATGAACTGGAGGGCTCGCTCCTTGATGAACTGCGCCTCTTCTCTGGAGGGCCATTTGCCGAACCCTCCGACCACGGCGTTCTCGCCGTGGATGAAGCGCCCGTTGGTGACCTTCATGATGTGGTTGCCGTAGTGCTTCATCTCGAGGGCGATCTTCACCTCGAATTCGTACTCGGAAGCCATGGCGATGGCGTTGGGGAACCCCAGGAAATCGGGCAGCGCCAGGTAGAAGGTGTGGAGGGAGTGGCTCTCGATGAACTCGCCCATTTGCATGAGTTCGCGCAGGAGATAGGCCTTGCGGGAGATCTTGACATCCATGGCGTTCTCGAGCGCCCTCAACACGGCGTTTTTGTGAGAACAGGTGCAGATGGCACAGATGCGTGGGGACATACTGGCGTCCTCTTCCGGAGTCCGGCCCAGGACCAGCTTTTCGATCAGGCGGGGTCCCTCATTGATGGTGAACTTGACGTCGCTGACGACCTTTCCGTCGATGGTGGCGTGGATGCCCCCATTGCCTTCGACTCTTGCCAGATGATCTATGCCTACGACTTTCATTTTGACTCCTTGTTTTTAAATTGCTCGAAGAAATCCTGGAGTTTCGAACCGGAGTAGTTGGACATCCGTTTTTGGATGGCCTCGATGTCGAATCCCTTTTCCTGCAGCAGGTAGTACTCGGAGGTCAGATTGGCTCCTTCCGCCGGTCCCCAGCAGCCGTAGCAGGGCACATCGTGATTGGGGCATATGGAACCGCAGCCGTCGGCCGTGAGGGGCCCCAGGCAGGGGATGCCTTTCTTGAGCAGGCAGTCGTTCTCGTTGTATTTGCAGGTCACACACACAGGGACCGGATAGCTTTCGGGCGGGCTGCCCTGCACCGCGCGTGTGAAGAAGTTGAGAAACTGCTCTTTGCCCACCGGGCAGCCCGGCAGGTAAAAATCCACATCGATGTAGGCATCGATGGGTTTGGAGGGGACGGCCTTCACATGGGTGATCTCCGTGTCGCCGTAGACCTCTTTCAGGTTCCGGGCCCATTCCTCTTCGTTGAAACGGGCCTGGATGCCCCCCACGGTGGCGCACAGGCCGAAAGCCACAACGATGGACGATCTTTTACGGATATCCTGGAGCTCTTCGATCTCGCGTTCCGTGGTGACCGATCCTTCCACGAGGGCGACATCCAGCTCCCCGTCGATGTTGTCGCTTTTGGCCATCAGGAAGGACTGGATGTCCACGGCGTTGAAAATGTCGATCAGTTCCATCTCGCAGTCGACGATCAGAAGGGCATCTCCGGCACAGCCGGTCAGCTCGTAAATGCCGATTTTCAGTTTATTGTTGTTGTCACTCATGATAATCCCCTTAGATAAGCTCTCTCATGTGGATGACATCCCAGTAGCTGAATACCGGACCCTCCAGGCAGGTGTAGATGTAGTCGATGGCGCAGTGTCCGCATTTGCCCACGCCGCATTTCATCCGGCGTTCCAGGGTCATCAGGATCTGGTCTCTGGGAATATCGAGCTTCAGGAATTCCTGAAGCACGAATTTGTACATGACGGGCGGCCCGCAGACCAACCCGAAGGTGTTGGCCGGGTCGATGTTTCCCAGTTTGGGGAAGAGCGTGGTCACCACGCCTACGTTATCGTTCCACTCGCCCGTGTCGTCTCCGTCCACGGTGAGGTGGCATTCCAGGTCATCGCGCTGCTTGAGTGCCAGCAGTTCCTCCCGGAACAGCATGTCGGCCGGGCGCTTGGCGCCGTGCAGCAGTATGACGCGGCCGAACCGGTCGCGGTTGTCCAGGCAGTAGAGCAACACGGAGCGTAGAGGTGCCGCGCCCAGGCCGCCCATGACGATGAGGATGTCCTTGCCTTCCATCTTGTCCGAGGGGAATCCGTTGCCGTAGGGGCCCCGCAGCCCCACCAGGTCGTTCTCCTTGAGATTGAACAGGGCGTTGGTGACGGTCCCGGTCTTGCGGATGCAGAATTCCAGCAGGCCCGGCCGGGAAGGCGAGGAGGAGATGGAGAACGGCGCCTCACCGGCGCCCAGGATGGAGATCATGGCAAACTGGCCGGTCTGGTAACGGAAGGCCAGGGCTTTGTCCATGTCCGCCACCCGCACTTGGAAGAAATTTACGTCCTCGGTCAGGGGGTAGGTCCTGACGATCCTCGCCGGTTCGGGAAGGAAGGGATTGGCTGGCTGCGTCTGATCTTTTTGTGTACCGTTCATTTTGTCACCTCTTCGTTGAGTCGTTTCCAGAAGGCGTCGACTTCCACTCCGTTCAGTGCATCCGCCACGGCCTTGACGTTGATGTCAACGGGGCAGGTGGCGGCGCAGCGGCCGCAGCCCACGCAGGCCGGGGTGCCGTATTTGGAGATGTAGGCCTGGAGTTTATGCGTGTACCAGAGTTTGAGCCGGTCGGCCCGTTTTTCGCGAAAGTTCTCTCCGCCCGCCACCGCGGAGTAATTTTCCAGAGTGCAGGCGTCCCAGCACCGGCTGATGTTGGAGAGGCCCTGTCCCAGGACCGGGCGGTCCTCCACGTTGTAGCAGTTGCAGGTGGGGCAGACATTGGAGCAGGAACCGCAGGCCAGGCAGGCGGCTCCCAGCTCTTCCCACAGGGGCGCATTGTACTTGAGTTCCATGAGGTCCGGCATGGCTGCGAAATCGATTTCACAGGTAAAGGCCTCATCCCGGTCTTCCCGCCGCTGCAGGAACCGCTGGATATCCTGATCCGAGAGTTCCTCGTCGAACAGGTCGGGCCTGATCCGGATGAGATCATCTCCCCGGGTGGAGCCGATCCAGACGATGTAGATGTCCTTGAGGTCCGTGAAGAACAGGTCATAGCCTTCCTTCACGATGTGGGTGTTCATGGATTTGCACATGCAGTGCTCATCCGGCCAGCAGGAGTGTCCCAGGATCAGGGCGTTCTTGCGGGAATCCAGGAAATAGGGATCATCGATCGCGTAGCGGTAGAACTTGTCCATGGTGAGCAGCCCGTGGATGTCACAGGGGTGGATGCCGCATATGATCTTCTTGGAGACATGGGAGAAGTCGGGAGTGTAATCCGTCTTCGTGGCCTGGAACATGTTGAACCTGGAGGGCGTGATGATCTTTCTGGGAGGAAGGATGGTCCGTGTGTAGTCCAGGTCGATCTCGCTGAAATCCTGGATGACCTGAAAGGTGTGTTCGTCCGGGCCTTTCATGACCGGGGCCCAGAGATCGGCTCCCTTGGAAATCGCTTCCAGGAAGGGAGAAAGGTTATCCTTTTTAAGCTTCACTATCTTCATTGAATAAGTCCTTTTTTGGTTTTGGCCTTCATTGTGGCCTTATCCATATATTTTCTGAGCATTCTGCACCTAACTGCTACAGGGAAGCAAAATCAGATGCAAATTTCATGCCGATTTCAACAGGAGGTCACCCAAAATGGAAGTCTTTTGTAAATGGCAGAAAATAAATAGAATAAGCCGGCTGTCCTGAATATTTCACGGACAGCGTTTAGAGAAAGGAAGGAAAAAGGGGTATTTCTCCCCACCTGCTGTTCAAATTCTTCCCACCTCCACCGGGGGAAGTCTCCCAAGTTCAGGCAAGATTATACTTCTTGATCTTGGCCAGGAGGGTCTTGCGGTCGATACCCAGGATCTGGGCGGTCCTGCTGCGGTTGCCGTGATTGGCCTGGAGGACGATCCTGATGTATTCTTGATCCACCTCTTCCAGGCTTTTGAACCGTCCGCCCGGAGGCTGCAGGAAGGACAGGTTGGACCCGATCCCATGATAGAGCAGGCCGTTCAGGCCGATACGGTCGCCCTCCGAGAGGACCACGGCCCTCTCTATGGTGTTTTCCAGTTCGCGGATGTTGCCGGGCCATCCATACTCCAGAAGGGCCTTTCTGGCATCCGGTGAGATATCCTGGATGTTCTTTTTCGCCTTCTTGTTGTACTTGCGAGTGAAATGCTCAAGGAGGTCCGGGATGTCTTCGCTCCTCTCCCGGAGGGGGGGAAGGTGGATAGGGACCACGCTCAGGCGGTAAAACAAGTCTTCGCGGAACTTGCCGGCCTGGACACATTCGGCCAGGTTCTCGTTGGTGGCGGCGATTATGCGCACGTCCACCTTGATGGGCTGTGTGCTGCCGACCCGCGTGATCTCCCGTTCCTGGATGGCACGCAGCAGCTTTGCCTGTATATTGAGGCTGATGTTGCTTATCTCATCCAGGAAGATGGAGCCGCCGTCCGCCACCTCGAAACGGCCGTGTTTTGTTTCATGGGCCCCCGTGAAAGAGCCCTTGACATGGCCGAACAGCTCGCTTTCGAACAGAGTCTCGACCAGCGCGCCGCAGTCCACCACCACAAAGGGGGCGTTGCGCCGAAAGCTGTAATCGTGGATCTGGGTGGCCAGAAGCTCCTTGCCGGTGCCGCTCTCGCCGGTGATCAGCACCGTGCTTTCCGTAGCGCTCACCCTGCGCACGATGTCCATGACCTTGACCATGGATTCGCTGCGGCCCACCACCATCCCGATCTGCTTCTGCTGGTCGAATTCGTCCTGCAGGGCGACGCTCCGGGTGTACAGCTTGCGGCTCTCGAGGGCTTTCCTCACGATGACCCGGAGTTCTTCCGGGCTGAAAGGTTTTGCGAGATAGTCGAAGGCGCCGCGCTTGATGGTGTCCACCGCGGATTCGATGGTGGCGAATCCGGTGATGATGATTACCGGGGTCTCGGGTGATATTTTTTTGATGCGGGTGAGGACCTCGCGGCCTTCCAGCCCGGGCAGCTTGAGGTCCAGCAGCACGGCATGAAAGAGCTCCTTCTCGAGCATCTTGAGGCCCTGGATTCCATCCGCGGCGGTCCGGGCTTCCAGCCCCTGCTTGTGCAGAACCAGGCTGCAGGAGTCACGGATGGCCTCTTCGTCGTCGATGATCAGGATCCTGGCTTGTTCATTCTTCATCGTCTGTTCGCTCGATGGGAAGTTTTACTGTGAAGGTGGCGCCTTCCCCCTCACCACTGCTCACCTCGATGTTACCCTGGTGCTTGCGGATGATGCTGTAGCTGATGGCCAGCCCCAGCCCCGTACCTTTCCCCACCTCATTGGTGGTGAAAAAGGGCTCGAACAGCCGTTTGATGTCCTCTTCCTGGATCCCATGGCCCGTATCGGAGAACTGGATGTCGATGAAGCGGCCGGCGCCGCTCAACCCGGTGCGGAGGGTGAGCGTCCCGTCGTTGTCCATGGCCTCGACCGCGTTGAGGATGATGTTCATGAAAACCTGCTGAAGCTGAGCTCCGTCACCCACGATCCTCGGCAGATCCCCGGCCAGGTGTTTTTCAATGACGACGTTCTGAAACATGGACTGGCCTTCGATGATGTACAGAGATTTTTCCATGATGGCGTTGATGTCCAGGTGCGACATCTCAGGATCCTTGGGCCGGGCGAATTCCAGCAGACCCTTGACGATATCCTTGCAGCGGGAGGTTTCCTTGATGATCTTCTTGAGGTTGCTGTAGTGGGGATTGTCTTTTGGCGTGTCTTCCAGCAGAAGATGGCTGTAGATGAGGATGCCGCCGAGGGGATTGTTGATCTCGTGCGCCACGCCGGCCGACAGCTTTCCCAGCGAGGCCAGTTTCTCGGACTGGATGAGGGACGCCTGCATCTTGGTGAGCTCCTTGGTCCGCTCCTCCACTTTTTTCTCCAGGGTCTTGCCCCAATCCACCAACTCCATGTTGGCGGCCCTGAGTTCTGCCGTCATCTTGTTGAAGGAGGCGGCCAGGCAACCGATCTCGTCCCTGGAAGTGACCTCGACCTGGTGGGAGAGGTCGCCCTGGGAGATCTTCCGCGTGGCCTCCACCATCTTCCACAGCGGGTGGATGAGGCGTCCGGTGGAGAAATAGAGGATGACGATAAGCAGGATGACCCACAGCGCGGCGATGCCCACAAAGGTGGCCATGACCCGGCTGGCGATGTCGAGGAAGGGCTGCTCAAGGGTCCCCACGTACAGGATGCCGGTGATCGTATCCTCGATGTCCCGGATCGGTTCGTAGGCGGTGATGTACCAGTCGTTGACGACGAAGGCCCTGTCGTTCCAGGATTTGCCTTCTTTCAGGACCGCCGTGTTGACTTCCTTGGATACCCGGGTCCCGATGGCGCGGGTTCCGTCTTCGTTTCGGACATTGGTGGAGATGCGCAGGTCATGTTGGAAGATGGTTGCGGTCCCGGTCTCGATCCCCTGGTATTTTTCCCCCTTGTACACGGTTTCCTTGACGCCGTCCACGATGTCATAGTTGCGGTTCAGGAGGATGCCTCCGTAAAGGACACCCATCAGTGTTCCCGAGGCGTCCTTCACCGCGGCGGCGGCCTTGAGCATCATCCCGCTGGTCTCGCTGTCCTCGGGCCTCTCGGCGGCCTTGGGGGTGGGGATGAATTCGAAATATGCCTTCTCTGCCAGGTCCTCTCCCTCTTTGACCAGTTCAGCACGCGGGACGATCTGTGTGTGTGCCAGTTCGCCGCCGTTCAGGGCCCATCTGATGATCGCGTCCCCGGACTGGTCATCGCCCACGACCTCCGGGTTGCGGCAGCGCACGATCACGGTCCCGCTCCGGTCGGTTAGGGTCAGGATGTCCAGGCCGTAATTCCTGCGTGCCCGGGTCAGGTCCTGGCATATGACCTCCAGGTTCCCGCTCTTGATGTCATCGTGCAGGCTTTTCCAGGCCGCGGTCAGGCTTATGATCGCCTTGATGTCGTTGAGCGTCTCGTTGTACACCATCCAGGCCGAGGCCAGGTCGTGATTCACCTTGGTCTGTGCCTGGGAGATCAGGGTATTCTTGATGATCCGCGAGCCGAAGTAGAGGGCGAGCAGGCCACCGATCAGAATGATGACGAGGAAGCTGAGGATGAACTTGGTGCGTAAGGAGAGGCTTGGAATCTTCATGTCCTGCGCGTGTCCGAATCCGGTCCTGGGTGAAGCACTATTGTAGCCTATCTACCCCACAATAAAAAGGCGGGAACCGAAGGATCGGTTCCCGCCCGGGTTTCGCGGTGCGCCTCGGGTTTATTTGCGGTCTCTCCTCAGCTGTTTAACCAGTTCCCGGTCCCGGTCATAGATGTTGACTATGAGCGGCATCTCGCCCGGAAGTGCATGGGTCCCGCAGGCATGGCAGGGATCGTAGGGCCGGAAGGCCATCTCCGCCATGTTGAGCAGTCCCTCCGACACATTCCCGCCCTTGATAAAAGCCTTGGCGGCCTTCTCGATGGACATGGTGATGGCCGGGGCGTTGTGAATGGTGGCCACGATCAGGTTGGCCTCTTCCATGATCCCGCGCTCGTCGGTCTTGTAGTGATGGATCAGGGTGCCGCGCGGGGCTTCCACGATGCCGATGCCTTCGGTGGGGGTCTCGGTGGGTATCTGGCGGATGTTGGGATCGGTGATGGTCTTGTCTTCCAGCAGCAGCTTCATGGCCTCTGCGGCCTGCAGAGCCTCGATAAGGCGGGCCCAGTGGAAGGCCAGAGTGTGGTGAGACGGCTTCCCGCCCAGGACCTCGAACATCTTCTCGTAGTGCTCCTGGGCCAGCGGCGTCTGCATCCCATCGGCTACATTCAGACGGGCGAGCGGGGCCACACGGTAGAGGCTGGTGTCTTCGCCCTCGACAAAGCCTCTCCAACCGAGTTTCTTCAGGAAGGGGAACTTGATGTAGCTCCAGGGCTCCACGTGTTCAGCGATGTGATCGAGGTATTCGTGCGGCTTGAACTTGCAGAATTCCTTGCCCTTGGTGTCGACCACGCGCACGTCGCCGTCGTAGAAGTCGAGCTTGTTGTTCTCGTCGACGAGCCCCATGTAGTAGGTCTCGAGCTGGTAGGCGTCGCCCACGACCACGTCGACATAGTCCTTGTTCTTGAGAACCACATCGTCGAAGATCTGGAGGGCGAACTGGGCGAACTCCACGCAGAATTCGGCGGTCTCCAGGAACTGAACCCGGTGCTCCTCGTCCAGGCCCTTGGAAACACCGCCGGGCAGGCCGCAGACCGGGTGGATGACCTTGCCGCCCAGCCAGTTGATGATTTCGCGGGCTTCCCTGCGGGCGCGGATGACCTTGCCGCCGATCTCGAGGCCGACTTTGCCGATGACACCAAGGATGTTCCGGTCGGCCGCCGGGGCGGTCGGGCCGACCACGAAGTCGGGTCCGCCCAGGAAGAAGAAGTGCAGGGTGTGATCTTCGAACTGGAACGCGTTGTAGATCAGCTCTCTGATCTTGCGTCCCGTGGGGGTAGGTTTGACGTTGAAGACCGCGTCCACGGCTTTGGTCGAACACATGTGGTGCGTCGTGGGGCACACCCCGCAGATGCGCGGCGTGATGCGCGGCATCTCCTCTACCGGCCGGCCCACGGCGAACTGCTCGAATCCGCGCAGCTCCGGGACCTGCAGGAACGCTCTTTCGACATCCCCCTTGTCATCAAGGAAGATCTCGATCTTGCCGTGGCCTTCCAGCCGTGTTATGGGATCGATGGTGATTCTTTCGCTCATTTTATACTCTCCATTCGTTTTCTCCGCAGGATCGATGAGGGCAGGCTGAAACGGTAAAAGGTCCCGGCCGGGTCCACGATGGTGTCGACGATATTTTCGATCTCTTTCTCGTCATCGGTCTCGATGATGGATCCCAGGGCGGCCAGGAACTTGGCACCCTGGTCGTAGACCTGGTCGGTGGGGCCGAAACATCCACGACAGGGCATGTTGGCGATGATACAGCGTTCCCCGCACCCTGTCCGGGTGGCGGGCCCCATGCAGATGATGCC
Source organism: uncultured bacterium (assembly GCA_965602945.1). Lineage (GTDB taxonomy): Bacteria > Acidobacteriota > Aminicenantia > Aminicenantales > Aminicenantaceae > JAUXEH01. Next base: position 11,060 of record CBFDBC010000030.1, on the reverse strand, counting down.
CTGGGCCAGGAAACAGGTCTCCGGGTCCGCCAGGACTTCCCAGGGGCGCTTGATCTCCAGCATCTCGAGTTTTTCGGGCTTGGATTCGTTGCGGTCGCAGTCGTCGCACAGGGATTTGTTGGGTGAAAGCACCGAGCCCTTGGGAGGCAGCTTCCCCTCCAGGATGGCACCCACGGCATTCAGTATAAGGTCCCGTGGAGTGGCGCAGCCCGGGAGGTAGTAATCGACGTCGATGACCTGGTCGAGGGTCTTGACGGTGTCCCAGAAGGCGGGCAGGGTGACATCATGTCCATCCACCTGACATTCTTCCAGCGGGACGGTCCCATCCGGATTCTCGGTGGACGGGGTGGTGTGATAGGAGCGGTTGAAGATGGTCTCCTTGTTCCAGAAGTTTCCCAGTCCGGGGATTCCGCCCAGATGGGAACAGGAACCGTGGGCGACGATGAGTCCGGACTTCCTGCGCAGCATCTGGACCATCTCTTCCTGCTCGGACATCCGGATAGCGCCGTTGATGAAGGTCACGGCGATGGAGCCGTCCGGCATGGCCTCGACGTCCTTCTTCTTGATGTCGATGGCCACCGGCCAGAATACGATGTCCACGGCCTCGACCACCTTCAGGATGTCTTCCGCGAGGTCGACGATGGATTCTTCACAGCCCCCGCAGGAGGAACACCAGTAAAACGCGACCTTGGGTTTCTCGCTCATTGACTTCCTCCGTTGAGGTTCATCGGGCCGAGCTCTCGGAGCTGGTCGGTGAACTCGTTACAGACCTGCTGGAACTTGGCACCTTCTGCGGCTGAGACCCATTCCAGGCGGAACCGGTCTTGCTCGATCCCGAACTGCTCGAGCACTTTGTTGAGCAGTTTATATCGCCTCAGGGCTTTGTAGTTGCCTTCTTGGTAGTGGCAGTCCCCCGGGTGGCATCCTGAGATCAGGACCCCGTCGGCGCCTTCCTTGAAGGCCTTCAGAACGAACTGAGGGTCGACGCGGCCGCTGCACATGACCCGGATGATACGCACATTGGGCGCGTAGGTCATTCGGGCGGTGCCGGCCAGGTCGGCGCCGGTGTAGGAACACCAGTTACACAAGAAGCCAACTATTTTGGGCTCGAATGACTCGTTGCTCATAGTTGGCCTCCTTCTCTAGATTGGTTTTTTATTCGCTTCAAAAAACTGGTCATTATACTTGAACCTTTTTCATTATGCCATTAATAGTAATCACTCGATGAATATCCCCTCGATCTCGGCGAAGATCTGCTCATCGCGGAAGTGCTGCTGCTGCGACGCGCCGCTGGGGCAGGCGGACACACAGGTCCCGCACCCCTTGCACAGGGCGTCGTTGATCTCCGAGATCCCTTTCTCCTTGTCGTAGGTGATGGCCGTGAACGGACACAGGTTCACACACATCTGGCACCCGGAGCAGAGGTCCTCGTCGATGATCGCGGTGATGGGCTCCAGCTCGAAGGTACCTTTGTCGGCCAGGGCCAGGGCTTCGGCCGCTGCCGCGCCGGCCTGGCCCACGGTGTCGGGGATGTCCTTGGGCGACTGGCAGGAGCCCGCCAGAAAGATCCCATCGGAGAAGGTCGAGGCCGGAGCCAGCTTGGGGTGCCGTTCCAGGAAGAACGTGTCCTGAGTGCAGGAGATGTTGAAGGTCTTGGCGACCTTGTTGTGGTCCACGCTGGGTTCCAGGCCCGTGGCCAGGATCACCATGTCCACCGGGATGCGGCGCAGCGCCCCTATCAGGGTGTCCTCCACGCGGATGATGAGCCGGCCTTCCTCCTCGGGTATCAGGGGTACGTTCGAGATCTCCGCGACGCGGCCCCGGATGAACTTGGTCCCTTCCTCCAGCAGGCGGTGGTAGAACTCCTCGTATCCTTTCCCGAAGCAGCGCATGTCGATGTAAAAGTCGTAGACCTCGGCGTCGGTTTTCTCCTTGAGCAGGTGCGCGAACTTCAGTGAATACATGCAGCAGACCCGGGAACAGTACTCGTTGTAGTGCTCGTCCCGGGAGCCCACGCAGTGAACGATCCCCACGGCCTTCGGCTCCTCGCCGTCGGCGCATTTGATCTTCCCGCCCGTGGGGCCCGAGGCGTTGACCAGGCGTTCGAATTCCAGCCCGTTGAGCACGTTGTCCAGGCGGCCGTATCCGTAGGTGGCGATGCGGCCGGCGTCAAACTGCTTGTAGCCCGTGGCCAGGATGACAGAGCCCACTTCCAGGTCCAGGATCTCGTCCTGCTGGTCGTAATCCACGGCCTCTTTGGCACAGACCTGGGCGCAGATCTTGCACTCCCCCGTCTTGAAATGGATGCAGGTTTCCTCATCGATGAAGGGAACCATGGGGACGGCCTGGCGGATCGGCACCCGGATGGCCGTCTCCGGGCCCAGGTGGAGCTCGCTGTGGATGACCTTGCGCCCCTTGATGTCCTCGTACGTGATGCATTCTGTGGGGCAGAAGTAGGCACAGGCCGTGCAGCCGATGCAGGCCTCGGACGGTTCCCCGAAGGGCGGTGAGACGTAGCGGGATTTCCCGCGCTCGATGAAGCTTATGGCTTCGGCTCCCACGACCTCCGAGCACGCCCTCACACACAGGCCGCACAGGATGCACTTCTCGTCCGGGTCTTCGATCTCGAACCGGGTTTTTTCTATGCCCAGGTCCTTGGCGATCTCCTTGAGGGGTTCGGCTGCCGGAGCACGTGCCATCAGCATCTCGACGTTGAGCCTGCGTGCCCTGAGCACGCGTTCCGATGCGGTCTGGATCTCCATGCCCTCCTGGGCCTTGTTGTTGCAGGACGTGATGACATCGGTTTTTCCCTTGACGGTCACCTCCACCACACACACACGGCAGGCCGCGTACGGCTCCAGCACGGGGTGATAGCAGAGGCTGGGGATGTTGATGTCCAACTGTTGGGCGGCCTGCAGGATGGTGGTGCCTTCTTCAACCTCGAGCTTCTTTCCATCTATGACGATGTTCACCATCATGATACCTCCTTAGTCTACCTTCACGGCGCCGAACTTGCACACATCGTAGCAGACGCCGCATTTGATACATTTATCTTGGATGACTTTATGTGCTTTGCCCTTTTCGCCCGTGATGGCGTCGGACGCGCAGTTGCGCCGACACATGTCACAGCCCTTGCCCACGTTGACGCAGGCCGCCTCGTCGATGGTGTACGTGTTCAGCTCGCGGCAGACATGGGCGGGACATTTCTTGTCCTTGATGTGGGCTTCGTATTCATCCCGGAAATACTTCAGCGTGGTGAGGACCGGGTTGGGAGCCGTGTTGCCCAGACCGCACAGGGCGGTGTCCTTGATGGACTGGGCCAGTTCCTGGAGCAGGGCCAGGTCCTCCTCCGTGCCCGTGCCTTCCGTGATCTTGGTGAGGATGTTGAGCATTTCCTTTGTCCCCTCCCTGCAGGGGGTGCACTTTCCGCAGGATTCGTCCTGCGTGAAAGAGAGAAAGTACTTGGCCACATCGACCATGCAGGTCTCCTCGTCCATGACCACCATGCCGCCCGAGCCCATCATGGAGCCGGCCTCGCGTAGGCTTTCGTAGTCGATGGGAAGGTCGATCTCTTCCTTGGGGATGCAGCCGCCGGAGGGCCCGCCTGTCTGCACGGCCTTGAATTCCTTGCCGCCGGGGATGCCGCCGCCGATTTCGTAGATGATCTCTTTCAGAGTGATCCCCATGGGAACCTCCACCAGGCCGGTGTTGTTGATCTTCCCGACCAGGGAGAACACCTTGGTGCCCTTGCTGGTCTCGGTCCCGATGGAGTGATACCAGTCGGCGCCACGGTTTATGATGACGGGGACATTGGCCCATGTCTCGACGTTGTTGATGCAGGTGGGCTGGCCCCAGAGGCCTTTCTCGGCCGGATAAGGAGGCCGTGGCCGTGGCTCACCCAGGCGTCCTTCGATGGACGCCAGCAGGGCGGTTTCTTCACCGCATACGAACGCGCCGGCACCCCGGATCACCTTGATTTCGAAATCGAAGCCCGAGCCCAAAATGTCCTCGCCCAGCAGCCCATAATCCCGGGCCGTTTCCAGGGCGATGTTCAGGCGCTTCAGGGCCAGGGGGTATTCGTTCCGCACGTATACGAACCCCTGCTGGGCCCCGATGGCCTTGGCGCCGATCACCATGCCCTCGATGGCGGAATGCGGATCGGCCTCCAGTATGCTGCGGTCCATGAACGCGCCCGGGTCGCCCTCGTCGCCATTACACACGAGGTATTTAATCCCTCCGTTGGTGGTGGACGCACGGCGCACGAATTCCCATTTCAATCCCGTGGGGAATCCAGCGCCTCCCCGGCCCCTGAGGCCGGCCTTTTTGACTTCCTCTATGATGTCTTCCGGCGTCATCTCTGTGAGCGCCTTGGCCATACCCTTATAGCCGTCGCGGGCGATATACTCGTCGATCTTTTCCGGATCTATCAGGCCCCGGTTTCGCAGTGCGATCAGGACCTGGCCCTTGAAAAAGGCGATGTCGTTCAAAACGGGAATCGGGATCTTTTCCTCGGGCGGAATGTACATGAGCTTCTCCACCGGCCGCCCCTTGAGGAAGTGCTCCTCCACCAGGTGGGGGATGTCCTTGAGGGTCAACTGCTGGTAGAAGACCTTGCCCGGTTCCACCACCAGCAGCGGGCCCCGCTCGCAGAACCCGTTGCATCCCGTGGTGACGACCAGGACCTCGTCTTCCAGCCCCTGTTTCTTGATCTCTTCCTTCAGGGCGTCCTTGATCTCGAAGGAGTGGTTGGACACACAGCCCGTCCCCGCACACACCATGAGATGGATCCTGTATGTCTTCTCGCTGGTTTGTTCTTCCATGGTCATGCTCCTCTTTATGATACGTCTGTTTTCTCGCTGCCGATGCCCAGAGCGTAGTCCTGGACGATCTGTCCGCTGAGAACGTGTTTATCGAAGATTTCTTTGGCCTTTTCAGGAGTCAGTTCGATGTATTTGACCGGGGCTTGTCCTTGGAGTTCCACGGTGACCATAGGCTCCTTGCTGCACAGGCCGGCACAGCCTGAGTTGCTGAGGAGTACGTCACGGATGTCCTTCTCTTCGACCTCGGTCATGAAGGTATTCATGATGGCCCGGGCCCCGGCGGCGATCCCGCAGGTTCCCATGTGCACAGTCACTTTGGCGCGAAAGTCGCCGCCCTCGCGGAGGACGGTCGTCCGCTGTGCCTTTTCTCTAAGTTTTTTTAAGTCCTCCAGGGTAAGTTTTGGCATAGTTCACCTCCTCATTTTTTGTATTTTTTCAAAACCCCGGGAATTTTCGTTTGTGTGAGTTTGCCGTGAAATTCATCCCCGACCATGATCACGGGGGCGAGGCCGCAGCACCCCACACAGCGAACCTCCTCCAGGCTGAAGTGTCCGTCCTCACCGGTATCGCCGCTTTTGATGGAGAGCTCACGCTCCAGCTTTTCCAGGATGAGCTGGGCGCCCCGGACATGACAGGCGGTCCCCAGGCAGACATTGATCGGATGCCTGCCTTTGGGCTTCAGGCTGAATGCGTTGAAAAACGTAGCCAGACTGAGGACCCGGCTGAGGGGGATGTTCATTTCCTTGGAGACGGTGCGAATCGCGTCTTTGGGGAGGTACCCGAATTCTGCCTGAATGTCCTGCAGGACGGCGATGATTGTGCTCTGATCGGCCTCGTAATTCCCCAGGATTCCCGTCAATCTTTCTTCGTTCATGTTGGCCTCCTTAGGTTGTCTAAACCTTCTTTAATGTGCTCCCTGATAAAACGGATGACCTCAGGAGCTGCGATGGATATCCCGTCGAGATGCGCTTTGATCTCTTTGGTATCCAATGAATAGTGCGTTCGATCGATATTATGAGAGTAAAGGATATCCACATCCGGGTGCCCCATGATGAGGGTCACCACGGTCTGCGCGATATCTCCCAGAGGCTTCATATCTATGTGGCTGGCCTGGAAGGTGGCCGTGACCTTTGTGCCCTTCCCAGGCCGGGATTCGATGGAAAAATCGCCGTCGGCGGCCCTGGCGGCTTCCGCCAGCAGAGGCAGCCCCAGGCCGATACTCCGGGTTTCCTTGGTAGAGAAGAAGGGGTCCAGGGCCTTGTTCACGGTCTCTACGTCCATGCCGGCCCCGTCGTCAACGATCTCCAGGGTGATCTGATCTCCGGCGGCATCATCCCTGAGCCGGATCTCGATCCTGTCGGCCTTCGCCTTGATCGAGTTTTCCACGACGTCGAGGATGTGCAGCGATAGATCTTGCATGGTCTTAGTCTCTAATGTGAGATCCTTCTCCCGTCTTCGTTCCGGAGTGCCCTTCGGATCTCGCGGGTGGTCCTGTCTTCAATGAAAAAGGTTGTGTATCCGGTCCCGATATCGTCCAAGTAATGGGCATCCGAGGCGCAGGTGAGCGGGAGTTCCGGGTGGAATCTCTGCTCCGCCTCCTCGAAGGAGATGCGCGGCGAGATCTCCAGGGCGTCCAGCGCCAGATGTTCTGGTACGAATCCCAGCTGGCCCAGCAGGCTGAATCCTTCACGGTCGATGTGGGAGGCGATGGCCAGGCCGTCCAGGGCCTTGATATGGTCGGTGACCTCCTCGATGCTCAGCGAAGAGGCGCCTATGAGGAGTCTGGGATTGAAGTGCAGCACCTCACCCTCTGCATTGACCACGACCTGCATGCCGAAGGCCTCCTCGTCGTTTTCTCCCGGAAGGTTCGCGTATACGATCTCCTGGAGGGCAAGGGCCGGCTCCAGTTCATCGAAAAGGGCCAGGACGTGGACCTCCTCCTGGGACGTGACCTCCATCCCGGGCAGGACACGGATGGCGAACTGGTCGGCCGCCCGCATCACGGCCGGCACGTTTTCTGCGGAATTGTGGTCACAGATGCCCAGGATATCGATCTCCCGGTGTTTAGCCTGGAGGGCGATGGCCTGCGGGGACATGTCCAGATCCGTGCACGGAGACAGACACGTGTGGATGTGGAGGTCCGCTTTGAAGTTCCGCAGCATGCGTTTCCTCTATCCTTCCGGGTTCAACACCCGATAGAGCCTCCCTGAGATCACGAATGCGCTGTCCGGGGTCTGAAACACGATGATGCCCTCGTCGTTCGCTTTCCGGAGTGTCTCCTCTTCCGGCTCGCGGTTGTTGACGATGATGATCCCCGCGAGGTCCTTGAGCTTGGACACGGCGACGACGTTCTGGTGGGTCTGCAGCGTGATCCAGAGGTGGCCTTCCTTGCTGTTGGCGATGACATCGCTCAGCAGGTCGCTGGTGTATGCCCCGCTCACCTCACCCTCCAGGGCCGCACCGGCAGTCAGGAGCCTCAGCCCCAATTCTTCTTTGATGGCATTGAGTTTCATGATTTCCCTTCTTTTGTTTCGTTTTCTGAATCCGGGGTCTGGATGCCGCTCATGGCAATGGACTTTTCCAGCATGGACGAAAATTCCTTGGAGAGCTTCTTGAACTGTTGGGGCATGTTGAAGATGCAGTCCGTGATCACGGAGCCCTCCATGATGACGTCTTCGGCAAAGGCCATGCAGGAGGGAGATCCGCAGGCCCCACAGTCGATCTTGGGGAGCTGCTGGTAGACGCTTTCTTTTTCCTTGCGTTTGCGGATGGCTTCGCCCAGATCGTCGGAGAGCGGCTTGAGCGGCCGGGGTTCCAGTTTCCCCTTCAAGAAATAATAATCCTCTTTGTACTTTTCCCTCACTTCCCGGATGTCCGGACAGGCCTTGATCTTCTCGAACTCCAGGGTTTCTATCAGCTTGAGTACCTTGTTGAACGAGATGTACAGGTTTTCCACGGTCAAAGATCCACCCACGCAGCCCTGATGGCAGGAATAGGCCTCGATGAATTCGATGTTGCGCAGCTTTCCCCTTTCGATATCGTCGAAAACCTTGATGATCTCCTGGATGCCGGAAACCGCCAGGGAGTCCTTGATCCGCAGCGTGCGGCAGATCCCGCCGGACATGGCCCAGCCCATGCCCAGGATGCATACGTTCTCCAGGTCCTTCTTGTAGCTGTCCTTCTCCACCCCTTCCAGGGCTGAGAGGAGAGGGCCGTATATATCGGAGATGGATATGGCGCCGTCCAGGGAAGAGCGCCCCTTTTCCGCCGGCTGGCGGATGGAGATCATCTTGGCGGGGCAGGGAGTCAGGTAGAAAGTGCCGATCTCTTTCTCTTTGAGGCCGAGTCGCGTGGCCTTTTTCTTCTTGATCTCCCGGGCTGCCAGCTCCCGGGGTGTGTCGATGGGGAGGATCTGGTCGATGAGGGAGGGGTATTTGACCTGGATCAGGCGCACCACTGTGGGGCAGGCGTTCGAGATCATGGGCTTGGGGCCCGTGTAATCGCGGAGGAATTCCTGGATCGCGAAGCTGACTTCCCCGCAGGTGAGTGACAGGTCAAAGGCGTCGTCAAAGCCGAGATTCTTGAGGCCGGCCACGATCTTCTGCGGCAGGATCTCCTTGCCGAACTGGGCATGCAGCCCCGGAGAGGGGAGCGCCACAGTGTGGCGGAACCGGGTCAGCTCGCCGAAGGGATCGGTCAGAGCCACGATGGCCCCGTTGGGACAGGCGGTGATGCATTCGCCGCAGTCCACACATTTGTCCTCGATGATTCGTGCCTTGCCGTCGCGGACGCGGATCGCCTCTGTCGGGCAGACGCGCATACATTTCATGCGGCCGTCACATTTTTCAGCATCGATCTTGAGGAAATGCAGGTACGTGCTCATGTCTTGCCTGCCTGTCTCAGAAGAAAGGTGATGATCAGCACGGTCCCTTTACCCTGGATCGAGCCGATCCAGAAGGTGTCCGCATTCCTGTTGATGTTGGGCAGCCCCATCCCCGCCCCGAAACCCATCTCGCGCATCTTGTCCGTGGCTGTGGAGAAGCCTTCCTGCATGGCCTTGTCGATGTCTGCGATTCCCGGACCCTCGTCTTCGATGCGGATGGTCATCTCATCCGGCGTCAGGTTCAGGATCAGGTCGGCTCGCTGTGCGTACATCACGACATTCATCTCCGCTTCATAGCAGGCGATGGCCGCCCGCCGGATGATGGTGGGGTCGATGCCGACCTCCTGCAGGATCTCCTTGATGGTCGTGGACACCCGGCCGGCGCGGCTGAAATCCCCGCCCTGAATCTGAAAATGTTGTGATAGTCCATTGTCGCAGAACATTCTCGTCAATCATCCCAGTATCGGCCGACGCCGGGAAGACCGGCCTGGAACAGCAGGCCGCAGGCCGCGTACATCATATGTTTGGTCGACAGGATGGGGATTCCCTTGTCCTGTGCGAGTGCGATACCTCCTTCGTCGGGTTTTTTGCCGCGCACATACAGGATCGCCTTGGCATCGACGATATCCGCCGTGCGGACGGACTGGGTGTTTGTCAATCCGGTCATAAGAAGGATCCCGGGCTGGCCGAAGGCCAGCACATCGCTCATGAGGTCGGAACCGCCTGCTGCCGTGATCTCCAGATCGAGGCCGTCCTCGCAGCAGATGACCTCGGCGTCCAGGATCTTTTGGATCTCTCTCAGGGTCATGTTCAGTTATCCGGGACCAGTTCCTTGATGGTAACGTCCCCTTTCTTGATGATCCTCTCCGAGGGGGTGATGACAGTCGGACAGTTGGACCAGCAGTCCCCGCAGCCGTTGCACTTTTCCACATCGACATAGCGGGCTTTTTTCTTGACCTTCACGTTGAACGCACCCACAAATCCAGAGACTTCCTCCACCTCGCTCCAGGTCAGCAGCTCGATGTTGGGATGTTTCCCCACTTCCGACATCTTCGGCGTAAGGATACAGGCCGAGCAGTCCAGGGTGGGGAAGGTCTTGTCCAGGATGGACATGTGTCCGCCGATGGAGGCTTCCTTTTCCACCAGATAGACCTTTTTCCCCGAGTTGGCATAGGTCAGGGCCGCGTGGATACCGGCGATGCCGGCGCCCACGATAAGTACCTCGGGCAGGACAGGGACCTCTTTTTTTGTCAGGGGATCGTGGAACACGACACGACGGACCGCTGCAGAGACCAGTGCCTTGGCCTTCTTGGTGGCCTTTTCCGGATCCTGCGTGACCCAGGAGACGTGCTCCCGGATGTTGGCCATCTGGAAGTAGAAAGGATTCATCCCCTCTTCCGTGACCGCCCCCCGAAACGTGGGTTCGTGCATGAGGGGCGAACAGGAGGCCACGACCACCCGGCTCAGATCGTGGGTCCTGATGGCCTCTTTGATCAGCTCCTGTCCGGGATCGGAGCACATGAATTTGTATTCCTTGGACACAACCACGTTGTCCAGCCTGGAGGCGAACTCGATCACTTCCGGTACGTTGACCTTGCCCGCGATGTTGGTGCCGCAGTCACAGACGAATACCCCGACTCTTGCTTGACCGTTGTTATCGCTCATTTTGATCCTCCGTTAGCGAGTTTCGTCCACATGGCCTCCAGGGGGATGACGGAGCGGGAGAAACCCAGGTCTTCTCTTGCGACGCCCAATGCCAGGCCCATCAACTGGGTGAAATATAGGATGGGTATCTTGACGTCTTCGTTGTATTTCTTGACGATCTTGTTTTGATTCATCTCCAGGTTGAACTGGCAGAGCGGGCACAGGGTGACGATGACGTCGGCTCCGTTTCGTTTGGCCTCTCGCAGCAGGAGGTGGTTCAGGCCGGTGGCCACATCGTCCAGAACCCCTGCGAGTGATCCCCCACAGCAGCGGGCCTTGACCGGGTAATCGACGGCTTCGGCGCCCATGGCCTCCATGAGCGCGTCCATGGAGGTGGGGTAGTCGGGATCATCGAAATCCGTGTAGGGGCGGACGAGCTGGCACCCGTAGTAGGAGGCCACTTTCAGGCCCTTCAGGGGGTTTGTGACCTTCGCCTTGATGGTGTCCAGGCCCACGTCATCGGTGAAGAGCTTTACAGGATGGATCACGTCCACCGTGCCCTTGTACTCGCATCCCGCATTCTTGAGTTCGGACAGGATCTTCTTCGCCTTGGCGTGACCGGATCCCAGGAACGCGTTGGACTTTTTCATGGTGAGGAAGCATCCGGCACAGGGTGCGACGATGTCCCTGCCGTCCTGTTCCGCGATCGAGAG
>CBFDBC010000029.1:0-22818 GCA_965602945.1 uncultured bacterium | reverse complement strand
AGGATGACCTCGCGGATGGACTTCCGGTCCGCGAACAGCATGATCAGCCGGTCGATCCCGATCCCTTCCCCCCCGGTGGGGGGCAGCCCGTACTCCAGGGCATCGATGTACTCCTCATCGATCACGTGGGACTCTTCATCGCCCTTTTTCCTGGCCTCCGCCTGCTGCTCGAATCTTCTCCGCTGCTCCTCCGGGTCGGAGAGCTCGCTGAAAGCGTTCGCGATCTCCATGCCGGCGACCATGAGCTCGAAACGCTGGGCCTCGTCCGGATTCTCTGGTGACGCTTTGGCCAGAGGTGAGATCTCCTTGGGAGGATTCATCACAAAGGTGGGCTGGACCAGGTGAGGCTTGACATGCTTGTCGAAGATGACATCCAGCGCCTTCCCATATGTCGGGGCCGCCCCTTCCCCGGCCAGTGTTACGGCCAGTTCGATGATACTGTTAAGGTCGTCGAAGCGGGCCGGGGCCAGGCCGCTGTATTCGGACAGGGCCTCCATGAACTTGATCCTCTTCCAGGGCCGCTCGAGTGAGATCGTCTGATCTCCGTAGGTCAGCCGGTCGGTCCCCAGAAGGTCGACCGCCAGGCCGTGGATCAGCTCCTCGGTCATGTTCATCATGTCGTCGTAATCGGCATAGGCCTCATAGAACTCCAGCATGGTGAACTCGGGATTGTGCTCGGTGGATATCCCTTCGTTGCGGAAATTGCGGTTGATCTCATACACCTTGTTCATGCCCCCCACAGTCAGACGCTTGAGGTAGAGTTCGGGGGCGATCCTCAGGTAAAGCTCCATCCCCAGGGCATTGTGAAAGGTCTGGAAAGGCTTGGCCAGGGCCCCTCCCGGGATGGCGTGCATCATGGGGGTCTCTACCTCGATATAATCGCGCGCGTTGAAATAGTCCCGGATCCCGGCTATGATCCGGCTCCGTAGACGGAAGATCCGGGCCGTATCCGGATTGACGATCAGATCGAGGTATCTCTTGCGGAAACGGACCTCCACATCCTGCAGCCCGTGCCACTTCTCGGGAAGGGGGTGGAGACACTTGGCCAGAAACTTCCAGTCCGATGCCAGGACGGTCAGTTCCCCTGTCCGGGTCTTGAACAGATCGCCCTCCACGGCAACCATGTCCCCGATGTCGATCAAGGAAAAGAGCTCGAACCTGTCCTGGCCGACCTTGTCCGCCCTCAGATAGGCCTGCAGCTTGGCCTCGCTGTCGTTGATGTGGAAAAAAACGGCACGCCCCATCCTGCGGATGGAAACGACGCGGCCGGGAACGACCACATGGATCCCCGCGGCTTCCAGCTCCTCTCCCCCGCTCTCGGAATGGGTGGAGACGATGTTTTGGATGGAATGAGTCATAGGGATCTTGTGCGGGAAAAGCTCGACTCCCGCCTCCCCCAGCCTCCTCATCTTGTCCCGGCGAACGGCCTCCTGTTCGCCCAGGCCTTCGTTCCTGTCGGTCTTGGAATCACTCATCGCCCTCTTCCTTCATAGCATTCAGTATCTCATCCGACCTGCGGTACAGCGCATCCAGGATCCCGTTGATAAACGTGGCGGATTGATCCCCGCTGTATTTCTTGGCGATCTCGATGGCCTCGTTGATGATGATCCCAGGCGCCAGGCGTTCCCCCCAGAACATCTCGTATACCGCGATCCGCAGAATGTTACGATCCACCAGGACCATGCGGACTACACGCCAGTTCTCGGACACGGACTGGATGATGTTATCGATCCGGGGTTTGTGCGCGCTGATCCCCTCGACCAGGGTCTCGCAGTGCAGACGCTCGTCCTCTCCGACCTTCCTGTCCTGCCAGTACTGCCGGAAGATCAGGTCCGGAGGGGTCTCGTCGAACTCCAGTTGGAACAGGATCTGGAGGGCACGCTCCCGGGCGTTTCTTCTAGTGCCCATAACAGACGCGAGTTCTCATTTCAGGCCTGCTTCCTTTTCCAGGTTGATGGTCTCGATCAGCGCGAACGCGGCGTCGTAGCCTTTGTTGCCGGCCTTGGTGCCGGCCCTTTCAATACCCTGTTCTATGGTATCCACGGTCAGGATGCCAAAAGATACGGGCACGCCCTCCTCCATGGCGATCTGGGCCAATCCTTTGGTGACTTCGGCGCTCAAATATTCGAAGTGAGGGGTGTCACCCCGGATCAGGGCTCCGAGACACAGGATCCCGTCGAAATCCTTGGAGTGAGCCAGCTTTTTCGCCACCCCCGGCACCTCAAAAGAGCCGGGAACCTTGTATATGGACAGATCGTCGTCTTCGGATCCCAGCTTGTGCAGTGCGTCCAGAGCGCCGTCCAGCAGGCGTTCGGAGATGAACTGGTTAAACCGGCTGAGGATGATCCCGATCTTGAAGCCTTTGGCTTGCAGTTTGCCTTCGTATGTTTTCATGTGTCTCTCCCGTTTTCACTTTCCCTGAAAGTCAGGTTTCCGTTTCTCCAGGAAAGCCTGGGTGCCTTCCTTGCTGTCCCCTGTGGCACAGCACTTCCCGAAGAGCTCGGCCTCCAGGAGCAGGGCCTCGTTCATGGGGATATCGAAGCCCGAGTTCACGGCCTCGATCCCGTACCTCAAGGCCAGCGGGCCGTTGGCCGCCATCTCCCCCGCCAGCGCTTCGCAGGTCACGTGCAGCTCTTCAAGAGGAACCACGCGGTTCACAAGGCCGATATCCAGCGCCTCCCGGGCACCGATGATCTTCCCGGTCAGGATCAGCTCCAGGGCCTGCCCCTTGCCCACAAGGCGCGACAACCTCTGGGTCCCGCCGAAGCCCGGGATGAGTCCCAGTTTGACCTCGGGCTGACCCATCTTGGCATTCTCAGAGGCGATGCGGACATGACAGGCCAGGGCCATCTCGGTTCCCCCGCCGAGGGCGAATCCATTGACGGCGGCGATCACGGGCTTGGGGTAATTCTCCACGAGCTTTGTCAGCTTCTGGCCGTTGAGGACATAGTCTTTCCCGGTGTCAAGGTCCAGCCCGGCCAGCTCCCCGATGTCCGCCCCGGCGATGAAAGCCTTCTCGCCTGATCCCGTCAGGATCACGGCCTTGACCTCGCCGTCGGGCAGATAAGCACGAAACGCTTCGATCATCTCGTCGACGGTCTCACGGTTCAGGGCGTTGAGTTTGTCCGGCCGGTCAATGATGACCCAGCCGATATTATTCTCGACCTTTGTGATCAGGTTTTTAAAAGCCATCTTGCCTCCTCGTACCTGGCGTGACCTGAGTGCTTCAGTCTGAGATCCTTCTTTCGTAGATACGGTATGTCTTGTAGACCTCCCCTCCGATGGAGGATGCGAAGCGGTTGATGGCATCGTTGTCCTCCAGCTGCCAGGACGTCTCTGCCCAGGTGTATCCTTTCGCCAAGCTGTTCTTCTCCAGCTGCCAGTAGAGCATGTAGCTCAGCCCGGACATGCGGTATTCCTTCAGGATCCCGAACACGACGGCCCGAATCCCGGTGATCTTCCGCTTGTAGTAGAGAAGCTTCAGCAGGCCGAAGGGCAGGAGCCGACCATTCATCTTGATGAACACCTCATTATAGTTGGGGAGCCCAAAAGCAAAGCCCACCGGCTTCCCCTTGTCCTCCGCCAGGATGACGATGTCCCAATCCGCCATCTGCTTGAGGTTGACTGCCAAGTGATCCAGCTCATGCTCGGTCCAGGGCACAAAGCCCCAGTTCTTTTCCCAGCCGTGATTATAGATATACCGGATCTTTTCCACGTCCTCTTTCAAGGTCTTGGCATTGACGCACCGCAGTGTGATGTTGGTGGATCTCTGTGCCCGTTTCACGATGGTCTCTATTTTCTGAGCTATCTCATGGCCCTTGTTCATGTAAAAAGCATACAGGTCCTTGGCTTTGCCCAGGCCGGACTTCTCCATGAGATCCACATAATATGGCGGGTTGTAGCTCATCATGACGACCGGGGGCGAATCGAAGCCTTCCACCAGAAAGGCACACTCGTCGTTCATGGAAAGGTTCATCGGACCTCGGAGGATCTCCATCCCCCGCTCCTTGCCCCAGGCCGCGACCCGATCGAGCAGCGCCTGGGCCACCTCGATGTCATCGATGCTTTCGTACATCCCGAAAAAGGCTACCTTCTCGTCGTGCACCTGATTGTGATTGTCGTCTATGACGGCCGCGATCCGCCCTGCGAGGACATCATCCTTGAACGCGAGGAACAGATCCATCTCCGCGTGTTCAAAGAAGGGATTTTTATCCCGATCCAGTCTCTCCTTGACGTCCACGATCAGCGGCGGCACCCAGTTGGGATCTCCTTTGTATATCGTCCAGGGAAACTTGATAAATTTCTTCAGGGCTTTTTTCGTTTCGACTTTATCGATACGTATGCCGCTCACAGTTCGTCCCTCCTCAGGCTCTTCTAAGGTGCACATATCTTAACAAATGACTCCTCGTAATGCACGCACTTATTCTTCTGGATAATTCATAAGAACCGCCGATATTCCATAAAAAACGACCCCTACAGTCCCACTGTCATTTCATGATTTTCTATATTTCTCCCATCTCTCTTCTTAAACCTAAATTAATTTCGGCGTTTCTTACCCTTCGGGCGGGCCGATCTTACTACATCGACTTCGTCACAACCCATTCGCGGTAGACATCTACAGCTTCATGGGCCGCTTCCTTGTCGCCGCAGCAACCTCGACACGTGAATCATCCAGAGACTCGGTCTGATTCAGATAAATCGCTGAAATACCACAACTGTCCGCTCTGCCGCGGTGCGTTTGTGTTCCCCCGGATTTCTGTTATAATCTTATGCACACAAAATCCGAAGGAGGATGGCATGAAGGACGCTCCCCAGGCAAAGGAACTCTCGCCGGAAAAACTCTATCAGAACGTCGATCCGGGGCTGCTTCCCTTTGACACGACCGAGGAATGCAAACGATGTGAAGGCATCATAGGCCAGGAACGGGCCCTGAAATCGATCCAGACCGGTCTGGACATCAAGAGCCGGGGCTACAATATCTTCATAACCGGGATGCTGGGAACGGGACGGACCACCACGATCACGAAATTCCTGGACAAGATAGAAAAGACCAGGACCAAACCGGACGACATCCTGTATGTGAACAACTTCAAAGCTGCGGACGAACCGACCCTGATCACTCTTCCTGCCGGAAAGGGGAGGCTGTTCAAGGAGGAGATGAGACAGCTCATCGAAACCTTGCAGATCAACATCCCCGAGCTGCTGAAGAGCCCATATTATACGGAGAAGAGGGATGGCATCATCGAAGAGCAGCAGAACAAACAGAAGGCGGCCCTGAAGAAATTCGAAGCAGAAGTCTCCCAGGAAGGCTTTTCCGTCATCCAGGTCCAGATCGGCACATTTGTCAAGCCCGACCTCATTCCCGTCATCAACGGAAAGCCCACGCCTTTTGAAAAGCTGGCGGCCGAGACCAGGGAAGACAAATTCCCCAAGGCGACACTGGAACAGCTGCACAAAAAATACGATGACCTGACCGGAAAGCTCGAACAGGTATTCAAGTCCATGAAAGAAACCGAGGAGAAGACACGTGAGCTCCTCAAGGACTGGGACAACAAGTCCATCACGCCTATCATTAAGCAGGCCATCGACGATCTCCGGAAAAAATTCCAGTTTGAGAAGATCGGCGACTACCTCGACCATGTCGAGGAAAACCTCAACAAGAACGTGGACCTCTTCAAAGCCCAGAAACCGGAGCAGAAATCCAAGGAGGCCGGGGATCCCTTCTTACCCTTTGAAGTGAACCTGGTCATCGACAATTCAGACCTGAAAAAGGCGCCGGTGGTCATGGAGACCAACC
This sequence comes from uncultured bacterium, assembly GCA_965602945.1. Taxonomy (GTDB): domain Bacteria; phylum Acidobacteriota; class Aminicenantia; order Aminicenantales; family Aminicenantaceae; genus JAUXEH01. The sequence goes on along the minus strand of CBFDBC010000029.1, from coordinate 17,021 downwards.
CCAACTACGTGAACCTCTTCGGGTCCATCGAGTCCTCCATGAACCGGTTCGGATTCATGCAGACCGACTTCACCAAGATCAAAGCCGGGTCATTCCTGAAGGCCAACGGCGGCCACCTGGTCATCACTGCCATGGATGCGCTGCTCGAACCGGGTGTATGGCCCACCCTGAAGCGCACACTCCGCAACCAGACGCTGGAGATCCAGAACTTCGCTTCCCTGTTCCTTTTCTCCTCGTCACGGCTCAAGCCCGAACCGATAAAGATCAACGTGAAGGTGATCATGATCGGGGACTCGTACCTATACAACCTGCTGTACTACAAGGACGAGGATTTCAAGAAGATCTTCAAGATCAAGGCCGAGTTCGATTCGGTGACCCCGCTGAACAAAAAGACCCTCATGGAGTACGCCGATTTTGTCAGGAAGATCACGGAAGAGGATGAGCTCCGCCCGGTGGCCAAACAGGGCATCGCTGCCCTCATGGAATACAGCATCCGCCTGGCGGGCCGGCACAAGAAACTCTCCACGCGATTCCACCATCTGGCCGATGTGGTACGGGAGGGCAATTATTGGGCCGGGAAAGATAACAGCCCCACCGTGAATCGAGAACACATCGAAGAGGCCATCCGGGAACGCTTCGAACGCGTAAACCTGATCGAGGACAAGATCCAGGAGATGATCGAAGAAGGCACCATCATGATCGATTCCAAGGGATCCGCGGTGGGACAGGTCAACGGCCTCTCGGTCTACATGCTGGGGCAGTCCGCCTTCGGCAAGCCGACGCGCATCACGGCCTCCACCTCGGTAGGGCGCGCGGGAGTCATCAACATCGAGAGAGAGTCGGACCTGAGCGGACGCACCCACAACAAGGGCGTCCTGATCCTGGGCGGCTACCTGCGCGGGAAATACGCACAGGACAAACCCTTTTCGCTCACCGCCAGCCTGGCATTCGAGCAGGCATATTCCGGAGTCGACGGCGACAGCGCGTCTTCCACCGAGGTGTATGCGATCCTTTCCAGCCTGTCCAAACTGCCCCTCCGCCAGGATATCGCGGTCACAGGATCGCTGAACCAGAAGGGCGAGATACAGCCCATAGGCGGTGTCAACGAGAAGATCGAAGGCTTCTTCGATGTGTGCAAGGCCCGGCGTCTGACCGGGACTCAGGGGGTCGTCATCCCCCACCAGAACGTGGGCAACCTGATGCTGCGCAAGGATGTGGTCGAGGCTGTTCGGAACGGCCTCTTCCATGTTTACCCCGTGAAGACCATCGATGCGGGGATCGAGATCCTGACTGGAGTCAAGGCCGGCCGCAGGAAAAAGGATGGCTCCTTCGAAGAGGGTACGGTGCATTACCTGGTGGATCAGGAACTGCGCCGCCTGGCCAGCAGCTGGAAGACCTTCGATCAGAAAAACGACAAGAACAAGAAAGACTAGAGCCCGGCCAGCTTCTTGAGGGCCCGGATCTCAGGCCCGGTCAGGTCCCGCCAGCACCCGGAGCCCAGCTTCCCAAGCGAAAGGCCCGCAAAACGCAGACGTTTCAAAACCAGGACGATGTGTCCCTGGGATTCGAACATGCGGCGGATCTCCCGCTTGCGGCCTTCGTGGATCTCGACCTCAAACCAGCTGTTTCTGCTCCCCAAAGAAACCGCCTTGATCCGGGCGGGAGCCGTCTTTTTTCCATAGAGGTGAATGCCCTGCCTCAGCGCCTCCAGGTTCGCATCTGCGGGCCGGCCCTTCACCTTGATCCTGTACAGCTTCTTGACTTCATATCTGGGGTGCATCAGGCGGTGGGCCAGCTCACCGTCATTGGTCAGGAGGAGCAGCCCCTCGCTCTCCAGGTCGAGCCTTCCGACCGGAAACGCGCCGGAGGCATGAGGGGGCAGAAGATCCATCACCGTGGGACGTTGGAACGGATCTTTCCGGGTCACAAGACAGCCGGGCGGTTTGTGAAGCATCAGATAGATCCTGTCCTCAGAGGGATGAATCGTCCGGCCGTCTACCTCAACCCGGTCCCGGACGGGATCGATCTTGTGTCCTAGAACACTGACGACGCTGCCGTTGACCTTGATCTTCCCCTCGGTGATGAGGCGATCGGCTGCGCGCCGGGAGGCCAGGCCGGATTGGGCGATGTATTTGTTGAGGCGGACCTGCATGGGAAAGCTCAGGCGGGGTGATGCGGCTTGGCCAGAAACTCCAGGATTCGAAGATCGAAAAAATCCTGTGCGTGCGCCGCCTTCAGGAGCAGCGCGGTGTCGGCGCCCTGGTTGGTCCCCCCGATGGCGATGCAGGGGCGCTCGGTAGTGATCCTGCCGGCATCGGCTGACATCAGGGCGATCTCCACGGCCACCTTGGTGCCCTGACCGAACAGGCGCAGGGTGAAGGCGACGATCTCGTCTAACTCGTAGGTATTCAGCTTTTTCCGGACCGCCCGGTTCACTCCTCCCAGGGCATGCTGGCATGTCAGCACCTGCGCCCCTGAGTCTTCCAGTTTCTTTCGTACATCCGGCGGCAGCTGCTGGAAGTCGGGCCGGACGAATCCCGTGGAGTGCGTGACGATCACCAGGTTTTCCCCAGGGAAATAATCCAGCGCCTGTACTCCGGTCTCCCCGGCCGTTGTGGCCACCACGATCTGGTCCACATTCAGTTCCCGGGCCCGCTGAGCGGCAACCTCCAGGGTACGGCGGGTGTTGGCCTTCCCGCTCTCCTTGAAGTAGACGCAGGGAACGGCGATCTCATCTCGGGCTGCTTCGTTTCCTTCACTCATCTCCACCTCCTCTCAATATTCTAGTGAATTTCCGAGTTTCATAAAAGCCCCAGATTTTATTACGCCTGTGGACTCCCTGAACCGGCTGCAATAACGGCCACTTCATCTATCCCATACCAACACTTTTCCATCCGGTGTCCTCAGGGTAGCCGGCCGTATTCAGTCCGAGCGCATGGGGTGGTGGGCGGGTCTTCCGCTCGGACTGAATGAGGCCAGCCCCCCATAACCTTTTGATTCCTCTCCCGTACCTGTTAGTGTAGAATGAGAAACGAGTATTAGGGTAAGAAATGGCGCGAGTGCATGTCGGCGAATCGATCTCCATGGCCATGGACTCTCTGTGGGGCCACAAACTGAGGTCGTTTCTCACCCTGCTGGGGATCATAATCGGGGTTCTGACCATCATAGCGGTGGTCTCCATCATCCAGGGGCTCAACGACTACGTATACACAAAATTCTCCTTTTACGGTGCCAATGATTTCTCCGTTACCAGGATCTCGTTCGGGAGCTTTTCCATCGAAGAGTTGAGGAAGCAGCAGAAGCGCAAGAACCTGACCCTCGAAGACATGCGGCTGATCCAGCGGCGCTGCCAGCACTACGAGCTGATCGGAGCAAAGGCGTCCACGGTCCGTTCCGTGAAATACAGGAATCAGTATCTCAAAAACGTCGAGATCAGCGGGGTAACCCACCAGGACCACCTGATCGGGAGCGTCATGGAGATGGAACGCGGCCACCACATCCGGAAGGAGGACGAAGATAGCTCCCGGCTGGTCTGCATCATCGGCGCCGATGTGCGGGACAACCTCTTCCCCTATCTGGACCCGCTGAGCAAGCGGCTCAAGGTGGGCAGCCACAACTTCCAGATCATCGGTGTGGCCGAGGCCAAAGGCAAGCTCCTGGGTTTCAGCCAGGACAATTTCGTGCGGATCCCCATCTCCACCTTTCAGAAATTATACGGCTCACGGCAGAGCATCAACATCAATATCCATACGGCATCGCAGGAGCAGATGGTGCTGGCGCAGAATGAGGTCCGCACGCTGCTGCGTTCCAAGCGGCACGTCCCCTTCGGCGAGCCGGATGATTTTTCATTCCGGACATCGGACCAGTTCATCGAGATCTACAAATCCGCCACTACCGGGATCTACTTCGCCATGATCGCCATCGCCTCCCTGGCCCTGGTGGTGGGCGGCATCGTGGTCATGAACATCATGCTGGTGGCGGTCACGGAAAGGACCAGCGAGATCGGCATCCGCATGGCCATCGGCGCGAGACGCAACGACATCCTGTTCCAGTTCCTGGTCGAGTCGGCCACACTGTCGACCGTGGGCGGGGCCATCGGTATCGTCCTGGGCTTCGCACTGGCTCAGGCCGTGTCGGCCGCCACCTCCCTGCCCTCCACCATCGATCCGGCCTCCATCATCGTGGCCATCTGCGTGTCCGCTTCGATCGGCCTTTTTTTCGGCATATATCCCGCCAATAAAGCGGCCAAGCTCGATCCCATCGAGGCACTGAGGACGGAACGATGAGGGTGGGAATCGCGCAGGAGATCATCCGCATGGCCGTGGATTCCATACGCTCCCACAAGCTGCGCTCGATCCTCACCCTCCTGGGGATCACGATCGGGGTCATGACCGTCATCGCCATGGTCTCGGTCATACAGGGGCTGAACGAGACATTCCTCGGAGAGCTGGAGTCCGCGGGTTCAGACCTCATCATCATCAGCAAGCTCGAACCCGGGATACAGACCGGGAACCTCACGGAGGAGGAAAGGCAGAGAAAAGACCTGACTCTGGAGGATGTGGAGGCCATTCAGGCAGAATGCCCGGCCGTCAAAGGCGTGGCCGTGGACCTGGTGGTGGATATCTTCGAGAGTGTCACCGTCAAATACCAGAGCACCAAGATCCTCGACGCCATCATCCTGGGGATGAATTCCCACTGGCCGGAGGTCATTTCCATCTACAATGCCCAAAGGGGGCGCTTCATCACCGAAGCGGATGTCGAACACACCTCCAAGGTCTGTGTCCTGGGAGCCGAGGTCAACGAGACGCTCTTCCCGCACACGAACGCCATTGGAAAAGACATACGCATCGGAGCGGAAAAATTCTCCGTCGTCGGAATTCTGGAGAAGCGGGGAGCCATGTTCGGCCAGAGCCGTGACAACCTCGTGGGGATGCCGATCACTACCCTCATGAAATATTTCCCCTATGACTTAGAGAACCTGGAGGTCCTCGCCTCCCCGGTCGAGCGCAGCCTCTACGATGAGGCGACGGAACAGATCATCAACCTCCTGCGCCGGCGGCGGAAGGTGGCGTTCGGAGAGCCCAATGACTTCGCGGTATTCGGGCAGGACACGATCATCGAACTCTATAACCAGCTGACGGGCGCGGCCTACATGGTCATGGTTGTCATCTCATCCATCGGCCTTCTGGTGGGAGGTATCGGGGTAATGAACATCATGCTGGTCACGGTCAAGGAGAGGACGCGCGAGATCGGCATCCGCAAGGCGATAGGGGCCCGTTCGGGCGACATCCTCAAGCAGTTCCTGATCGAGGCCGTCTTCCTCACCGGGACCGGCGGGGTCGTGGGGGTCCTCATAGGGTTCCTGATCGCGATGCTCGTCCGGGCCACCACTCCCCTGCCCGCCGCCGTGACTCTCTGGTCCGTCTTTCTGGGGGTCGGCGTGGCGGTATCAGTGGGCCTGTTTTTCGGGATATTCCCGGCCCGAAAGGCGGCCAGGACCGATCCGATCATCTGTCTCCGCTACGAATGATCCAGGTTTCGGGGTAGAGTTAAATCTTCAGATTCTGGCGGGCGGCTTCGAGTGCTTCAGCCAGAGAATCCGGTCTGTCCCCGACCAGTTCCACCAGGGAGGGCCGGCCCCCGCCCTTGGCATTCAGCAGTGACGCGATGACTGGGATGAGCTCCCGCACGTCAAAGGCAACATCTTCGGAACGTGCCAGGACCACATGGGCCCGCTCTCCGGCCCGCATTCCAAAGAGTACAACGCGGCCCGGGCTCTGAATCACCTCCAGGGCCAGCTGCCGCAGATCCTGGGCCGGCCTCTCCTGGAACTGTTCGAAGATGACCGGATCCCGGGACTCCCTGACCAGGTCCCGGGCCTCCTGCTGGATCAGCCTGCTCCGGAGTTTCTTCAAAGACCGGGCATTCTCTTTCTGTTCGGACAAAAGCTTGTCCACGACAACCGGGAGGTCCTCTTCACCCGCGGAAAACTTGACGGCGACCTCCGAGAGGATACGGTTCCGTATGCCGTAGTCCTCAAGAGCCCTGAACCCGCAGACAAACTCGAACCGCAGGTTGTTCCGGATCTTCTCGCGCTTCAACAGTTTGATCAGCCCGATCTCTCCCGTCCGCCTGGGGTGAGTCCCACCGCAGGCGGAGTAATCGAAACCGTCCACCTCCACGACCCGGATGCGGCCCGATTTTTTGGGCGGCCTGCGCAGGGGAACACCGGCAACATCCACCCCTTCCACAAAATAGGGCCGGATCTCCATGTCCTTGAACACGGCACGGTTGGCGCAGGCTTCGACCCTGTCCTGATCCGGATCTGTGATGGAGCTCATGGCGATCTCCAGGGTGGACAGCTTCTCGCCCAGATGGAAGGACATGGTCTTCCCCGAAAGGAGCTCATGGAAACACTGGGACAGCACATGCTGCCCGGCATGCTGCTGCATGTGATCGAACCGCGTATCCCAGTCGATCGTTCCCTTGATTGTTTTCTCCGACACTTCATTTTCCAGGATGTGGAGGATCTCACCCTCCTGCTCGATCACATGGAGCACGGTTTCCCCGGCAATGGTCCCCCTGTCCGCGGGCTGACCTCCCCCTTCCGGGTAGAAGCAAGTCTGGTCCAGGACCAGGGCCGGCTTCCCCTGATGCCGGCGAAAGGCCAGCACCGTGGCTTCGAAATCTCTCTGATAGGGATCGTCGAAATACAACCGCCTGGTTTTTTCGGCCATGCCGCCCTCCCACTCTATGCAGTACTACCCTGGGTCCTGTGTGACCGCGAGAATGCGCCCCGTGGTCTTAAAATGCGTCTTGGCGAATTTGGCCAAGACCTGAGCACCATACCGCTTGACCAGGGCCACACCAGCCTCCTCGACCATGGGCGCGGCTCCTTTGGGGAGCTTCATGCCCGCATCCTCGGAGAGTAAATGAAGCCGCCGCAGGAACTCACTGCGGGCGAGTATGGAGGCGGCGGCCACCGCGACGTCCTCTTCCGCCTTGGGTTTCTGGACCAGCTCGATGCTGCGTCCCCTCTTCATGAGCGCGTTCTGGACGAACGACTTGTCCCCGAACTGGTCCGTTATGGCCAGGGTGCAGGGGACGTCCTGCAGGATGTTTTCGATCACTCGGGAGTGGGCCCAGGCAAGCAGACGGTTCAGGTTGCGGAACTTGGCGTACAGCTCATTGTACTTCTCCGGCCCGACCGCCACGATGGAATGGGGGTAGCCCTGCATAATGACTTCCGCCAGCTCCCGCACACGGTTGTCGGAGACCCGCTTGCTATCCCGAATCCCGTATTCCCGCAGCACATCCTCCTGCCCGGCCGGGACGTACACCCCGGCGGCTACCAGGGGGCCGAAATAGTCCCCCTTACCGGACTCGTCGGTCCCCATGTGTCCCCTGGCATCCCCGAACAGGTTGGGTTGTCTCATTGTATGAGGTTCCGTTCCTTGGCTTCTCTGAGAAGCTCATCCCGGAAAGCCGGGTGGGCGATGTTGATCAGGATCTCGGTCCTCTCCTTGAGGTTCTTGCCGTGCAGGTAGGCGACACCATATTCGGTGACCACATACATCACATCGGCCCGGGTGGTGACGACACCGGCGCCCTTCTTGAGGAACGGCACGATCCGGGACATCTCCCCATTCTTGGCGTTTGAAGGCAGGGCGATGATCGGCTTGCCGCCCTTTGAATGGGCCGCTCCCCGAATAAAATCCACCTGCCCCCCGAAACCGGAGTAGATGTAGGTCCCGATGGAATCCGAGCATACCTGCCCTGTAATGTCCACCTCGATGGCGGAGTTGACGGCGACCATGTTGTCGTTCTGGGCCACCTTGAAGGGGTGGTTGGTGTAATCAGTGGGATGCGCCTCGAAGATGGGATTGTTGTGCGCAAACTCGTAGACCTTCTTGGATCCCAGCATGAAGGTCAGGATGATCTTGCCGGGGTGAAAGTTTTTTCTGGTCCCGGTGATGACCCCTGCCTCGATGGCCTCGATCACACCGTCGGAGACCATCTCGGTATGCACCCCGAGATCCCGCCTGTCTTTCAATGCCGCCAGCACCGCGTCCGGGATGCCTCCGATGCCCAGTTGAAGAGTCGCCCCGTCCTCGATCAGGTCGGCGATGTAGCCCCCGATCTTCTGCTCCACATCACTGAAGGGTTTCTTGTGCAGCTCGGGCAGATCGGCCGACATCTCCACGATCTTGTGCACCCGTGAAACATGGATGAACGAATCCCCCAGGATGCGGGGCATCTTCTCGTTGACCTGGGCGATCACGATCCTGGCGTTCTCGGCGGCGGCCTTGGACGACAGGACCTCGGCCCCATAGCTCATGAATCCGTGTTCATCGGGCGGGGAAAGGTGCATCATGGCCACGTCGATGGGCATCAGGCCGGATTGGAACAGGTTGGGGATCTGGTGGAGGAAGATGGGCACATAATCCGCGCGGCCCTCGTTGATGGCCTTGCGGTCGGCCGGGCCGACGAACAAAGAATTGTGCCGGAAATGGCCCTCCATCTCGGGTGTGCCCAGCGGATCCCGGCCCAGCAGCAGTACGTGGACCAGCTCCACCCCTTCGAGCTCATCCCTGCGCGCCGCCAGGGCATTCATCAGGACATAAGGGGTGGCTGCGTTCCCGCTGACGTACACCCGGTCGTGGCTTTTGATCTCTGCCACGGCTTCTTCGGCGGTGACGAGCTTCTCTTTATAGCCATCCACCCAACTCACGTTCGTCCTCCCTCACGCAGAATCATAAGGCCTCAGAATTATCATATCAACTATCAAACCGGCGCTCCTCGGAATCCCGTGGAGGCCAAGCGGCGGCCGAGCTGCGTTTATCCACGGCCGTTGAGATACTTGTGCATCTCGCCGGCAGCCACACGGGCATCACCCATGGCCAGGATGACCGTGGCGCCGCCGCGCACGATGTCACCCCCGGCATAGACGCCTTCCATGCTGGTGGCCATGGTGTCCCAGTCCACCTCGACGTTGCCCCATTTCCCAACCTCCAGCTCGGGTGTGGTCTGAGTGATGAGCGGGTTGGGACTGTTGCCGATGGCCACCACGACCATGTCCACTTCCATGATGAACTCCGATCCCTCGATGGGAACGGGCCGGCGCCGGCCTGAAGAGTCCGGTTCGCCCAGTTCCATACGCAGGCACTCCATGGCCGTGACCTTGTGATTCTCATCCCCGATGAATCGGGTCGGTGTTGTGAGGAAATGGAATTCGATGCCCTCTTCCTCTGCGTGATGCACCTCCTCGATGCGGGCGGGCATTTCCACACGGGAACGCCGGTACACGATGGCCGCCATCTCCGCGCCCAACCGTTTGGCCGTGCGCACCGAATCCATGGCCACGTTTCCGCCGCCCAGGACCGCGGCACGCTTACCCGGGAAGACCGGTGTGTCGTAGTTGGGGAAGTCGTAGGCCCGCATCAGATTCACACGGGTCAGGTATTCGTTGGCCGAATAGATCCCGATGAGGTTCTCCCCGGGGACCCGCATGAAGTTGGGAAGCCCTGCCCCGGTCGCCACAAAAAAGGCCTCATAGCCTTCCGCCTTGAGGTCGTCCAGGGAGGCTGTCATGCCCACAACATAATTCATCCGGAATTCAACGCCCAGCTTACGCAGGTAATCGACCTCGGCCTCCAGGATCATCTTGGGCAGCCGGAACTCCGGGATCCCGTACACCAGCACTCCTCCGGCCACATGCAGTGCCTCGAACACGGTGATCTTATGTCCCTTCTTGGCAAGTTCCCCCGCCACGGTCAATCCGGCCGGGCCGGCGCCCAGGATGGCGACTTTGCGGCCGGTGGAGGGCGCGATCGTGGGGATATACACCTCGCCTTCCTGTCTCTCTACATCCGAGGCGAAGCGTTCCAGATTGCCGATGCCGACCGGCACGCCCGTGGCCTTCTTAAGATTGCAGACCTCTTCACACTGGGTCTCCTGAGGACACACACGCCCGCAGATCGAGGGTAGGCTGTTGGTCTCCTTCAGCTTGCGGGCGCTTTCCGAGAATTTACCTGCTTCGATGAGTTTGATGAAGGCGGGGATGTCGATCCCCACCGGGCAGCCGGCCACGCACAGCGGATTCGCGCAGTCGAGACAGCGCCGGGCCTCCTTCTGGGCCGCTTCCGCCCTCAAACCCAGGTTGACCTCCCGGAAATCCGTGTTTCTCTCATCCGGGCCCCTCTCCGGCATCTTCTGCCGCAAAATCTTCATCCGCTCTTTGACGGGGACGGATTTGCGCATTTCCTTGCGCCATTCCTCGGTAAAACCAGTCTTTTGTCGTGCCTTGATCTCGGGCGATAGCTCAGTCTTTTTGTCTGCCATGTTTATTCTTTTCCAGAGATTATTCTTCTAAAAGGGCTTCCTTTTCCCAGTAACACATCGATCGGATCTCATCCTCGAAATAGGACTTCCGACGGTAGAACAGCTCATCCCATTCGACGGCATGCCCGTCGAAGTCGGGCCCGTCCACGCATGCGAACTTGGTGCGGCCCTCGACGGTACAGCGGCAGGCGCCGCACATCCCGGTCCCGTCCACCATGACCGGATTCAGGCTGACGATGGTCTTGATCCCCCGGGGGCGCGTCGCCTCCGAACAGCTGTACATCAGATAGGTGCATCCGATGGCGATCACACGGTCGAGTGCGGATTTCTTGAGGACTTTGTTGAGCACACTCGGGATGTAATCCTTGCAGTCAAAAAAGCTGTCGCGGGAAGACACGAAGAACTCATCGGAGAATCTCTTCAGCCGGTCTTCCCAGTACATCAGGAAGCTGGCTTTGACATCGATCATCGTGTAGACGGTGTTGCCCGCCTCCTTGAGCGCGCGAACGATGGGGTAAATGGCGCCGATGCCGTAGCAGCCTCCGGCGCATAACACGGTACCGAATTTTTCGATCTCCGCCGGCTTTCCCAACGGGCCCACATAGACCGGCAGTTCATCTCCCCCCTTGAGGAGCGCGAGCTTCTGCGTGGAAGTGCCCACGGCCATGAAGACAGAAGAGACCGTGCCCTTCTCCGCGTCCCAGTCGGCGATGGTCAGCGGGATCCGCTCCCCCCGTTCGTCGGGCATGAGCATGACGAACTGTCCCGGCCGGCAGTGGCGGGCCACCTCAGGAGCCTCGACTTCGAGCAGATGGATATTGGGAACCAACCGTTCCCTGCGAATTATCTTGGTCATCACTATTTTCCTCTTTTCAGTTTCGCCGCGAACACGTGAGAAGCCCGATTATCGACAAACCGGAACGGAGCCAGGGACGTCACGACGGTTCCCGGGGCGATGCGTTCGTCGACACGCACATGTCCGGAAAAATTGCCCGCCGGAGATTCGAGGACGACGTCGTCCCCTTTCCGGAGTTCCATCATACCCGCGTCTTCCGGATTCAGAAGGACCCGGGCCTCATCCCGGAACAAACGGAATCCCTTATCCTCCCGGCTGAAGACCAGCCCCCGGTAGGAGTCCAGATTAGCCAGGTTGAGCCAGAGCAGCGGGTGTTTGTCGCTTGGGCGGGGCGGAATGTCCGGTTGACCCGGCGGCAGGAAGGCCGGCTCCCCAACGGGGGATTCCTTCACGAACAGGTCTCCGCCGTCTTTGAGAAACGCCCCGTTGACATCGTTCAGGGATGGGGCGTCCCTGCGGATGTCCTTCCAGATGTCGGAGGCCTTGTCATACTCCGGGACCCGGTTTCCCATCTTCCGGGACAGCTCGTTCAGGATCCACCAGCCCGGGCGGGCGGCGCCTTCGGATTCGACGACCCCTCGGCAGGGCTGGATCCGCCCCCCCGCGTTCACGAAGATCCCATCCTCTTCGGCCCACGTCACCGCGGGGAGGATCACGTCGGCTCCCCCTGCTCCCAAGTCCCAGACCGCCGTCTGCATCACCAGAAATTCCGGCCTGGCCTGGCGAGGGAGCTTGAAGGGTCCGGTCGCATACAGGGCCTTGACCTGTCTGTCTTTCAGCGCCTGCAGGATATCCTCGGAAGCCGCCCATTTTCCGGCCCCGGTTCTGTCCAGCTCCAAAAGGCCTCGCTCGTTGCTCTCCAGGCCCAGCGGCACCAGTCTACCGCCGGTCTGCAGGGAGAGGTTCCACAGCGCGGTCAGGACAGCTTCCCCATCCGGCCTTGACGCCGTTTCCGCCCCAAAAAGATACGCCACCGGGCCGGGCGCGGACAGCCGAACGGCAAGTTCATGGACAGCCTCGAGCGGGAGTCCCGTGTTCTTCTCGAAATCCTTGAGGCTCCAGGCCCCCAGGTCTGCGGCGAAGGCGGAATGACCGGGCGCCTTTTCGTCCGGTTCGTCGTCTTCCCGCTCCAGAATAAGTTTGGAGATCCCGGTCAGAACAGGTATTTCACTTCCGGGATGGTGACGAAGCCGGGTCCCGGCAAAGCGGCTGAAGGGAAACTCGGGCGAGCTCAGAACGATCAGTTCGGCGCCCCCGCTCTTGACCGCGTCCAGGATCTGCAGCCATATTATCGGTTGGGACGCCGCCACATCGGTCCCCAGCACCACTATGGTTTTTGCCTCTTCGATTGCGGAAGCGTCGTAGTTCAGTCCGGCCTGGATTCCGGCTTTATCCATCAGGTTTTTATACACACTCGCAGGCGATTGTTCGTGAGGCCTGTAAAGGTTCCGTGTCTTGAGGGTGTCGCCTGCCAGGCTCCGGATGACATAGCCTTCCTCACAGGATGCCTGCGACGTCTCGACCAGGGCCACCTCTTCCGGCTTGAAGGCCTTGAGTTTTTTCGCGACAAGCCCCAGGGCCTCGTCCCAGTCCACCTCGATCCATTCCTTTTTCTTTCGGATCATGGGTTTCTTGACGCGCTTGGGGCTGTGAACCACATCCTTGAGCAGAAATCGTCCCTTGACGCAGGCCTGTCCTTCGTTGACCGGGCCATCTTTGGAGGGCTGGCTGAACAGGATGCGGTTCCCCCGCGTGTGCACATCCATCCGGCAGCCGAGGCTGCACAGGGTGCACAGAGCCTGGTCCGTCTTCTCGGGGAGTCCTTCGTATTTCATGCTTTTTTCCGTCAGGGCTCCCGTGGGGCAGACATCCACGCAGGCTCCGCAGAATTGGCAGCCCGCCCGGAGTAATGATTTGTCCATGGCGGTCCCGACCACGGTCTCAGGACCCCTCTGCATGAAGGTCAGCGTGGACAGCCCCCGCACCTCCCGGCAGATCCGTACGCAGCGGCCGCAGAGTATGCAGAGGTTGTAGTTCCGGTCGAAAAAGGGATCGCTGCGCCGGACTTCCAGCTCGCGGTAAACGGAGGGGTGCCCGACACGCTCGAGGCCGATCTCGGTCACGATGTCCTGAAGCTCGCAGCGCCCGTTATTGGTGCACAGCACACAGCCGGTGACCTCGCCCACCTTGCGGATGGTGGATTTGAGATCGTCACATTTTTCTTTCTCCGAACAGATCAGGCAGGCGTTGGGGTGCTCGCTCAGGATGAGCTCCAGGATCTCCCTGCGAAGCCGGAGGAGCCGGGGAGTGCGGGTCTTGACATCCATCCCCTCGTCACACTCGGTGCTGCAGGCGGGTTTGAATCCACGGCTGCCCTTAATCTGGACCAGACAGAGACGGCAGCCGGTAAACGGGATCATACGGGGATGGTCACACAGGGAGGGAATGCTGATGCCGTTTTCCCGGGCCGCCTCCAGCACGGTCTTTTTCCCTTCGATCTCGAATGATTTTCCATCAATGGTTATCTTCATTGGGCCACTCTTTTCGTGCTCGTTTTTTCGTCTTTTATCTTCAGAATGCGTTTCCGCTTGTGACCGGTCAGCTTGACGACAGCGCCGACCTTGGGGGGACAGACATCGAAACAGGCGCCGCACTTTATGCAGAGCTCCTGATCGATGACGTGTACCTGTTTGCGCTCGCCGGTGATGGCATCCACCGAGCAGCTCTTCTTACAGAGGAGGCAGCCCACACACTTCTCGGGATCGATGTAATACCCGGTCAGTTCTTTGCAGGCATGCGCCGCGCAGTGTTTCTTCTGGATGTGTTCCTCGTACTCCTTACGGAAATACCGGATGGTGGTGAGGACCGGATTAGGGGCGGTCTGCCCCAGCCCGCACAGGGAGCCCTCGTGGACCGTCCTGGCCAGGGCTTCCAGGCGTTCGATGTCGCCCTCCCGGCCCTCCCCCTCTGTGATGCGTGTGAGGACGTTGACCATCTCCCGGGTCCCGACCCGGCAGGGCACGCACTTGCCGCAGGATTCCTCCTGCGTGAACTGGAGGAAGTACCGGGCCACATCCACCATGCAGGTGTCCTCGTCCATGACGATCATCCCGCCCGATCCCATGATGGATCCGGCTTTGGCCAGGGTGTCGAAATCGATGGGGAGGTCGAGCTGGTCCGCCGGTATGCAGCCGCCGGAGGGTCCGCCCGTCTGCACCGCCTTGAACTTCTTGCCGTCCTTGATGCCGCCCCCGATCTGGAAGATGATCTCCTTGAGCGTGATCCCCATAGGGACTTCCACCAGGCCCGTGTTGTTGATCTTCCCCACCAGCGAGAAGATCTTGGTTCCTTTGCTGCTCTCGGTCCCGATCCCGGCATACCACTCGGATCCCCGGTTTATGATCGGGGGCACATTGGCCCAGGTCTCCACATTGTTGATGTTGGTGGGTTTCCCCCAGAGCCCCGATTGAGCGGGGAAAGGGGGACGCTGCCGGGGAAACGCCCGAAGGCCTTCGATGGAGGCCATGAGTGAGGTCTCCTCACCGGAAACGAACGCTCCGGCGCCCTTGAACACATGGATGTCGAAATTGAATTCCGAACCAAGGATGGATTCGCCCAGCAGCCCGACCTCCCGGGCCTGCTGGATCGCTCGGGTGACGTTCGTCACCGCCAGGGGATACTCCATCCGGACATAGATATAACCCTCTCCGGCGCCTATGGCATAGGCTCCGATGATCATGCCTTCGATGACGCTGTGGGGATTTCCTTCCAGCAGGCTGCGGTCCATGTAGGCCCCGGGATCCCCTTCATCTGCGTTGCATATGAGATATTTGGTGTCGGACCGGACCTGCCGGCATACCTCCCACTTCTTGCCTGAGGGGAATCCCCCCCCGCCCCGGCCTCTCAGCCCGGAAGTCTTGATCTCCTCGATGACCTCCTCGGACGTCATCTCGAACAAGGCCTTGGACAGGGCCTTGTAGCCGTCCAGGGCGATGTAATTCTCCAGATCCGTGGGATCGAGCAATCCGTTGTTCTCGAAGATGATGCGTTTCTGCTTCTTGTAGAACGGCACGTCCCGCTCGAGCACGATCTCTTTCTTCGTCCGCGGCTCGACGTACAGCAGGCGGGGGATGATCTTCTTCTGGAGGACGGTTTCGGACATGACCTCCGGGATGTCTTCCAGCTGGATCCTCTGGTAAAAGATCCCCTCTGGCTGGATGACCACGATAGGTCCCCGTTCGCAGAAACCATGGCAGCCGGTGAGGCGGAGGGTGACCTCATCCTGCAGGCCCCGTTCAAGGATCTCTTCTCTGAACGTGTCCGCTACCTTCAAACAGCCATACGCATGGCAGCCCGTGCCTCCACATACGGTGATGCAGGTCTTTTCTTCCTCGCGTGCCTCTACGAGCCTGGTTCTTATCTCTTCCAGTTTGGTGACGTTGATTTTTGCCATTGGTCTTCAGAGCTATCCCTTTGTAGTATCTTCGCTGTCTCTTACCGTCTGTATGATCTTCTCGATCTTGCCGGTCTTGAGCTGGCCGTGATACTCCCCATCCGCGATGGCGATGGGTCCCAGGGCACAGGCTCCGACACAGTTGACGGTCTCCAGGGTGAACTGATTGTCCTCCGAGGTCTCCCCCGGTTCGATGTCCAGCTGCCGGCCGAACTCATCCAGTATCCGGGGTGCGCCGCGCACGTGGCAGGCCGTCCCCATGCAGATGGTGATGACGTGCTTCCCCTTCGGCTTGAGGCTGAACGCCTTGTAGAACGTCAGCACCCCGTAGATGTCGCTCTCCGAGATATTCAGATGCCGGGCGATGCGGCCGACGGCCTCGGCGGGGATATAACCAAGATCCGACTGTACCTGATGGAGAATGTGGATGAGTTCTTTCTGTTCTGTCCCGAAT
Source organism: uncultured bacterium (assembly GCA_965602945.1). Lineage (GTDB taxonomy): Bacteria > Acidobacteriota > Aminicenantia > Aminicenantales > Aminicenantaceae > JAUXEH01. Next base: position 917 of record CBFDBC010000029.1, on the reverse strand, counting down.
TCGTTGAACATGCTGTCCATGATCCTTCCTTTGTGTGTGTATAGCTGACCTTCAGGAAGCCAGGTCCTCGTGCGGAAAGCCGAAACGCTCCGCGACTCTCCGTTTGATGATATTCTGTTTGTACATGTACATGCCTCTCCCGAGCGAGGGATCGGATTCCAGGGCTCCCTGGAGCCCCAGCTCTCCGATCTGAAGGAGGTAGGGAACGACCAGGTTGGAGAGGACCTTGGTGGATGTCCGGCTCACGGTCGAAGTGATGTTGGGAACACAGTAATGTGTGACGCCTTCTTCCACATAGGTGGGTTGTTCCAGGGTTGTGGGGCGGCTGGTTTCCGCACATCCGCCTTGATCGATGGAGAGATCGATGAGGATGGAGCCCTTTTTCATGGATTTCACCATCTCGCGCGAGAGCAGGACTGGGGCCCGCTCACCGGGCCTCAGGACCGCTCCGATCAGAATGTCAGCGACCGGTGTCATGCGAGCCAGATTGTACTGGCTGGCCATCAGAGTGACCGCACGTCCTCCGGTCAGGTGCTCGATCTCCCGCAGCTTGTCCATTTGTCTTCCCAGGGCGATGGTGTGCGCGCCCGCGCCCAGCATCGCCCGTACCGCGCTGCGGGCCAGAATGTCACTGCCCACGATCACGGCCGTAGCAGGGGGTACGCTCACGACGCTGCCGATGAGCAGTCCCCGGCCGCCCTGGTCGGCTTGCAGGTGATGACCGGCTATGACATGACACATCTGACCGGCGATCTCACTCAAGCTTTCCAGGAACGGGAGGCTGGAATCCTCGTCCTGGATGATTTCATATCCGATCATGGTGACGTTTTTCTTCAGGAGGCCTTCCACCAGGCTTTTGCGGGACACAGCCAGGTGGTGGAACCCGAACAGGATCTGATCCTCCTTTACCAGCTCCG